>CAZJAR010000072.1:0-13042 GCA_964543785.1 uncultured Synergistaceae bacterium | reverse complement strand
TGTTGGGTGCCGTGACCCATCCCATGGGGATAGCACCCCTGAAGAACAGGGAGCTTGTGTTGGAAATCTGGATCATGTTGGCCTGGAGGGCCTTGTCCACTTCCGCATAATCCACAAGTTCTCCGGCATAATGAAGGCTCATTTTCAGCCTGCCGCCGGACATTTTTTCCACTCTTTCGATAAAGGGCTTGATGACGGATTCGACTGCGAGGGAACCGGGGGTATGATGACTCTGGAATTTCCACTGGAAAACCTTTTCATCCGCAGCAATGGCGGGTGAAATAAAACCGACTGTGAAAACGCATGCGACAAAAGCTGCGACCACTAACAACGCACCCAGGTTTCTGTTCTTCATTGAAGCACCTCCCTTAGATTAACTCCACGTTTCTTGAAAACATAATGGTTCTGGAACATGGTGTCTTTATTATCTTCAACATGGATATATTGTCAAGTGTTTCCGCGACGGGAAATAAACCCGCCGTACTTGACAGGTACGAGAGAAAGAGATACCTTGATGCCATTCATGCAAAACGTTATTTTGATAGTCAAAACACAAACGGGAAGGACATTGGGAGGAATTCCATGGTGAAACGGAAAGACAATCCGCGGCAGCTGCTCCAGTCCGTCATCAGGGCGTTCAGGATTGCCGAGATGCTGGCCGAAGAGGGAGAACTCGGGGTCACGGAGATCGACGGCCGGCTCGGCATCGACAAGAGTACAGCCTACCGGATTCTCGCGACCCTGAGAGAAATGGGCTATGTACGGCAGAATCCCCTGAACAGCAAGTACTCCAATACGCCGAAGTTCTCCCTTCTGGGGGGAACCGCTCCGGATATGCGGCACGTGCGGGATCTGGCCGGACCGGTACTGCGCAGACTGTCAGACAGTGTGGGCGAGGCGGTGAATCTGGGCTGTCTCGATGGAGCGGACATCGTGTACGTGGAAAGGATACAGTGCGATGAAATGATCCGGGTGAATCTCCCGGTAGGGCAGAGAATGCCCGCCTACTGCTCCGCCCTCGGGAAGGCCATTCTCGCCTTTCTGCCGGCTGATGCCGTGAAGAAACTCTTTTCCGGCACATCCTTCCTGAAGTTCACGGATCGGACGGTGAAATCGCTGGGCATGCTTCTTGCGGAACTTGAAACGATCCGGACGGATCGCTTCGCCCGGGATACTGAGGAATCCCACGCAGGGCTTTCCTGCCTTGCAGCCCCTGTTTTTCTGGCCTCGGGAAAGGTGGCCGCGGGCATCAGCGTCTCTTTTCCGACCTTCCGGCATCCCGATATGGAGAAAGCCGAAAGAACCATCGTCCCCGCCCTTCTGGACGCAGCGAACAGCATCAGCGCAGAACTCGGGCACAGAGAGCGGGGCAGCGAACACGACCATCCGGGCAGGCAGCCGGTCCCGGAGAGAAAACGACAGGAGGAATGAACATGGCAGTTACTCTGGATGCAGTGTCAAAAATGATGGAACAGGCGGGAATTCCCGGACGGGACCTGTACGACCGGCCCGGGAGCGGAAAGAGCTTCCCCGACGGATGCCATTACCGCATCGAAATGTCGGGCGTGGAGGGGCCGAAGGTCCTTGAGGCCCTGATCCGGGAGCGGAGAAAGCGGAACGTGCCCATTCACCGGCTGGTCTCTTTCTGCCAGGGAGGAACCCTCTACGACGACGCCGAACTGAAGGACTTCGCCCAGATGGCCGCAGAGGAAAAAATGGAGGTCATCGCCATCCCCGGGCCGAGGAACGCGTGGGACATCGGGCGGCAGTTCGTCACTCCGGACGGCCAGCGCTGCGGGGGGCTGAACCATCGCGGATCGGACGAAATCCGCAAGGTGATCGCCGACATGCTGAGGATGTACGAGATCGGTTTCCGGGGGTTCATGCTCGTGGACCGGGGCGTTCTGGCCCTCGTGGGGAAAATGCAGGAACAGGGGAACTTCCCGAAGGATATCGTGATCAAGCTCTCCGTATGGGCAGGAGTCTCCTCCCCCGCCGGGGCTCTTCTGGCCCAGCAGCTCGGCGCAAGCTCCTTCAACCCCGTGGCGGACCTCACCCTGCCCCAGATGGCCGCCATCCGGTCGGTGACGGATATTCCCATCGACTTCTACATCTGGACCTTCGACTCCTACGGCGGATCGAACCGCCTGTACGACGCCCCGGAGGTCGCGAAGGTCTACGCCCCCTGCTACTTCAAGTTCGAACCGGCGCCGACCGCGGGGTATTACAACCCCTTCAACTCCGACGAGGAGCACATGCGCCTCATGGAGAAAAAGGTCAAGTGGGCAGAATGGGTGATCGAACACGTCGCCCTCAACGAGCCGGACGTGCGTGTGTCGCCCCAGGGCACGCCGGATCTGCACATTCCGGTAATCTGACGGCCGGAGAGAGCCTGAAAGAGAAGCGGACCCGTTTCCGGGTCCGCTTCTCTTTTTCTCCTTCGGTGGCCTACAGCCTCATGCTGAAGCTGATCATAAAGATGTTGGCTCCCATGTCATGGGAGCGGGAGCCGGGTATTCCCTCCAGCGGACGCGCATCGAACTGCCTGTCGCCGGCGAGCAGGTAGGTGTAGGCGAAGTCAAGGGACCAGCTGTCCTTCGAGTAGCCGAAGCCGACGGACAGGAGCTGACGGTCTCCCGTGGGAACCTGGTAGTCCAGCGTCGAGAGGGGCATGGGTTCCTGATCGTAGGTGTAGCCCAGCCTCCAGGTCCACTCGGGGGAATGTTTGTATTCGAAGCCGATCTGGTACCGCCAGACGCTTCCCCAGTTTTTCGGAGAGAAGGAGCTGGTGGGCAGTATGCCCAGAAGCGGCTTGTCGAAGGTGAAGGCGAGGGATTCATAGCTGTCCCAGCCGGTGTAGATGGCCCCAATCTCCACGTTCAGCTTCGGGGAAACCTGCCTGCTGATGCCGAACATGACCATTTCCGGCAGGGTAAGGTCCACGTGCCCTCCCGTGGAATCCGACCCCATGAGCCACTGGGCGGCCGCGGTCCCCGAAAGGGCCAGCTTCACCCTGCTGCGGTAGTGGATGCCTATCCTCGTCGCCTCGTCCATCCTGTAGTGAAGCCCCACGTTCCAGCCGAGAGCGATGTCGTCTCCCTTCAGCCGGAAGTCAATATCCGTCGCCGGGTTCGAAGCCGCTCCCCTTGTGGGATCGATCTTTTTCCTCAGGTCGGCCTCGAACCACAGGGCTTCGATACCCAGGGACAGAGACAGGGAGTCATTGACCTTCCAGGCGAGATTCGGGTTGACCGAGACCGATTCGATCATCGCCCGGTAGCTGTTGTACCTGCCGAACCAGTCCCCGGGAAAATCGGTCCCGAGGCCGAAGCGGGACATGACGCCGATGCCGAACCAGAGGGTGTCGCTCATCTGCCTCGTATAGTACAAGTTCGGCAGAATGAAGGTCCTGTCATTCTGGTCTGTGGAGACACCTCCGCCTGCGACAGAGACAGTGCCGTAGGGCAGCAGAAAGCCAGCGGACGCCAGAAAGGCGCTCCCCGGAATCTGGGTAATGCCGGCCGGGTTCAGCGCGAGGGCGGACGGGTCGTCCGCCCGTCCCACCATGGCCCCGCCGAGAGCATTGCCCCGGGCGCTGAAGTCGTAGAGGGCAAACCCGGCCCCGAATGCCGCAGAACCTGCCGAGAGAGATACTATAAGTACGATGAATGCACAGCCTGTCAAACGTTTCTTCATTCCTTCCACTCCTTCCGGATGTGTTCCGCTGCACAAACGGTCCGGGACCGGATCCTCCGCACCCCACCCCGCGCGTTCCTTTTTCTTCAGTCTTCCAGGATCATGGCGAATCCTGCAGAACCAGGCCCTGTATTGATTCCCACCACCGGTGAAATCTCCATTGCATATTCCGGGGCGACGCCGCAGATTCCCTCCAGCTCAGCGGCGAGATCTTCCGCCGTGTCCGGCGCGCCGGCATGGAGAACCACATATTTTTCCAGTCCGTGCCGCTCAGTCAGTTTTTTGAACTGGGCCAGCATCCTCTTCCGGTTCGCCCGTTCGCTGCCGGGCCTTCCGAAGCTGCACGCCTTTCCTTCCGGGTCCACGGTGATCATGGGGAACAGGTTCAGCATTTCGCCGACGTACCCTGCCATGGCCCCTGCCCGTCCTCCCCGCACAAGATACCTGAGTGAATTCAGGCCTGCGAACAGCCTGGTCCGGGGAATGGAACGCCGGACAATGTCCAGGATTTCCTCCGCGCTCTTTCCTTCCGCGGCGGCTTCAGCGGCTTTCAGCACGAGAAGCCCGAGCCCTCCGGACACATTTCTGCTGTCGAGAACATGGATATTCTCTCCTCCGACGTGGTCGGCGGCCTTTCTGCTCACGCTCCACGTGCCGCTCAGGGCAGAGGAAAGATGAAGGGAAATGACGCTTTCATAGCATGAGGCCAGGAAAGAATACTGTTTCAGGAACTCTCCGAAAGCGGGCTGGGAGGTGCTGAAACTCCTGTCGGTTTCCCGGAGGTCTTTGTACATCCGGCCCGGCTTCAGGGTCAGCTTGTCCAGGTATTCACACCCGCCGGAAGAGATGGTGAGGGGAACGGTGTGTACCTGGTACCTGTCCAGGATCTCCGGCGGGAGATCGCAGCAGGAATCTGTCAGAACGGCCACGGGAGAGAGGGGGTGTTTCCGCGCCTCCACCTGACGCCGCATATCATCGACTTTCTGAAAGCCAAGGCTCCCCTTTGCCGAAAGGTGTTCAATCACTTCCTCCGGACAGTTCGTGTGGAGATGCACCCGGAACTTCCCCCTGCCTCCTCCGGCAACGATGGAGTCTCCATATCCGGAGAGGCCGCCGAGAAGCTCTTTGCGGGATATCCCATCGCCATGGAGAACTGTCTCCGTGCAATACCGGAAGGAGGGCATATCATCGCCGTGGGTGTGCTCCTGCTCTCCGGGCCGGAAAATGGGGGCGCGGCCGGGAAACTGCTTCAGGTTTCCCTTTTCGACGAAGTCCACAACTCCCTCAAGAAAATCCACAAATCCCTGGGCACCCGCATCCACAACCTTCTCCCGGGCAAGCAGCTCCATTTTTGCCGGAGTCTCGCTCAGCGACCGCCTGGCCGCTTCCAGCGACAGGGGAAGCAGGACGGCAAAGTCGGCTTCGCCGGCACTGAGATGGTGGACAGCCCGTGCCCAGTCCCTCATGACCGTGAGAATTGTTCCCTCGACAGGCTTGTGCAGTGCTTCCTCTGCAAAGGGCACGGCGGCGAGGAGGCTGTGGGAGAATGCAGGCGCGTCGACGGCCGAATAGGGCTCAAAAGCCCTCGCCAGGCCATGAATATATTGAGAGAAGATAATTCCGGAATTCCCCCGCGCACCGAAAAAAGCCGCCTCCGCCATTGATGCCGCTGTTTCCGCGAGAGATTTTGAAACCCGCGCAGCCACGGCAATGGACCTGCAGGTGGACACCATGTTGTCTCCCGTGTCTCCGTCAGGGACAGGAAAGACGTTGATGCTGTTGAGATGCTCCCTCCGCTGCTCAAGGGCAGCTGTTCCGGCCAAAAAACCGTTCCGGAATCTCTCTCCGTCAAGAAATCGAACTTTCATCCGCAAGGCTCGGAACACCTCCCTTGTACTCTTTCCGCAGACGGCAGCGGACACCGGGCACGAACCCCCTTTCGGTCCCATCTCCCCGGAATCCGCAGGATCCACAGGATCCGGCCCCATTGTGCTCTGTTATTCCGGCATATTCGTCCGGTCCGACTGCATGGACAGGGGGAAACAAGAAGCATGTCCCTTTTCAGGGCGCACTTCCCAAGGCAGCGGAAGCGTCGGGCCAACGCAAAAACATGCCTGGTCAGGAGAACAGAATTGCCTTCACATGCCACTGGATTGACTGCGGTTTTTTGCATTATAGCGTTTTTCGCTCCCCCATGTCACCTGCCGGTGACATGGGGGAGCGAATGTTCATGAGACAGTTCGGGTGTTCCCCCGAAGAAGGCACCGGACCTACTTTCCTTTTTTTTCGGTTTGTTATCACAAAAAAGAGGAACATCAGTTTTTGACAATGTGTAGTATGCATGGTATTGATTATTTTGTGCGTTTTATATTTATCTTTCGCCGCCTGGTGCCCTGTTTTCGATTCCGGCAGACCGGAGCTGCCGTATACCCGCCGGGAGAAAGGGGGAACAGGGATTCCGGCTCATCGCGTGAGGAAGAGCAAGTGTGGGGATGCCCGTCCCGGGCGTCGATCAACAAGAGAAAAAGGAGATGACCACAATGAAGCAAAAAATAGCCAGACTCAGCGTTTCGTTCTTCGTTCTTTTCGCCCTGATGCTTTCGCCCCTGTCCGTTCAGGCGGGATTCGCCCAGAGTGCGGCTCCGGC
This sequence comes from uncultured Synergistaceae bacterium, assembly GCA_964543785.1. Taxonomy (GTDB): domain Bacteria; phylum Synergistota; class Synergistia; order Synergistales; family Aminobacteriaceae; genus Aminivibrio. The sequence continues at coordinate 6,699 of CAZJAR010000072.1, read as the reverse complement.
AGCTGCGGCCGAAAAGGCCCCCTTCATGTACTCCCTGGCGGCCACCTGGGAAGGGAAGGGCATTGTCCGGTACCGCATCGCCGTCCAGCCCGCCGGGGACACCGTTCTTGAAGGCCTGAAAATCGTCGCGGCCGTACCGGCGAAGGGAAAGGTTTCCGTGGTGACCGCCGGAGCCGCCGCCGCCGGGGACAAAGTGGCCCTCTCGGTGGACAGGACGACCTCCGGCAAGGTGCCCATGCTCGAGTACACCGTCCTTACCGATGCCGCCGGGCCAGATGCCGTCAAGCCCGTCTCCGCGGAAATCTTCTGGAAGCAGAACGGGAAAGACGTATCGACGAAGACGGAAGCCGTCGGCGGAGACGGTTTTGTGGGCGGGAAATGCACCGCCATTGACAAGTACGCCCGGACCCCTGAACTTCCGAAATACTACGCTTCCGGCAAGGACCTCGGCGTGCTGTCCGGCTCGTGGTACGAGATGGGCGTCCAGTACGGCGAACGCTCAGGCCGTGAGATCGTCGATTTCTTTGACTACAGGTTCGGCGCCCACGTGGGAAAATACGGTCTCAAGCACCTGCTGGAGGACATCAGCCGCTACGAGGCCCAGGCGAAGCTCTTTTTCCCCGAGGGGCTCGAATTCGCCAGGGGCATCGGCGACGGCGCTGAGAAATTCCTTTCCCAGTCGAAGTTCCACGGTGACATTTCCAACTATCTCAAGATCGTCTTCATGAACTGCGACAACTGCCTCTTCTACGGACATCCCGGACCTGCGGACGCCGACCACGGCCTTCCCCCCGAGAGGATAGCCGACGTCAGGGAAACCTCCCCGGTCCAGGACGCCTGCTCCATGATCGCCCTTCTCGGCTCGAAAGGAGCCACCGCCGACGGCACGTCCATGCTGGTCCACAACAACGACGGCGACTTCATCGACGAGACCTGGAGATACACCTACATCGCCGCTCCGACGAACGGCAACGCCTTCTGGTCTTCCACCACTCCCGGCAAGTTCTTCGACATCATGGGCGCCAACAACCAGGGACTGGCCATGGCCCTCACCGTGGGAGGAAACAAAACGTGGCTCCCCAGCCAGAACATCTACGAGCGTGCCTTCGGCGTCACCTTCCAGTACATCCTCCTCAAGGCCCTCTCCTCAGCCAGGAGCGTTCCCGAGGCACTTGAGATCGTGACCGTGGCGACGCCTGAGTACCGGAAGGCCACGGGAAGAAAAACCCTCCTGAGGACAAGGCACAACAACTACATCATGCTCGACAAAAACGAGGCCGCCGTGGTCGAGGTCACGGCAAACAGGTATGCAGTCCGCCGCCCCGGCGACAACGGAGAGGATCCCGGCTATGTCGTTGCAACCAACCATTTCGTGGCAAATTACAGTTACGACGTCAACAACGAAAAGACGGATTTCCCCATGACCTTCTTCGGCGACGACGAGTACGCACCCATGAGCGCCACCCGCTACTACACCGGGTTCTGGCAGGCCAAGATGAACTTCGGCACGCTCAACGCCGACAAGATCCGGAAGATCTGGACCTCCCACTCCTACATCACGAAAAAGGGCGAGCTCGTGGAGAAGATCACCGACGGGAAACAGTGGATTTCCGCCCATCTCGCCAGCAACACCATCTGCAGCCATGACGGCGGGTACCCGGAAAGCTACATCGGTTCAACCACCGACACCAAGATCGTGACCGTGGACTTCAACCAGGTCCGGTACTCCGTAGGCAGGCCCTGCGAGTACGAGGGAATGCCCAGGATTTTCGACCTCCACCAGTACAGGTAGAGTATTTCCTTCTTCGGAGAAGCGGACCCTGAAGGGTCCGCTTCTCTTTTTTTCCGGTCCCCTCCATCCGTTTCCGGAAAAATCCCCTTGCCCTTCCGCCCGGGGGAGGATACGCTAGTGCCATCCATGGGAAGACAAAGGAGGCGATCCCGTGAAACCGGGACCATCAGCCCTTGATCAGTTTGTAAAGACAACGGAACCTCTCAGGAAAAAAGCGGCCCGGGCGGGGAGGGATGCCTTTCTCGCCTTCCTGCCGGAGGAGGAAATCCCCGGGGAGCGGGACGCCCTCGCGGCTGCGGGCAGGGCGGAAAACCGGGCGCTTGAGGTTGTCTCGCCCGGATTCGCCCGGGCGCTCGGCCTTGAGGATGGAGGGAAAGCAGCCCTTTTCGCCCTGAAGCTGCAGGAACATCTTCCTCCCCTCCCGGCGTCCGCCCCTGCTGTTGAGAGGAGCACGCCCCCCCTCCGGACGGGCCTTGCCGCGGCGGCAGGAGCCCTCATCGGCATGGGGCTTATCTCCCCCCTCACGGCTCTCTTTTTCGGCTCCCGGGAGGCCGGTTTTCTCCTGGGCGCGCCCCTGGGGGCCTTCGCCATGTCAATGGCGGCTCTCCGCCTTCCCGAAAATCGCAAGCTGCTCTGGGCGCTGGCGGCCATCCTCGGGCTGGCCAGCCTCCGGGAAGTTTTCGCCTTCCTGGGGTCCGCATCCCTTTTCTCCCTGGGATGGAACCTCCTCCGGAAAAAGCGGGGCTCCTTTTCCTGCCTTGTCCTCTTCCCCGCACTCCTCGCTCTTGTTCTCCTCCTCGGCCGGAGAACGGAACGGCTGGACAGGAAAACCTGGGCCGACACGGTGGAGGCAGCCCTCTCAGCCTGGCTCGAAGGAGCCGCCCGGACCGCATTTCTGCTCGCCGCTGAAGGCATTTCTCCTGAAGCTGCTCCTTCCGAAAGAGACGTGACGGAGCTTGCAGGGAAAATTTTCGCCCTCCAGGGGGCTTCATGCGATGAGCTGTCAGCAGGGATGGACGAACTTGCCGAAGAAATCCGGGGCCTCGGATTCGGGAGTGCCGCGGATGAAGGGGAATTCGAATGGAATCCCGCCGCCGGGGACCGGTACGACCTCTTCGGCCTGGCGGAGCCGGGCGACCGGGTAAGGGTGGAGCGTCCTCCCCTCCTTCGGGACGGACACCTGCTCCGACGTGGGCTCGCACGGAAAGTGAGGAGACCATGAACGGCCGTCCGGTGCTTTCCGCCGATTTCGGCACCACGAAAACCTACTTCTCCAAGTGCCCGGGAGACGAACCCTTCCCGGTGAGCATCGATTTCGGCGACGGCAGGGACGGCATCCCCTCGGCCATCCTCTACAGGGAGGGGGAGGACCCCCTGGTGGGCCAGACGGCCCTCGACGCCTTCGGCGAGGCGTCCCCCGAAGAGCGGCGGAGCCTGCGCCTCTGCACGAACTTCAAGGCAGACCTCGCCCGTTCGGAAGGGGCCCGCCGGGCTGCGGCAGACTTTCTTGCAGCCCTTCTCGCCGGTGCGAGAAGGCAGCACCTCGACATGGAGCCCGGTCACCGGCACGTCCTCTTCGGAGTTCCCAGCGAGGCCGGCGAAGGCTTTCGGTCCGCCCTGAAGGAAACGGTCAGGAACGGCGGATTCGGCGTTCCTGAGCTGGTGGAAGAACCGAAGGGAGCCCTGCTCTACCATCTCCGGCAGGGCGACATTTCGGCCGAACAGGCCCTGGAGGGCGTCCTTGTTGCGGATTTCGGCGGGGGAACCTGCGACTTCGCCTTCCTGGAGAGAGGAAAGGCCGTCCACTCGTGGGGGGATATGGACCTTGGAGGGAGGCTTTTCGACGACCTGTTCTACCAATGGCTCCTCGAACAAAATCCCGGACTTGAAGAGAAAGTGGAAGAGCAGGGGGCAGCCTACTTCGTCCAATCCCACCTCTGCCGGGAGGCAAAGGAGTTTTTTTCCCGCTCCATGGCCCGGGACAGGGACGGCTCCGTATCAAAAGTCCTTCCCGGCTACGGGGCGCTTCGGAACATGGGGTGGGATGAATTCCTGCGCCGGGGATCCTCCTTTTCGCCCTCGGCCTTTTTCCGGGAAACGGCGGAGGGGGAAGGGGTCACGCTTCCCCCGGAACGAACGGACCTTTTCCGCACCTTCCGGCAATGCCTCCTCTCCGGGCTGGGGGAGCAGGCTATCGATCCCCGGAGAGTCTCCCTGGTCATCCTCGCCGGAGGGAGCAGCCTCTGGCCCTTCGTTCCCGACATCCTGTGCCGGGAGCTCGGCCTGTCCGTCTCAGGAGACCCGGAAGCGGGGAGGAGAACCATTCTGAGGAGCGAGCGCCCCTATGCTGTCATCGCCATTGGCATTGCCCTCCTTCCGGCCCTGACGGCCAAATTTGTCTCTGTCAGGGAAAAGCTCGCCTCGGAGCTTCCACACTTTCTGGAGAAGGAAATGGGGCCTGTTCTCGCCCGAAGATGCACCACTGTCAAGGAGCGCATTCTCGCCGGGGCGGGGAACGAATTTTTCCGGAAGAAGCTGCACCCACTGCTGGAAGAGTACAGGAGCACCGGGGGATCCCTCGCGTCACTGCGCAGGCGGCTCGACGAACGGCTCGCCCTGGAGGCTCCTCTGCTGAAGGAAAATTTGGCACGCCATTTTTCCCTCCTTCTCTCCGGTCTCGCGGAGGAGACCCGGGAGATCACCGCCCGGTGGTTTGCCCGCCACGGCATCTCCGCTCCCCGGAAAAACCTCCCGCTCCCGGGAGAAGAGAAAGATGCCGGCGAAAACTTTGCTCTCGAAGTTCCGGGAATGGACGGCGTGCTGAACGTTCTCGCAGGCGTGCTCGGCAGCCTGGTCACCGCCGGGGGGGCACTGCTCTGCGGAGGTTCCGGAGCGGCCCTTGTAGCCGCCGGTCCCGTGGGACTTGCGGTGGGCGGGGCTGCGGGGCTTGCCCTGTCGGTGCTCCTGCTGCGCTGGGGGCGGAGCAGGGTGAAGACCATGGCGGAGGAGATTTCCCTCCCTCCTGCCGCCGCAGCTCTTCTCATGACGAAAGCAGGAATGGAGAAAACGGAGAGAAATCTCGAGGGAACCATGGAGGCCTGGCTCGATTCCAGGCTTGCCGCGGCAAGGAAGATTCTTGAAGATCATGTCCGCGCCCTGGTGGCGGACGAACTGAAATCCCTGACGGAGATCGGGGGACTGCGTCCGGCCCCCTGACGCGGGCCGAAGGAGAAACCGCCATGGAATGGACAGCCTTTCTCACCTATGTTCTCATCGCGTCCCACACCCCGGGGCCGAACATCATCTTCGCCATGAACACTTCCAGGATCCACGGCTTTGCCGGTGCCCTGCCCCTGGTGTCCGGCATGATCTCCGGCCTCGTTATCATCATGACGGGCTGCGCGGCATTCAACCTTCTGCTGGTGGAGTTTCTGCCGGCGGTGCTGCCCTGGTTCCGGGCGGCGGGGGCGTGCTATATCCTCTGGCTCGCATGGAAAGTAGCTTTCCCCACTCTGAGGAAAGGGCGGGGTGAAGAGATTCTTCCCGAAGCGCCGGGTTTCCGGCAGGGCTTCGTCCTCCAGTTCCTCAACCCGAAGGTGATCCTCTTCGGCCTGACGGCCCTCTCCGCCTTCGTCATCCCCTGGACGTCCTCGAAAGCCTGGCTTTTCGGCTCAGGGCTCTTCCTCGCCCTTGCCTGCTCGAGCGGAGTGACCCTCTGGACCGCCCTCGGGGCGGCCCAGAAGCGGATCATGCCCGGGCAGGGACGAACCGTGGACCTCGTCATGGGGGCTCTGCTGGCCTGGTGTGCTTTCTCCGTCTCCGGCCTCGGGGACATCCTCCTGAAATAAAAAGAGACGCCGCCTCCCGGACACTCCGGGGGCGGCGTCTCTGGTCTGTTCCGCCGGTACAGGATCCCTCCTACTTCACTGCAAGGCCGGTTTCTTTCGACACCGTAAATCCCGAAAGAAGCCGGTCGATCTTCTCGGCGTTCTCAGCCAGGGCCTGGGCTTCCACCGCCAGGTTGCGGGACGCATCCACAGTCTCCCCCGAGGCGGTCTTTATGTGCCGGATGGCCTCCATGACCTCCCCGGTGGACCGGGAGACCTGTTCCACTCCCGCTGTCATCTCCTCGGCGGACGCCGCCTGCTCCTGGGCCACCGCGGCGATGCCCTGCATGGCGTCCGTAGACTTGGCGATCTGGGCCATGGCCCGGTTGAGCTCCTGAAGAGCCCCTTCAGCAGATTTCACCGTGTTCTCCATAATGCTCTTCGCTTCTCCGGTGACGGAAAGGGACCGCTCAGCGCCCTTCTCGAGGGCGGCAATGAGTTTCTGGACTTCCTGGGCCGCATGGCCGGACTGCTCCGCCAGCTTGCGGACCTCGTCCGCCACAACGGCGAATCCACGGCCGTGCTCCCCGGCCCGGGCCGCCTCTATGGCGGCATTGAGGGCCAACAGGTTCGTCTGGTCGGCGATGGACGTAATGGTGGCCACAAATCCGGAAATGGAGTCGACGGCCTTCGCAACCTCCCCCATTTCCCGGGCTGTCTCCTGGACCTTCTGGCCTCCGTCCCGGATCAGGCGGATGGAGTGCTCAACTTCCTTCACGGCCTTCTCGCTGGTCTCCCTCGTGGCGGCAGCGGCCTCGGCCCCTTCCTCGGAAGCGCGGGCCGCCGAGGATGCGCTCTCCGCAACCTCGTGAACCCCGGCTCCCGTCTCCTCAAGAGCAGCGGCGCTGTTCTCAGACAGGGCGGTCACCTTGTCGACATCTCCGCCCACTTCCTCCATGGAGGCGAGAGTCTCCTCGGAAAGGGCCGCCAGGGACTGGGCCTTCTGGGCGGACACCAGGGCGTCCTCCCGAAGCTCGCTGATGATGCCGCAGAGCTTCGAGGTCATGGAAGCGAGGGCAT
>CAZJAR010000071.1:0-13182 GCA_964543785.1 uncultured Synergistaceae bacterium | reverse complement strand
CTCCGCCCTGCGGTCGTTCGGAATGACAAAGCATTCGCCGCGCTCGGGATGTCAAACCATTCTGTTTACCGGGGGCTCAGTCCAGGAGCCGCAGCCCCGAGTGGTCCATTTGTGCGCTGTTCACGTCGATGCCGAAGACCTCGCTCATGGACTGCCGTGCCAGTTCCCGAAAGGATTCCGCCCCTTCGGAGTTCCCTTCCTCCTCCGCCTGGGTTACGCCGGCAAGGGCGAAGGTGGCAAGGCACGCCAGGGTATGGGCCATTTCCTCCTTTTTCGCATCGGGAGCCGAGCCCACGCCCGTCTGTTCGGCGAGGACAACGTCCATCTGCCGGGCAGTGGCGAATATGGCCGGGTCGTCCACCTGGTTGTCCGTGGTGATGCCGATGCACACCCCGAAGAAGAAGGCCATGGCGAGCCCAAGATCGTTGGGGCGCTTTGCCTGCCGCGAGTAGTCCCCGTAGTTCGCCAGTGCCTGGCTGAAAAACGCGGTCATGGTGTCCCTGTCGGCCTTTCTGTCGGTGAGCGTCCGGGCGAGGGCGGACGGCACGGGGGACGGCTTTCCCGACGGGCGGTATGTGGTCGGACGGGCCTGGGGAACCTGCTGGGGCTGCTTCTGGGGCCTGGCCGCCTGGGACTGGTTTTTCTGCATGTTCTTGAGGGCGACTTTGGCCATCGTCTTGTTGTAGATCATGGTGTCGAGAAGGCATGAGCCGGGATTGTTCCAGACCCCTCCCGTGTACATGTTGTACCAGCCCGCGCCTTCCCCTGCGCCGGCAAGGAAAAGAAGCAGGAAAACGAGCACTGCCGTTTTTTTCATCATGAGCCCATCCCCTTTTGAAGAAGAAAGGGCCGGACGAAGCCGCCCGGCCCGGTCAGCATCAGGCTATTTCTCTCCGCAGCCGCATCCGCAGCCGCCGCATTCCCCTTCACCGCATTCGCCCTCGCCGCATTCGCTGCAGGACTCGATGTCGAATTCCTCCATGAGCATTTCGTCCAGGTTTTCAAGGCCTGAACTGAAGACCCCGTAGACCGCGTCCACCGTCTCTTCCTCCGCTGCGGGGTCGGTAGCGTCGAAGACCGCCTCCCACTCGGCAAAGGTCTCGTCGGTGGCTGTGACCGGCGCGAGGCTCAGGGAGGCAACGTAGTTCTTGAGTTTCATTCCCGTTTCGAGGATGGTGTAGGTGACGGAATAATCTGCGTCGGAGAGGGCGATAAGCTGCTCCCTCATCCATGAGTCGTCGGCGAGCTGGAAGTGGCGGACAATGCCCACGCAGGACGTGCAGTCAGGGCCGCATCCCCCCTCGATCTCGCTGGCCTTGATTCCCGGGTGCCACTTGGGCAGGGCGTTGAAGTCCCTCACGTACTCCCAGACTTCCTCGATGGGGGCGGAAATGATGGTGCTGTAATACACTCTGGGCATGGCGTTCCCTCCTTTTCTGTCTGTGGTTCCGCTTTGGTTCCTAGAAGGTTATTTTCTTGAACTCTTCCGTCTGGGCCTTGATGGCCGTTTCCGTGGGCAGGCGCTCCATGGAGCTGGCACCGTAGAACCCGTGGACGTTTTTGCATTTTTTGAGGATGAATGAGGCGTCTTCCGGCATGGCGATGGGGCCGCCGTGGCAGAGGACGATCACGTCCTTGCGGACCTTTTTTGCCGCCTTCGCCCATTTTTCTATGAGGACGGCGGATTCGTCAAGGGTCTTGGCGGTCTTTGCGCCGATGGATCCCTTGGTGGTGAGCCCCATGTGGCACACGAGGATGTCCGCCCCGGCCTTCGTCATGGCCACGGCGTCCTCTTCGCTGAAGACGTAGGGGGTGGTGAGGAGGTCACGTTCGTGGGCGGCCCGGATGGCTTCCACTTCAAGGGCGTATCCCATGCCGGTCTCTTCCAGGTTGGCCCGGAAGAGCCCGTCGATGAGCCCCACGGTGGGGAAGTTCTGCACTCCGGCGAAGCCGAGGGAGATAAGCTCGTCGAAGTATTTGTCCCAGATGACGAAGGGGTCCGTTCCGTTGATGCCCGCCAGGACAGGCGTTTTCTTCACCACGGGAAGGACCTCGTAGGCCATCTCCTTGACGATGTCGTTGGCGTTGCCGTAGGCGAGGAGTCCCGCGAGGGAGCCCCGTCCCGCCATGCGGTAGCGGCCGGAGTTGTAGATGACGATGAGGTCGATGCCGCCGGCCTCTTCCCACTTGGCGGAGATGCCTGTGCCTGCTCCGCCGCCGATGATGGGCTCCTTCTTTTTCGCCATGTCATGGAAGCGGGCCAGAAGTTCGGTACGGGTGAACCGTTTCATGAAATCCCTTCCTTTCCCTGGGGTTATGGATGCAGTTCCCGGAAGTTCTCCACGAGGGCCGCGGCGAACTCGGGATCGTTCACGTTCAGGGGCAGTTTCACCAAGCGGTGCTGGTCCGACTGCCTGAAGGTCCGTTCGAGGGCGGAGAAGAGGGCTTCGTCAGCCTCAGGCCAGTGGAAGGCCTGTCCCGGCGCGTCGATCATGGAGACGCCCTTCAGGGGCAGCAGGAAGCGCACGGGCCCGGGGAACCTGTTCAGCTTGTCGCCGATCCATTCGCCCATGCGGGCGTTCTCCTCGGGGGTGGTGCGCATGAGGGTCACCTGTGGATTGTGGACGTAGAGCTTCCTGTCCCTGTACTTTTCGGGCACGGTGTCCATGGCCCCGAAGTTGACCATGTCCAGGGCGCCCACGGAGCCCACGTAGGGGATTCCGGTCCGGATGAAGGCATCGAGCCGCCCTTCCCCGGCGGAGAGGACGCCGCCCATGAGGTGGTCGCAGATTTCCGTGGTGGTGATGTCGAGAACGCACTTCATCATTCCCGAATCCACGAGCTTTTCGAAGGACTGGCCACCGGTGCCGGTGGCGTGGAAGACAAGGCAGTCGAAGTCCTTTTCCATGGTATGGCGCACCATGTCCACGCAGGGGGTGGTGACGCCGAACATGGTCATGCCGAGAAGGGGCCGGTCGTCTCCCTGGGGGACGGGGCCGCTCACCATGCCGGCAAGGGCGTTGGCGGCGTTCGCCAGGACCACCCTGGAGACCCTGTTGATCCCCGATACGTCGGTGACGGAATACATCATGGCGATATCGTTGGGGCCCACGTAGGGGGCCACGTTGCCCGACGCCATGGTGGAGACCATGATCTTCGGCGTTCCGAGGGGCAGCATTCTCATGCCGGAGGTGATGATGGACGTTCCGCCGGAGCCGCCGAGGCCGATGACACCGCCGAGGTCGTCTCTTTTGGGAAGAAAGGCCGCCAGGGCCTCGCCCATGGCACCCACGGCCTCTCCACGCTCCTTCGCGGAGGAGAGGAAGCCGGGTTTTGAAGGATGGCATGCGGCCACTTCGGCTGCCGCCACGTCCACGGGGTTTCCGTGAGGCTGGGTTCCCACGTCCACCAGGACGGTCCCCACGCCCCTCCCGGCGATGATATCCCGGACAAAGGCGAGCTCTTCGTACTTCGTGTCGCAGGTTCCCACAATATAGGCTTTCTTCATGACATCCTCCTTTTATTTCGGACAGGATACCCCCGGCAGCGGGGGGGAAAGGCCGTACTTGGAAAGGACAGGAAGATTCCCTGGAGAATTATAGCCCTTTTGAGGTAAATTTGCGAAATGTTCCTGCGCCATTGAATAAGCCGGGGATGTGTCATCCTGAGCGGAGCGAAGGATCTCGCCCTTGAAATCTACAAAAAACAAACCCGAGATCCTTCGGCCAAAAGACCGGCCTCAGGATGACAAAAACCGTGCTTCGTTCACTAGGGACGACAGGGGTGTCATCCTGAGCGGAGCGAAAAGACCGGCCTCAGGATGACAGAAACCGTGCTTCGTTCTCGGGACGACAGGGTTGTCATCCTGAGCGGAGCGAAGGATCTGGTTTTGACTCTGAAGGGCCTCAAACCCGAGATCCTCCCCCTTCGGGGACGCGATCGGCCAAAAGACCGGCCTCAGGATGACAGAAACCGTGCTTCGTTCACTAGGGACGACAGGGTTGTCATCCTGAGCGGAGCGAAGGATCTCGCTCCTGAGTCCGCTCCAAATCAATCCCGGAGTCCCTTCCCTCCTTTTTGCCCCTTCAGGGCTGCGGATCTGAATTCCCCCGTTGACCGGCGCAGGTTCTTCACCTACCATGAATTTTGAAAACGAAGAATTTTCACCGAGGAGGATGGGCATGGCACAGGGGTGGAGAAGTTCAGAGGTTTTTGCGGGTCCCCAGAACGCCGGGGCGCGGGCGCTGTGGAAATCCATGGGGTATTGCGACGGTGACTTCGGCGACAGGCCGGTGATCGGCATCGCCAATTCCTGGAACACCCTCGTTCCGGGCCATTTCAACCTGAACATGGTCAGCGAGCAGGTGAAGAAGGGTATCCACAGGGCTGGGGGAGTGGCGGCCGAGTTCGGCGTCATCGCTTCCTGCGACGGTGTCTGCGAGGGTCACCGGGGGATGCACTTCATTCTGCCCCAGAGGGAGGTCATCGCCGATTCCATCGAGCTTGTGGCGGAGGCCCACCACCTGGACGCCCTGGTCCTCCTCGCCTCCTGCGACAAGATCGTTCCAGGAATGCTCATGGCGGCGGCCCGGCTCGACATTCCGGCCATTATGATCACCGGCGGGCCCATGCTCGGCGGGGTGGAGTTCGACGGCCGGAAGACCGACGAGACGTCCCTTCACGAAGCCCTCGGGATGCTCGCCTCCGGGAAGATCACCGGGGAGGAGTTCCGGTCCCTTGAGAACCTGTGTGCCCCCACCTGCGGATCCTGCTCCTTCTTCGGCACGGCCAACACCATGTGCTGCCTCGCTGAAGCCCTGGGCATGACACTGCCGGGGGCGGCCCTGATTCCGGCGGTTCACTCTGAGCGGCTGCGCCTCGCCTGCGAAACCGGAGAGGTCATCTGCCGCATGGCCCGGGAGGGCCTTACCGCCCGGAAGATCCTCAACAGCCTGTCCATCGAGAATGCCGTCCGGGCCACCCTCGCCATGAGCGGCTCCACCAACGCGGTGATGCACCTGGCGGCCATCGCCGCCGAGGCGGAGGCCGGCGTTGACGTCATGGACCTCTTCTCCCGCCTGGGGCCCGAGACGCCCCAGATCGTGCGGGTCAACCCGGCGTCGAAGTGGAACACGGAGGATTTCTGGATGGCCGGAGGCATCCCCAGAATGCTGAAAAGAATGCTGCCCCTGCTTCAGCGGGATGCTCTCACCTGCACTGGCCGGACGGTGGAGGAGAACGTTTCGGGGTATGTCTTCCCCTTCCCGGAGAACGACGAGGTGATGAAGACCCTCGAGGAACCCTTCTCGCCCCGGGGCGGCATCGCCGTCCTCAGGGGGAACCTGGCCCCCGACACGGGGGTGACCAAGCCGGGGGCCATCGATCCCTCGCTCCACGTGTTCACCGGCGAGGCCCGGGTGTTTGACAGCGAGGACGACGCGAACGCCGCCATCCTCGCCGGGAAAATCCAGCCGGGCAGCGTGGTGGTCATCCGCTACGAGGGGCCCAAGGGCGGTCCCGGCATGCGGGAGATGTACCGGGCCATGAAGTACCTTTACGGCATGGGGCTGAACAAGAGCACCGCCCTGGTGACCGACGGCCGGTTTTCGGGAACGAACAACGGGTGCTTCGTGGGCCACATCTCTCCCGAGGCGGCGGAGGGCGGCCCGCTGGCCATCGTCCGGGACGGCGACAAAATCACCATCGACGTGATCGAAGGCACCCTGCACCTTCACGTTTCAGACGGGGAGATCAGGGAAAGGTTTGCATCGTGGGAAAAACCCGCCCCCAAGGTCACCCGGGGACACCTGGCCCTGTACTCCAGGCTGGCGTCCTCGGCGGCGAAGGGGGCGGTGGTGAGGGCGGAGTAGGGCCTGCCTCAGATACCGGCGCCCATCCGGAATGCCTTTTCGAGGATGGGCGTGTTTTCCTTCACGGCGAGAGACCCTGAACAGGCGCCGAGGCTGCCGCGGAACTCCATGCCGAGAAAACCGCAGACGTCCCGGAAGGTCCGCTCCACAATATCGGGGCCTGAGTTGGGGTCTTCTCCTCCGTAGGTGGTCAGGAGGTACATTTTCTTTCCGCTGAAGAGGCCGTAGTCAAGAGCGTAGAGCCTGTCCTGGAAGAGCTTCGTCTGGGCGGGCATGGACCACCAGTAGACGGGAAAGGCATGGACGATGACGTCCGCTTCGAGCACCATCGGGTACAGGCCGCCCATGTCGTCGGTGAGGACGCATCTGCCCGTTCCTTTCCCGTCCTTTTTGCAGCCGTTGCAGCCTGTGCAGGGCAGGATTCTCTTTTCCCGGAGGCGGACAGTGCGCACAGTATGTCCTTTCGAGACCGCCCCGTCCAGAAATGAAGCGAGCAGGGCGGCGGTGTTGCCGTCTTTTCTCGGGCTTCCGAGCAGTGCGATGCAGTTCATGAAATTCCCTCCCCTGGTAAAAAATGACGGCTGAAAGTCAAAAGAAGCATCCCCGCACGCTCTGATTCAGGGTGCTTCCTGTTTTTCAACCGGTCTCCCCGCGGCGATAATTCCGCTTTCATCCGCCCCGTCGCTTTTCCATCGGCTGCACGTCCAGGCAATCATTCTGGTGCCGCCGCCGGACAGGGCAACCTGTGTCTGTATCTCCCCGCAGATATCCCGGCCTGAGTGTTCCGCCGCCTGTTTCATCTCTTCCAGCACAGATTTCCGGTAGGCCGGTTCCGGAAAGAGTTTTTCCAGAACCGGAGAACCCGGAGACATGACCTCTTCGGTGCGGTAGCCGCTCAGCAGCTCCGCCGACCTGTTCCACAGGTTCACGTTCCACCGTTCGTCAAAGACCATCAGCCAGATGTTCATGCTGTCCAGGATCTCACCCAGAAAACGCTGGTCGAGCCGATGCTCTTTTTCAGCCAGCACTGAATCGGTTGTATCCGTAAAGAGAAGAGCGAACCTTCCCCACTCCGGAGAGAAAGCCCACATGTCGAAGTATTTCCCTATTTCCGGGTAATATGACGTGAACCGTATTTTTCTCCCCGTCTCGGCGGCGCGGACAAAAATATCGAAATAGGGAATCTTGCCCCTGAACAGGTCGCTCCCCTTTTTGCCGAGAATCCGCTCCGGAGGGATTCCGGTGACATTGCGGAACGCGGGATTGACCTTCTCGCAGATGAAATCCACGGCTTTCCCGGAGTCGTCGAACAGAAGGCGGAACATGGACACCGCCTGTTCCATGTTCCACAAAAGCGCTTTGCACAGTGCATTCTCATTTTTTCCCGAAAAGTCTTCGTCAGGTGTTCTGTTCTTTTCCGCCTTCCGGACGATCTCTTCAAGAACCCATATCTCATCCGGAAGGCCGTTTCCCCGCTTCCCCACAAATTCCAGCCCCTTTCATGCGCGGATTCAGTACAACCCCTTCTGCACACTTCCGCTTTTCCTGTCGAAATAGTACCCCACGCAGCTTTCCGCAGAAGAGAGGGTGATCTGGGATTCCCATATTGTCACCGTTACATTGCAGTAAATCCTGTCGCCTATTTTGATGTGCGGCGAGCCTTTTCTTTCGGCGATCACCGCCCGTTTCTCGTCTTCTATTTTCTTGGCAAGGGCGGCTGTTTCCGAACTGATTTTTTTGTGATACCGGGCCAGGAGAAAGAGCTTGCCCTTCTCCTCTTCCGAAAGGGACTCAAGATCAAAACCGCTGTTCTCAGGCCTGATTGAGAGCAGGGCACGTTCAATTTTCCCGCTCATGGATTCCAGTTCCCCCAGTTTCACAGACAATGCAGCGATCGTTCTGTTCCTTATCGCGTCCCTGCCTGCCTCCAGCAGCGTTTTCGGTTCCATGGGAGACCCTGCGGAAAGGGTTTTGATGGCTGTTCCGGCTGTGGTCACTCCGCCGATGATCCCCCGCCTGTTCTTTCCCTGCACCAGGACTGACTGCCGCGCTTCGAGGGTTGCAAAGAGCGTATACCCCAATATTTCAATGTTCATCCCCGAGATGGCGGTGCCGTATTCCACGTATCCGGCGCGGATATCTTCACCCGCCCTGATTTCGGAGTGTTCGCCCACGATGCCTCCCTCGACGATGCAGCTCCCGGCTGTTTCGATCTGTGCGTTGAAAACTGACCCCGATACGGCGACGTCCCGTCCCGCTTTCACGGAAAAACCCTCTGTCACGGACCCCCTGACAATCACCGAACCGATGAAATCGACGTCGCCGGACAGCATATTCACGTCGCCCTGCAGCACAAGCACGGGAAGCACATCAAGTTCCCCGTTGCGGAAGATGGGCTGTCCCACGTCCCGTGCTGTGAGCACTTCCGTAACACCATCTTCTTCGCCGACGATAACTCCTTCACCGAATTTAACCCGGAAAGGGGCGGGGGACGGGGGGAGAAGGGGCGCTCCGTAGATGTCCACGCCCTCGGTTCCTTCCCGAGGGGAGTGGACGCGGGCGACAATGTCGCCCCCATGGACGACGGGGATGCTCCATATGTTCTTCCAGTCTATGGCGCGTTCATCGGTTTCGTCGACCAGCCTGACCTTGTCGAAGGGAACAAGAAAATCGATTCTCCCCTCCGAAGGATTGACGGGAGGAGTCCCCGCTGCCACAAGAGAGTCGTCTCCGGTCACGTCCTTGCCGTTGTTGCATTGCGCGACGATGGCACGGACTTTCTCCCGGTCAAGAAAACGGACTCCCGATTCTTCGATGGAAGTGATGATCTCATCTGCGTCCAGGGAAGCCCCGTTCCCGACGGAAGGATAGGTCTCAAGCCAGGCGGACAGCCGATCTTTATCGACGCGAAGCATCCACGCCGCATCCCTGTCCTCTGCAGGCAGCACACCCGAGTCCTTCGCTCCGGAGAGGAAATGGTTGATTTCCAGCATCAGCCTCTCCAGGTTCGCCATCCGCAGGTCGTCCATCGGTCGTGTCCTTCAGGCTTTACGGAACAGTCCGCATGGAACAGAAGACTGTTTCGACGCTTCCGTCGTCGCGGCAGGTGGCGTTCAGGGTATACTCCAGCGGTTTTTCACCCCCCGCAACGGGAAGGATGATCATGCCGTTTCTTGTCTTTCCCGTGGAGAAAACCTGCTCCAGGTGTTTGCTCAGCGGAGCGGTCCGTTCATCCGGAATGCCGAGCTGCCTCCATGAAAGGCCGGCCATTTCGTCAGGCGTCCGGCGGAAGAGTGCGGCGCTTTTCTTCCCGACGAAACGGAATGTTCCTTCATGATCGAAGACGTAGAGGTAATCAGAGGAGTTTTCCAGAATGCTGCGGAGAATCTTCGCCTGCAGGGCGCAGTCGAAGGAAAGGGAATCGAGCTGCTCTTCGAGGAGCTGCTTTTCCGTTATATCACGAACAATCGAATGGATATATGTCTTGCCGTGATACGGCATCGGCGAACTGTATACCTCGACCGCACGGATTTCTCCGTTCTTTGTGCGGTGAGTGAAAACAAACCTGTTCTCCCGCCCCGTCCTGGCGTTCTCCATTTTTTCGCGGAGCTTTTCCGGAGGCTGTGTGTTGAATGCGCTGTTCTTCAGTCCCAGCATTTCCTCCCTTGTATAGCCGTAGAAGGCGAGAGCGGCGTCATTGCAGTCGAAAATACCGCCTGTGTCCGGATCGACGATAAACATGGGGACCCGTGTCTCACGGAAGGCCGCGGCATACCGGTGAAGGCTTTCCTCAAGCTTTTCCTTCACCCCGTGCATCTCCGTAACGTCACGGCCCATGAGCAGAAGACCTTCCGCGTCCACCTCCTCGAAATGCCACGGGCGGACAGTCCAGTCCACCCGAAGGGATGTGCCGCCGGCTCCGCAGACGCAGGTCTCGATTCTGGCCTCGGGAAGCTCCCCTCTTCTGCAGGCATCCATTTCCGCTGCGATTTTTCCTCCGCCGGGCTCCTCAGGGCAGAAAATATTCCGGAAATCGAAACATCCGGAGAGGGCCTCTTCAACAGAAATGCCGGACAGGCGCTCCGCCGTGGCGTTCCAGAAGGCAATTCGCCCCTGTTCATCGAGCAGTGTGATCCACACATCCACGCTTTCAAAAACCTTCCAGGTAAAGTGTTCGGATTCCCGGTGCTCCCGTTCTGCAGCCACATGTGCCGTGGCATCGGTAAAGACCATGCAGAACAGGTTGTTTTTGAGAGAAAAGGCGAGTATGTCAAACACCCTGTCGAATTTTTCAGCGAAAAACATGAAGGCGACCGTCTCTTTTTCCCTCAGGACACGATGAAAGAAATCAAGAGCCGGAATTTTTTTCCCGCCGGCGAAAAATTTGTTCCCCTTTCTGCCGGCAATACGCTCGGGATCGACGCCGAACATTTGTCCGAAAGCGGGATTGACGCTCTCCAGGAGGAAATCTTCCGGTACTCCCCGGGAATCGAAAAGCATGCGGCAGACCGCCACACCGTTCGATGTGGAGCGGTAGACAATATCCTGTGATTTCAGGGGGTCATCCTGCAGTTCATTCATTGCATCGAAGGAGGCCACGGCAGGGCGGTTTTCAGCCTCGGAAGCTATGCTTTCCATCTCTTGGAGCAGTTTGTCGTCCCAGTTCCCCATCGGCTTATTCTCCTTTCGAAAGGTTCCGCTCTCAGAAAACGCCCCGCGTGATCAGGCCATTGTTTTTATCCATAAAGAAGGAGGAATGGGATTCCTGCTTCTTTATCACCATCGTCTGGTTCCAGATTTTCAGGGTTACGTTGGGGAACACCCTGTCACGGACCCGGATGCGGGGCATAACGTGATGTTCGGCAAGGGAAGCGCGCTTTTCATTCTCTATCCGTTCGGCCAGCTCCGCGACGGAACCTTTCATTTTGCCGTGGTACCGCACGAGGAGGAAGAGTTTTCCCTTCTCGTCCTCCGTCAGAGAATCCAAATCAAAGGACGGGCCGTTTCCCTTGATGGAAAGGATGGCTTTCTCTATTTTTTCCTGCATCTCCGAGTATTCCGCCCGTTTTCGTTCGAGCTCCTGAAGCAGCCGGGCACGGAAGGGATCCCGCCCGACTTCGATCAGCGTTGCCGACTCCATTGGAGACCCTGCGGAGAGAGCTTCGACAGTGTTTCCGGCGACGCAGTTTCCGCCGACGATGCCCCTGCGGTTTCTCCCCTGCACGTAGACCGAATCCCCCGCTTCCAGTGTGGCGAAAAGGGCGTAGCCGAAGATCTCGACTTTTCGTGAAGCGCTTATGCCGGCGTATTCAACGACTCCCGCGCGAATGTTCTCCCCGGCGGAAATGAACGCGCGTTCACCTGTAACGCCGCCTTTGACGATGCAGCTGCCTTTTGCCTGTATGTGGGCGTTGTAAACCCATCCCTGGACGCTCACATCCTTTTCCGCGCTGACCGAAAAACCTTCAAGCACCGAGCCGGTCACCAGGACCGATCCGGTGAAGTCGATGCTTCCGGTCATGATGTTCACGTCGCCTTCGATGATCAGCAGGGGCAGGACATCAAGAAAATTGTCCCTGAAGACCGGCTGCCCGACGATACGGGCTGAAACGATCTCGACGGTGCCATCCTCACTTTCCGATATATTGATTCCGTCACCGAAGTGAATGCGGGACAGAGCGCGGGAGACAGCAGGAAGGGGAGCTCCGTAGACATCGATTCCGTCTGTTCCCTCAGCAGGAGGATGAATGCGGGCGATGACGTCTCCTTCGTGGACAGAGGGGGTGATCCAGAGGTTTTTCCAGTCGACGGCGGCATCGTCATCCCCCGTCCTTTTTGCCCTTTCCATGAGGACAAGAAATTCTATTTCCTCCTGGACGGGGGCCTGGGGAGGAATGCCGCGGGCCACGAGAGAATCCTCTCCTGAGGCAGGATATCCCGAGTCGCACAGCGTCGCCAGGGCCATCACCCTGTCGCGGTCCACATTCAGTATCCCCATCCCCTCGAGCTCCAGGCAGATTTTTGCCGCATCCAGCGGCGCCCCGCTCCCCGTCGAGGGGAACGTGTCGAGGTACACCGACAGCCTGTCGTCCGAGATCCGAACCTCCCAGGAAGCATCCCGGTCTTCGGGAGCGGGGAGAAGCGTCTCCGTGACGTTCTCTTCGGAGAGAAACCGTTCAATATCCTGTGTCAGTTTATCGATGTTCGCCATTCGCATATCGCTCATACGGGGCACCTCCCGGAAAAAATGAGCAGCAGGGGTCGCCAAAGAGCCCAAAAATTGCGATAATGCAGGGTGCAGATTGCGCGACGCTTTTTTGCCGGGAAACGAACCTTTCAATGCTGTACGGCGCCGCATTCTGAAACGCCTGCCCGACGGCCGGGTTCAGTCCGGTAACCGGAAGGGTCGGGTTCCGCAGTCATCCCGGTTCATCCGGGGAGGTGATGCATCGTCAGACGAATAGATAATCCTGCAAAACATAGACTGACTATTTTTTACAGTCTATCGCGAAACTTGTCGGTTTGCCACTTGCAGATTTCAAACCTTAGTTTATAATTCTAGGGCAAATTTACTTATATTTAAATGAAAGGTCGGAGAGAGAATGAAAAAAATGATGAAAGTGTTGTGCGCTCTGGTTCTGGCAGTGTCCCTGGCGGGAGCCGCCGCCGCGGAGAATGTGACGCTGAAGCTGGCCAACGCAGGCCCGGCGGATCCCGAGGACCGGACGGTCATCGCGGTGGAGCTGTTCAAAAACCACGTGCAGAACAAAACCGGCGGATCGGTGAAGATCGAGGTGTTCCACGCCTCCCAGCTCGGCAATGAAAAGGAAATCCTTGAAGGACTGAAAATGGGGACCGTCGAACTCGGTACCATCACCACCGGCCCGGTTCCCACCCTCTTCAAGCCCATCATGGTGTTCGACATTCCCTACCTCTTCCCGAACCAGGTCGTGGCGTGGGAAGTCCTTGACGGCCCCTTCGGCAAAAAGCTCATGGAGGAGATGCGGAAGGCCACCGGAATCCGGACCCTTGCCATCAGCGAGAACGGCTACCGCCATTTCGTCACCAGCGAGAAGCAGATCAAGTCCGTGGCGGACATGAAGGGCCTGAAGATCAGGACCATGGAGAACCCCGCCCACATGAAGATGGTTGAAGCCCTCGGCGCTTCTCCGACGCCCGTGGCCTTCGGCGAGCTGTACATGGCCCTCCAGCAGGGCGTGGTGGACGGCTGCGAGCTTCCCATGACCCTGACCAACAACGGCAAGTACTACGAGGTGCAGAAGCACACCATCCTTGACGGCCACCTGTACAA
>CAZJAR010000070.1:1832-13567 GCA_964543785.1 uncultured Synergistaceae bacterium | reverse complement strand
GGGGACCCAGGAGATGACCTGCCCCTCGACCGCTCCCATGACGGCCTTCGTCAACGCCTTCAAGATTTACGACCTTCCCTTCATCTTCGCCGGCGAAGAAGTGGCAGACTACATCCTCGACGGGCCCGTGGGGAAAAAGCTCCTCGACATGCTCCCCGCCCAGGGTATGATCGGCCTCGCCTACTGGGAGAACGGCTTCAGGATGCTCACCAACAGCGTCCACTCCGTCAAGTCCCCCGAGGACCTGAAGGGGCTCAAGATCCGCACCATGGAGAACCCCATCCACCTGGCAGCCTTCAAGGTAATGGGCGCCAACCCCACCCCCATGGCCTTCGGCGAGCTCTTCTCCGCCATGCAGCAGAAGGTTGTGGACGGCCAGGAGAACCCCTGGGGAACCATCTTCCTGCAGAACTTCTTTGAAGTCCAGAAATTCGCCACCGACACAGGGCACGTTTATTCACCTTTCGTGCTTCTCATCTCGAAGATTTTCTGGGACAAGCTGCCCGATGATATGAAGAAAGTCGTCCAGGACGCCGCCGACCAGGCGAAGCTCCACAACCGTGAGATCAACCGCAAAATGAACGCCGAGTACCTGGAGAAGCTGAAGGAGAAGATGGACGTGACCATCCTCACTCCTGAGCAGAAGGCCGCATTCCAGACGGCCTGCCAGCCCATCTACGACCAGTTCGGCAAGGACATCGGCGAGGACCTGATCAAGGAAGTCCAGAAGCTCTCCTCGGAATACAAGAAATAAGACAGACTCACGCCAAAAAAGAAGCTGCCCTCACCGAAACGGTGAGGGCAGCTTCTTTTTTGCCTGTTTTCGAAAAGGAGTTCCTACTTCATCCTGACGCCGATGCCCCGCTCCTCGTCCGTTCCGGGAACGAGGGAGTCGCAGAAAGCGGCGCAGATGCCCGCCACTGCCATGGGGGTCTTCAGGATGGCCCAGACCATGCCGCCCAGCGTCTGCAGGAAGGGATTGTACTCGGGGTTCATGAAGAAGGCCTGGTTCTGCTCGATCCACCCGGGAAGGCCCATGGCCATGAGAAAGGCAAAACCCACGATAAGGACGTTTCTCTGGCTTCCCATGTCGGCTCTCATGAGCACCTGTATACCAAGGGCTCCGATGGTGCCGAAAAGGGCGATGTAGGCGCCGCCGATGACGGGCGACGGCATGGTGGCAACCAGGGCGCCGAGCTTCGTGACGAAGCTCATGAGAATAAGAAGAATGGCTCCGGTGCGTACCACCCAGCGGGAGGCCACGCCGGTAAGGCCGATGAGTCCGATGTTCTCCGTGTAGGAGGTGGTTCCCACCGATCCGAAGAGCCCGGAAAGGGCACAGTTCAGTCCTTCCGCACCAATGCCCCGGCTGATGGTCTTTTCATCGGGGTCATCAAGCCCGGAGGCGTAGGAGACGGAATGATAATCGCCCACCGACTCTATCATGACGGCGAAAAAACCTGCGAGCAGTGCTCCGAAGGCCAGCATGCTGAACTTCGGGACGCCCCAGGGCATAATGACGTTGTAGCGCAGCCAGGGAGCCTCGATAACCCTGCTGAGGTCCACGTGGGCGGGATGCCCTGCAGGGAAGACCCCGATCCTTGTCAGCAGGAGGCAGACCAGGTAGGTCAGGACGATGGAGGAGAGGATGGCGAAGATGTTGGCGTACTTGTTCTTGCTTACCAGGCTGAAGATGAAGATAAGGGCAACCACCATGAGGGAGATGGGCCAGTAGTTCGCCGCGTTGAACTGGATTGCCGTTGGTGCAAGGGAAAACCCTATTGCCATGATGACGGGACCGATGACCACGGGAGTGATTATCTTCCGGATGGTGCCGATGATGCCGGTGTAGCCTATCACGGAGAGGATGATGCCGCCCAGGATGAGTCCCCCGCCCATGTACTGCATTACCACGTCCGGCCCCATGGCCTTGTAAGCGCCGATAATGGTCATCACCGACGGGATGAAGCTGAAGCTCGATCCCTGGACAATCGGAAGGCCGGAGCCGAGCTTCGGGTGGGTCTGGATGAGAGTGGCCACGCCCATTCCGAAATAGACGCAGGAAATCAGTGCCGCGATCTGGAGCTGGTCCATTCCCATGGCGGGGCCGAAAATAAGGGGAACCAGCGTCGTGGCTCCGAACAGGGTCAAAACGTGCTGGGCGCCCGCGAGGATCATGATGGGAAACGGGGGCCTGTCGAGCAATCCATAGACTACTTTCTTTGCCATTGGTAAAAGCACCTCCTGTAAACTTGTTATTCCTCTGAAAAATCGGTGTTTCCCTTCACGGCGCCTCAGAGAATCTCCGCCGCACCTCCTCTCAACGGGAACTCCCTTATCCGCATCTGCTCTTCACTGCCGGACCGGCAGACAGGAAATCCCAAAGTCACCGTATTATGCCTCCCGTATCAGGAAAGGCATCCTTTCTTCAGACAAAGAAAAAAAAGCGCTGTGCAGCGTTCCCGACGATTCCAGACCCGAAGGCAGGATAACCTTTTTTGAGCGACCGGTTGCATAAATAGAATTCTATCACACTCTGCGTATGTTTTCTTCTTTTTTCTGCGCCTTTTTTTTGCGGGACAGCTCCCATGTTCAGGGTTCCCCTGGATTGTCCCGCCGGCAGCGGGGCGGCTCAACGGCCGGAAATCCACCGTCCTCCTGACGGCGAAAAAGGGGATGCGCCAATCACGGAAAGGGTGTAAAGTTTCCCTTAAACGGTTTCCGCGACATCATCATCAGGGAGGCGCTCATGGTCATTTACGGTGTGGCAGTCGTAGCTCTTTGCTATTTTCTGGGAAATTTCACCGGGGATATGCTCGGCCTGGTCACAGGCCTCAAATCGAACATAGGCGGAGTTGGCTTTGCAATGTTTTTCCTGCTTGTGGCCGCCACATACGGCAAACCGTTTCTGGAAAAAAATCCCGCGGTTGTTGACGGCATACGGTTCTGGCAGGCCATGTTCATTCCTGTGGTGATCGCCATGTCCGCCTCGCAGAATGTGGTGCGTGCCCTTCGGAGCGGGCATGTAGCCATAATTGCAGGGCTTGCCGCCACTCTGGTCAGTTTTTTCTTCATCCCCCTCTTCGCCAGGATCGGCGGGGAAGAATCCCCTGGCGGGAAACTCCAGAAAGGCGGCAAAGAGCAATGAACGCTTTTGCGGAAACGGCTCAGAAACTGTTCATTTCCAACGGCCTTGTCACGGCGTTTCTTCTCGTCGGCTCCATATCCTTTTTTGCCTGCTGGGTTTCCAGGCGTCTCACGAAAGGACTTGTCCACGGATCTGCAATCGCCATCCTGCTGGGGCTGGGCCTGGCGTACGCGGGGGGCATATTCGCATCCGGTCCGAAAGGGCTCGCCGACATTCCACTTTTCGCAGGAGTTGGTTTTCTCGGCGGTTCAATGATGCGTGATTTCACCATCGTATCGACGGCATACGGCGCCGACATCCGCGAGCTCAAAAGAAGCGGTCTCGCCGGTGTCCTTGCCCTTGTATTCGGCGTGCTGCTTTCCTTTGTCCTCGGTTCGGCGACGGCAGTGCTCTTCGGGTTTTCGTCTCCGGCAGACATCACCACCATTGGCGCCGGAGCGGTAACCTTCATCGCCGGACCGGTCACGGGCACTGCCATAGGTGCAGGATCCGACGTCATCGCCATCTCCATCGCCGCAGGGGTGGTCAAGTCCATTGCGGTTATGACGATGACTCCTTTCGTGTCCAGGTTCATCAGGATCGATACACCAAAGACAGCCATGATTTACGGAGGGCTCATGGGAACCACAAGCGGAACGGCCGCCGGAATGGCTGCCACGAATCCGGAGCTCGTACCCTATGCGGCAATGACGGCGACATTCTATACGGGATTTGGCTGTCTCATCTGCCCTTCCATTCTCTACTGGATTGTTCTGCAGCTCTTTTAAGGGAAAATCGGACGTTTTCCCGGAATATGATACAATTTTGCCGTATTGAAAAAAACCCATCGGGTTATTCAGGAGGTGTGCACATGCTGAAAAAGAAGTTGTTTCTCGCTGTCCCGATTGCCCTGATTTTCATGTTTTCCCTTGCCGTGCCTGCTCTGGCGAAGGAACTGGTGGTCTACTCGAGCGTGGACGAGGAAAACGCGAAGAACATCCTCGACGAATTCTCCAGGGCCACCGGAATCAGCGTGAACATGGTCTTCCTCTCCTCCGGCCCGGCCATGAGCCGCATCGAGGCCGAAAAGGGGAACCCGCAGGCCGACGTCTGGTTCGGCGCCCCCAGCGAAAACCACATCGTGGCAAAAAACCGCGAACTGACCCAGCCGTACCTTCCCGCAGCTGCTTCGGAGCTGGCCGCGGGCTTCAGGGATCCCGAAGGATACTGGGTCGCCTTCTACATGAACCCTCTCGGCTTCGGAGTCCTGGCCGAGGAGCTGAAGAAGGACGGCAAACCCGTGCCGGCATCCTGGAAGGATCTTCTCGACCCGGCGTACAAGGGCATGATCCAGATGCCCTCCCCCCAGTCCTCGGGCACGGCCTACGCCATGATCATGACCCTCGTCGAAACCTACGGCGAGGACGAGGCCTTCAAGTACATGAAGGCCCTCAACCCCAACATCCAGACCTACACCCAGAGCGGCACGGGACCGAGCAAGAACCTGGCCATCGGTGAAACCCAGATCGCCATCCAGTTCACCCCGGCCTTCCTGAAGCTTGTCGACGAGGGGTTCCCCGCCTCTGTCGTCTTCCCTGCCGAGGGCGTGGGATTCGAGGCCGCCGCCATGTCCATCCTCAAGGGAGCGAAGAACCTCGAGTCCGCGAAGGCACTCGCCGACTGGATCATATCCGCCGAAGGCCAAAAGGTGCTGAGCGCAAAGAAGACCTACTTCTTCCCAGTCCGCTCCGACGTCTCCGCCGGGAAGGGACTGCCTCCCCTTTCAGAGATCAAGCTCATCGACTACGACCGCATCAGGGCGGCCCAGGAGAAAAAGCGCATTATCGACCGCTGGGTGACCGAAGTCCTGGGGCAGTAGGAACACCAGGAAGACAGACCGCACGGGGGGAAGGCGACCGCCTTCCCCCCGCTTTTCAGGAGGCGTCATGGCCACATTCGCAAAAGGACGGAGGGAGATCCGGCTTCTTGCCAGGGATCCCCTTCTCGCGCTTCTGGTGGTGCTTCTCTTTCTTTCCCTGGCCCTCTTCGTGGCCTATCCCCTGCTGTCGGTGCTTGTCAAGAGCCTGCAGACCGACGAGGGAACCTTCACCTTCGGGAACTACACCCGGTTCCTCTCATTCAAATACCTCCGTTCGTCCTTATGGAACAGCCTCACCACGGGCTTCGCCACGGCGGCGGCCAGCGTGGCCGTGGGCTACGCTGCGGCCTTTACCATCACCCGGACATCCATCCGGTGGAAGAAAGCCCTTCATCTTCTTTTCATCCTGCCCATCATTTCCCCGCCTTTCACGAGCGCCCTCTCCATCCTCATGCTCTTCGGCGCCAACGGCCTCATCACAAGAGGACTGCTGGGCATACGGAACTACAACATCTACGGCTTCAAGGGAGTGCTCATCTCCCAGATCTTCACCTTCGCCCCCGTGGCCTACCTCACTCTGAAAGGGGTGCTCGAATCGCTGAACCCCACGCTGGAGGACGCAGCCATGAACGTGGGGGCCGGAAGGATGCAGACCTTCCTCAGGGTGACCCTGCCCCTCAGCCTTCCGGGCATCGCGAGCGCTTTCCTCGTGGTGCTCATCGAATCCCTGGCGGACTTCGGCAATCCCCTGGTGCTCGCGGGAAGCCGGTTCCCCATGCTCTCCACCCAGGCCTACCTGGAGATCACCGGCTCCTTCAACCTTCCCCTCGGAGCCGCCCTCGCCGTGGTGCTCCTCATCCCGTCCATCACGTCCTTCGCCATCCAGAGATACTACCTGCAGAAGAGGCAGTACACCACCGTAACGGGAAAGCCCACCGCCTCGTCGTCGAAACTGGTCAGCCGGGGAGCCCGGCGCGGGCTCATCGCCTTCTCGGCCCTGTTTTCCGGTTTTGTTCTCCTTTTTTACGGGACCATCTTCCTCGGAGCTTTCACCAGGGTCTGGGGATACGACTTCTCCCCCACCTTCGACCATTTCGCCTACGCCTTCGGTGTCGGCCTGGGGACCATCAGGGACACCCTCATCGTGGCCCTCTGCTCCACACCCCTCTCGGGCTTCCTGGGAATGCTCATCGCCTTCCTCGTGGTCCGCACCTCCTTCCCCGGCAAAGGGCTCATGGAGTTCACCTCCATCCTCAATTTCGCCGTGCCGGGCACCGTCATCGGCATAGGGTACATCCTCGCCTTCAACCGCCCTCCCCTTATGCTCATGGGAACCCTGGCGATCCTGGTGCTGAACTTCGTCTTCCGCTACATCCCCGTGGGGATCCAGTCAGGCATCGCCGTGCTCCGGCAGATCGACCCCTCCATAGAGGAAGCGGCCCAGAACCTGGGAGCGGACAGGATGACCACCTTCCGCAAGGTCACTCTGCCCATCATCGCCCCGGCCTTCTTCTCGGGCCTGGTCTTCGCCTTCGTCCGGGCCATGACCGCCATCAGTGCCGCCATCTTTCTGGTGTCGGCCAGGTGGAACCTGCTCACAGTGCAGATCCTCAACCAGGTGGGCTCCGGAAGGCTCGGCGTCGCCGCCGCCTTCAGCGTGATCCTCGTGGTCATTGTCACAGCAGCCATGGCCGTTATCGCGCGCCTCGTCCCCGGCCGGACCGGGGGCATGGCGGCAATCCAGATACAGGAGGAATAGTCCCGTGAAACTTCGCATTGACTCTCTCGTCAAGGATTTCGGCAGCTTCGACGATCCGGGAGGCCTCTTCCGCGCCGTGGATTCCGTCTCCCTGGAGGTGGACAACGGAGAGCTCGTCACCCTCCTCGGACCCTCGGGGTGCGGCAAGACCACCCTCCTCCGGATGGTGGCTGGATTCGAGGATCCCACCTCCGGAGGAATCTTCTTCGGCGATCACCGGATGAACGACGTCCCTCCCAACAGGAGGAACGCCGCCATGGTCTTCCAGTCCTACGCCATCTTCCCCCACCTGAACGTGGGGGATAACATCGCCTTCGGGCTGCGGCTCAGAAAGCTCACGAAAAAGGAAATCGCCCACCGGACAGAAAAAGTGGTGGACCTTGTGGGGCTGGGCGGTCTTGAGGCCCGTCAGCCGAGCCAGCTGTCGGGGGGGCAGCAGCAGCGGGTCGCCCTGGCCCGGGCGGTGGTGATGGAACCCTCCCTGCTCCTCTTCGACGAGCCCCTGTCGAACCTGGACGCCAAGCTCAGGGAGCAGATGCGCATCGACATCCGGAAGCTCCAGCAGCGGCTGGGGATCACGAGCATCTACGTCACCCACGACCAGATTGAGGCCATGAGCATCTCAGACAGGGTGGTGGTGATGAACCGGGGAAAAATAGAGCAGGAAGGACCTCCCAGGGAACTCTACTCGAAGCCGGTGAACCGCTTCGTGGCCTCCTTCATCGGAAAGGCCGCCTTCCTCCCCGGAGAAAGAACGGCGGCAGGATGGACCCTTCTCGGGAGGCCGTGGCATCCGGAAGCGGGAGGCTCCCTGCCCCCGGGAAAATACGACATCATGGTCCGCCCGGAGGGCGTCCGGCTCTCTCCCGCAGGGAGCGGAACAGGACACCTCGAGGGAACGGTCATCCGGTCGACCTACCTGGGAAGCGTCATGGAATACGAAGTGGAGCTCCCCGGCACGGAACCGGTCACGGTGCACATCCCCAACCCCTTCGAAAGGAATCCCCTCGCTCCGGGAGCCGCGGCGGAGGTCACGCTGATACCGGAAGGGCTCCATTTCCTACCGGCGGAAAGATAAAAAGAACGGGGAGAGCCTTTCCTCCGGCTCTCCCCGTTCTGCATTTTCCTCTACGGACAGCTGCATCCCCCTCCGCTGCCCCCGTTGCCTCCCTCGCCTCCGCCGCTTCCAGTATCTGCAGGAGACTGGTAATCTCTCCGTGCGTTCAGGCTGTCCAGGAAAGCCTGCCTGTCGGGGGCGTTCAGGTACCCGGCCAGTTCCTCCGGTGAAAGGGTTCTTCCCCCTGTCGTATTGGCAATCTCGTCCCCGGTGGCTCCGAGAACGGCCAGAGTGATTTCCTTCGGGTCACCGCTCACCACTCCGATAAGGGACGTAGCCTGGTTTATTCGGGTCGTCGCCGTTTCAACATCTCCCGCGCCTCTTCCCCCATGGATCTGGCTCATGTCGTTGGCAAAGGAAACGCAGGCCCCGACATTCGCAGCCGTGTAGACAGCCACCGCCGTGACCGCCCCGGCCGCTGAAACGGCGGGAGCGGAAATGACAACCACGAGCCCCACTCCCGCAAGGGTGACCGCCGTGACGAACTTCGTCCCCGCCATGGCCGTGGCCCAGTTTTTCTGGCCTACAACGCTGCCGATCTTGTGATGCCCTGCGGCGACTTTGTCGGCGACCCAACCCACGGCATTCTTCAGCCCTCTGCCGATGCTGGAAGCCGTATTCTGGACCGTCTGTGCCGCCCTGGAAAAACCGTCCATAACGGCGCCGAACTCCTTGTTCAGCTGTTTTCCTACCTCCTGCATCTGGTATTCCATCTCGTCCATCGGGGTATCAAAAGCAATTGCCGGAGAAGCGGCGAGCACCTCCACGAGGAACGGGAAGACTTCAAAAAGCTCGTCCAGGGCTGCCGAAAAACTCTCCGGGCCTGCCTCTCCCCTCAGGGCCACCCTGACGATCCTCACTGAATCCTCCAGGCGTTTTCCCGCCTTTTCAAGGGCGTCGCAGGCCTCGACGGCGTGGTTCAGCCGGGCCTTCATCTCCTCCCCGGTCGCTTCTCTTGTGTCAAGCTCTTCGAGATTCCTCAGCGCAAGGCTCGCCTGAAGGCCTGTGAGCCGAACAAGCTCGAGGCTGTCCGCCAGCCGCGTTTTCTGGTTCTTCGGCAGGTCGAGCCTGGCCACAGTCCCCTTGACCGTTTTTCCTCCGGACGGCCCCGCTGTCTTCCCGTTTTTTTTCACCGGAGCGGCACTCTCGCCAGAACTCGTAAAGGTGACCGCCTCCACAACAGGTGAAAAAAACAGGATCAGGCACATTGCAATCCACATTCTACTTGCGATCCGTTTCATGCAGTCTTTCACCTCCTCAAAACAACCTCTTTACGAAAACAGCCTTTTCTCCGCCCTCCATCCAATTTCCTCCCGGCTGCGGAGGATCCGGATTCCCCCGGCTCTTCGGCAGTACGTGGACTGCCGATTTCATGCCGGCTCCATTGACTGCGCTCTTCACAGACTGCGGCGATAAATCTATTGCGCGGGCTAATATTCCAGCCAATACGATAAATATCCTCTAAATACCTCACAGTAGAATCATACCGCATGAGACGTCCGGCTCATTTCGGTTGAAAACGGAGGCTTATTGGCTTATAATTATACACTAAAATGCAAATTGAATTTTATTTTTTCTTTCTCGTTATTGCATGCTTTTTGGAGAATGTCTTTTCCTGATGAAACGAGAGGAGGATTCGAGATGATGTCGAGAAAGCTGCTCTGCGTTCTGTTCCTTTCCCTTCTGCTTGCCCTTCCCGCGGGTGGTGCGGACGTCTTCCTTCCACCCATTGAAGAGCCCCCCGGGGGAGATGCCCCCCCCGCAGCCCCGGCCATCCCTTCCCTTCCTGCCGTACCCGCCGTGGATGCGGCCCCGGCTTTCCAGACATCGGACTCCCCCGGACAGACTCCCGCTCCTCCGGCAGGGAGAGACGTGCTGGACGAAACGGAGTTCGCAAAGATCAACTGGACAGGGGACTACGTGGAGGCAACCGGTCAGGCTGTGCCTCCCCCGGGAATGGAAAATTCTCCCCAGGGCAAGCTTCTTGCCCGTCGGGGCGCCGTGGTGGATCTCCAGCGGAACCTTCTCGAGGCCGTCCAGGGAGTGAAGGTCGACTCGAAAACCATCATGACCGATTTTATGGCCTCCGACCTTGTCAGGACCGAGGTGCAGGGCCTGATCAAAGGCGTGGAGGTCCAGGAAGGCTCATGGGACGGAGCCGTCTATACCGTCAAGGGGAGGGTGAAGCTTGAGAAGGTCCGGGCCGCCGTGCTGCCGGCCCTGCCGAAGCAGCCCGGAAAAAAGGCCGTTCCCTCGCTCCAGCCGAAAACAGGCGGAGCGTCGGGGCTCCTTGTGGATACCCGCCATCTTCCTCTGATCCCCGCCCTGATCTTTCGTATAGTGGACGGAAACGGAAAGGAAGTGTACGGGCTCGACTTCGTCGACCAGGAACGTTTTCTCGCTTCAGGCCTCTGCGACTACCATACGAACATTGACTACGCGCGGGGGGCTCCCCGCATCGCGTCGTCCCCCCTGGTGATCAAGGCAGTCAAAACGGTGTCCCCCGGAAATGCGGATCTGGTGATTTCGAACGCCGATGCGGCAAAAATACGGGGAAACGCCTTCGACTTCCGGATTCCCTGCAGGGTAACCGTGGTGAAGCGGTGAGATCATGAGAAGATCTTTTGCCGCCCTTTGCATTCTGCTGTCGGTTCTGATTCCCCGGCCCGCTGCATGGAGCGCCGACCCTGTTGCCGTACAGGCCGAAGGAATGGCTGCCGTTATTGAAGGAAACACCGCCCGTGCCCGTGAGGAAGCCACCCGCCATCTGTACAGGGACGCCGTCGAGAAGGCCCTGGGCGCCTACGTCCAGGGGATCACCGAGATGAAGGATTTCGCCGTTGTCAGGGACAGGGTTTTTTCCCAGTCCCAGGGAATAGTGACTTCAACGAAAAACCTGGCGGAGACCCTCGGACAGGACGGTATTCTTCGCCTCACGGCGGACTGTTCTGTTTCCACGACCGTTCTCGACGGAGTTCTCGGTCCCGCCGTGATCGACATGCTCGGCAACCCGAGGGTCATGGTTCTGGTGGACGAAGTGGTGGAAGGAGAGCGGCAGTTCCTCTCCACTGCGGAAGGAGAGGTGCTGCGGGTTTTTCAGAAGGCGGGCTACCTCATCGTGGACCCGGCGCAGGCGGGAGTCATCAGGGAAGGAGAACTCGAGGCCGCCAGGCTCTCGGGCGACCCGGCGAAACTCCGGGAAGTGGCAAAATCCTTCCGCTCCGATGTGCTGATCCACGGCAAGGCCCAGGGAAATTCCTTCGCCAGGCAGAAGATTGAAGGCGTTACCCTGTTCGGTGTGCGGTCCCAGCTCCAGCTCAAGGCCGTCATCACCCAGAACGCCTTCGTCCTGGGAACGGAGATCGCCGAGGAGAAGACCAGGGGGACATCCCCCGGGGACGGAGCGGTGAAGGGTTTCACCGCCCTCGCTCCCAGGTCGGCGGCGGAACTCGTCCACAAGGTGGCCTATGCCCTCGTGAGCGGGTCTTCCGGCGGCATTCCTGGGAGGACGTACCGGGTCTCCGTATCCGGCGTTTCGTTCAGCGAAGCCAGAAACCTCCGGGAAGGCCTGGCGGGAAAGAAGGGTATAACGGGGGTTTACCAGAGAAGCTTTGCCGACAGGACTCTCGAGATGGACGTGACGGCGGAGCTCACATCTGAAGAGGTGGCCCTTGCCCTGGAAGCCCTCGGCGTTGAGGTAACCGGCCTGACCGGGGGGACCGTTGAAGGGAGAAAGCATCCATGAAAAGGATCCTGCCGCTGTTCCTGCTCCTCTTTCTTCTCGCGGCCGCCCGGGGATGTGCCTCCCTGTCCCTGGAACAGATCGATCAGATACGGCGGAACAACGGCGGAG
>CAZJAR010000070.1:1511-1810 GCA_964543785.1 uncultured Synergistaceae bacterium | reverse complement strand
ATCCGTCACCGCCGTAGGGAAAGGCCCCCTGCTCTCCGGGGCGCCCCATGACAGACTCCTGGCCAAAAGGGGAGCCGTTTCCGACGCCCGCCGGAATCTTCTCTGCCTTCTGTACGAAATGAAGTTCGGCCTTCCGGAAAAGCTGGAGTCCATCGAGGTATCGGGAGAAACCGTCGAGGGGAACATTGACTTCCAGGGAGTCAGGAACGGCATGTACATCGTCGAAGTGACCGTTTCGCTGGACAGGTTTCTCTCGGAGAGCCTGATTTTCAGCAGCACGGTGAGGTGATTTTCATGAA
>CAZJAR010000070.1:0-1501 GCA_964543785.1 uncultured Synergistaceae bacterium | reverse complement strand
TGCGACCCGTTCTCTCCTGGTCCGGGCCCTTCTCGACGGGGGCTATCGGGCAGTGGACGAGCAGCAGCTCGAAAAAATCAGGCGCAGCAAGGCCGCAGCCCTGGCCCTCGATGGGGACGTGGATGCCATTCTTCAGCTCGGCCGAAATTTCGGGTTTTCCGTACTTCTCTCCGGCGCGGTAACGGTGCCGAAGCCGGTGAGAAATGAATTCGGACTCTTTACTGCCACGGCCTCCGTTTCGGTCACGGCCTGCCATGCAGCCAACGGCAGGCAGATTCTGGCCCTGACGGAATCGGCGAAAGAGATCGGCTACACTCCGGAAGAAGCGGCGCAAAAAGCGGCGGAAAAGGCTGCCTCGTCCGCGGGAGATGTCATCCTGGGAAAAAGGGCCGCAGGACAGCCGGACAGCCCGGCGTCAAAATACACAGTCATCGTTTCGCCGGTGAGATCCTTCGCCGAAGCCCACGGCATAGCGGAAAGCTGCAGGGAGGCCGGAGCCCTCTCCGCTTCCCTGAAGCGGTTCGCCGCCGGAAAGGCCGAGGTGGAGGCGGAGTTCGGAGGAACGGCAGCGCAGCTTCTTGCCGCCCTTCTTCGGGTGCGGAAGGAGTTCTTCGAAGAGTCCGCGGAGGGGAACGTCATCAGGCTGGGGAAGCAGTGAAACGGCCTTTTGCAGGAAAGGAAGGGATGATGATGATCTACGGAAAAAGATGTGCGCTCCTGCTGCTCGCAGGGATACAGTTTTTCCTCGTTCTCTCCGGAACGACAGCGGCACGGGCCGAGGTCAGTCTGTTCATCGATGCCCATACCGTCCGGGTCCATGATCCCTCTCTCGGGCGCCAGTCAGTTCTCAACGACTTCCGGACAAAAGATCACCGGACCCACAACTACCTTGCCCTTGTATGGAGCGAAGATGCTGCATGGGTATACGACACCAGGACCCATCAGTGGCTCTCCCAGGGAGATTTCCGGACCCTGCTCGGTTCCCTCTCCGACGAATTCGCCCTCGTCTGGAACGACAGCGAGGCGGCAGTCTTCGACGCGAAGAAGCAGGAATGGATACGGAGCGAAACCATGCCCTGGACCGTCAGCGGCGCCCATCTCTCCCGGGGAATGGCCGCTCTCTCCGGAGACGACGGCTTCGTGGTCTACGATCCCGTACTGAAGCAGTGGCAGTACGCCAACGATTTTCCGGTACTGAAGGCCCAGGTGGGAGATGTGCTTGCGGCGGCATGGGATGCGGACAACCTCGTCCTTTATGATCTGACGGTGCACCAGTGGGTTCTCCGGGAAGGAATCAGGGCTCAGGCCTGCATCGTCGACGGGCACAAGGCCATTATCTACACCGCGGACAAAATCCTTGAATACGACGCCATGACCCACCGCTGGACCGAGAAAAACCGGTAGGGAAGCCCACGAAAGGAGAATCGGGCATGAAAGAGGCACTCCGCAGAATATCCATTCTTTCCGCAGTTCTTTTCCTGTTCCTTCTCCCGGGAGCGGA
>CAZJAR010000069.1:0-13650 GCA_964543785.1 uncultured Synergistaceae bacterium | reverse complement strand
GGTCTTATCAACGGTCTTGACATAGCAGAACTGACCAGTCTGTGGCCCGGGATTCCTGCCGGATCGGTCCGGGGCACTCTTTCTCTTTCATTCGTCGGAGAAGGAATTTGGAACGCTCCCCTGCTCTCCGGAGATCTCCATTTTGAAGAAGGATCCCTGAAAGGCATTCCCCTCGAAAGGGCAGATGCCCGCTGGAGTTTCTCGGACAACAGGCTTTTCTTCTCTCCCGTAGATGGAATTGCTGGCTCCGTCCCTTTAAAGGGTAATTTTTCCATGCTCTTCTCTCCCGGAAAGGTTCCTGCCGCCGAAGGCTCTTTCTCCGGAGAGGGTCTTGACCTCCAGTCAATCAGCATTCTTTTCCCCGCTGCGAAAGAAATCGGCGGACGGATCGACACCTTCGCCGCAAGTGCTTCGGGGCCGGTAAACGCTCTCTCCGGCACAGCTGAACTGCGCTCCCGGGAGATTACACTTTTCGGCATTGCTTCGTCAAATGCGGAACTCACCGCAGAAGTTACCCCCACTTCGGCAAAGCTGAGCGGAAAGGCAGGCATCCTTGAAGGAACGTCCACCTTTTCGGGAACCGTTGAAAACTACATATCCGCTCCGAAGCTGAATTTCACCGCATCGGTCCGTTCATTCAATCTCCGGAAGGCGGCACTTCTCGTCCAGGGATTGAGGATTCCCCTTCTTTCAGGTACCGGGAACACAGACTTCACAATTAAAGGCACTCCGGATACTCCCGTCGTTTCAGGAAAAATCTGGAGCGAAAAACTCTCTGCGGGAAAGGAAAACTTCATCTCACCATCGGCTTCCTTCTCCTACCAGCGCAGCCAGGCAGTTCTCCCGGCAGCTTCGGCCCAGTGGAGGGGGGCCCGGCTCGCGGCATCGGGAAGCATAGGGCCGGCAGGTAAACTCGACCTGACCGCATCCTTTGAAAAGCTTGGGGCAGAAAGCATTGCATCCCTTGCCCCGGACATCGCAGCATTCAAAATCAAGGGAACTCTTCAAGGAAAAGCGGTCATCAAGGGGACCACATCCTCACCGTCAATCAGCCTGGGCCTCTCCTCGTCACTGCTTTCCATCCCCGGGTCACTGAGCCTGAAAAATATCACCGCCACGGGGACTTTTCCGGGAGGCATCAAAGGACTGCAGCGGGGTGACCTGAACGTCGCTCTTTCTGCGGCTTCGGGCAACTGGAGCGGGCTGTCCCTTTCAGGCATCGCCCTGAAGGCGAAGAAAACCGGAAGAGTCGTTACACTGCCCTCAGGATCCGCAAAAATCGGCAACGGATCGCTCTCGGTATCCGGCAAAGCCACTCTCCCCGGAAAAGCGGGGGAAGAAATGATCCTCGACCTCACCATCGCCTTTTCCGGAGCAGAACTGGCAAAACTTTCCAAGGTCTTCGGGCTCCCGTTTCCTCTCGGAGGAACGGCCAACGGAACAGCTTCATTGAAAGGACGGCCATCAAATCCTTCCTTTGGTGTTTCGGCATCCTCTCCAAGGGCTTCCCTCAAAGGAATCACGGGGACGGACATCACTCTCCAGATCGCCGGCACACCGGCTGCCTTTGCAATTTCCCGTTTCAGCGCGGCATTCAAGGGTGGATCCCTCTCAGGGACAGGAACGGTAAGAACTGGCAAAAATCCTGACATCACCCTGGACATCGCGGGAAAAAATCTCGACCTCAGGGCCCTTGCCAAAGACATTCCCGGTACCGCGGCACTCTCCCTCTCAGGAAAGGGCAACGGATCGTTCAAGGGGCGCATAGCGGGAGGCAACAGCAGGGGAAACGGCGTGATAACCTCGCCTTCTCTTGCCGTGGGCGGTCTCAGGGCAACAGGGTTCAACTATCCTTTCACTCTCGAAGGAGACATCCTCAGGGGAAAAAACGCCTCCCTGGCCTTTTACGGCGGGAAAGTGACGGGAAGCGGAACAATACATCTGAAAACGTTGAAATTCAGCCACAGTGCCGCCTTCAGCGGAGTGGACGTCAACAGCGCAGTACAGGCCTTCACGGGAGGACTGGGCGGAAAGGTGACGGGACAGGCAAAGGGATCGCTCCAGGTGTCGGGAACCTTCAGTCCCAAATATTCCCTGGCAGGGAAAGGGTCCGCCTCGGTGAGCGCGGGAGCCGTCACCGGGTTCCGGAACGTGGATGTGGCAGCCCGTCTCTATGGAACTACCGGAATTCGCTATGCCCGTGCGGTTATCCCCTTCCGCCTGGAAACGGGGAGGATTCTCCTTGAAAAGGGAACCCGTGCCGATGCCCCCAGGAACGACCCCATATATAAATTTCTCACCGCCCAGGGTTCCGTGGGTCCCAGGGGAGCTCTGAACCTGAACTGCGCTGGAAACATCAACATGAAGCTCTTCAACGCCCTCAGGGGGGGTGCGGCAGGAACTCTCTCCGGGGGTTCACTGGAGGATGCCCTGAAAGGACTCCTGGGCGGCATAAGGAAGGGGATGGCGGAAGAGGACTTCAGGGACACCACCTTCACCGTCCGGGGCACACTGGACACTCCCTCCGTCGCCAATGTGAAAACTTCGGCTCCGCCACCCAAGCAGCAGGCTGCGGCCCCGAGCCCAGCCTCCCCGCCACAGCCCCCGAAGCCGAAAAAGCCCGAGGACATTCTGAAGGAAAAACTCCTCGAATCCATCTTCAAAAAATAAAGGAGCCCGAAAGGGCTCCTTTTTGCGCCTTATCCGTCTGCCAGGTATTTTTTCCTTTCTTCTGCGGGAACCATGCTGCCCCCCGTCGCCCAGACAATATGGGCTGAGCGCTCAAGGGTCCCGGGTGAAAACCTGCCCTTGCTGCCGCCGCACCGCTGGACAGCCGTATAGCCCGGAAAGCCTGCCGTCGCCGAGGGCTCAACAAAAATACCTTCCTTTGCGTAGAGGTCCCTTACAAGAGTTTCCATTCTGCTGTCTGCCACGGTGAACAGACCGTCGAGAAGGTTTCCCACAAGCCTGCCCACAAGTTTGGAGGGCCTCCCCACCGCCAGCCCGTCAGCACTGGTCTTTCCGGAAAGCCCGATGTCCTGAACGCAGATTCTGTCGTGCTGTCCCGTCATGACACCCAGCAGCATGCAGGGGGACTGAACCGGCTCCGCGAAGAAACAGTGCACATTCTCTCCGAAGATTTGCTTCAGCCCGAAAGCCACACCGCCAGGACCGCCGCCAACCCCGCAGGGAAGGTAGACAAAGAGGGGATGGTCGCCGTCAACGGTGATCCTCTTCTCCGAAAGCTGCCGCTGAAGCCTCTCTGCCGCCACGGCGTACCCAAGGAACAGTGTCCGGGAATTCTCGTCATCAACAAAATGGCACAGGGGATCCCCCTCCGCCTGCCTGCGTCCCTCGGCCACGGCCATCTGGAAATCTCCCGGGTATTCCGCAACCTTCGCACCCTTTTGCCGGAGAAGGTCTTTTTTCCACTGCCTCGCGTCGGCGGACATGTGCACCGTCACACGGAAACCGAACCGGGCACTCATGATCCCGATGCTCAGCCCCAGGTTTCCCGTGGAGCCCACGGCGATGGCATACCGGGAAAAAAGCTCCCGGAACCGGTCCTCGGCAAGGACGGCATAATCGTCGCTCCTGTTCAGCAGCCCGCTTTCCAGCGCCACCTTCTCGGCAAAGCAGAGGACTTCGTAGATCCCCCCCCGGGCCTTGATGGAGCCGGAAATGGGGAGGTCACTGTCGCACTTGAGCAGCAGTCTTCCGGAAAGAGTACCCCCTGATTTTTCCTCCAGGAAGGCTTTCATCTCGGGAATATCCTTCAGGGGCGACTCGATCATCCCCCCTGCGGGAACGGTTTCCGGAAAGGCCCTCATGATGTACGGGGCGAAACGGGCCAGCCGGGCCGAGGCATCGGCGATGTCGGCCGTTGTCATCTCGCCGGGCAGCCTGTTGTCGAGACAGGGATTCAGCCAGAAAACCTCTTTTCCCTTTCTCATGTCCTCTATCAGCGGGAATTGTTGTGCCAGATCATCCATGGATACCTGCTCCCTTCCTGTTTTTCCCCGCTTTTTACTTTCCGGCTGCTTTTCCTCCAGCGGGAAGGCAGGAAATACCGTAGTTGAAACACATCCCGGGAAATACCCCCCAATGCCGGGAAAAGACTACAGGGGGCAATTCAGAAAACTGACGGTAATAGCAAACTCAAAAAGATTCCGTAACGGTACTTATGCCTACGGTAAGCTCCTTCCCGTTCCTCAGGAGAAGGAAGTTGTTCTCCCCCTCCGAGAGAAGGGCTGAAAAACCTTCCACCGACGGCACCGCTTTCCCGTTGCAGAAGAGGATGGTGTCCCCCGGCTGCATCTTCATCGCCTCGGCGAGACCTCCCGGCTTGACCTCGAGAATGACTGCGCCGGTCCGTCCCTTAAGGGACGACTTTTCGCTCATGGTCAGGTTCCGAAGCACGAATCCCAGTTTCGGAGGTTCTTTCCCGCCATTTCCTGGAGAGGCTACCTTGCCGAAGGAAAGGCTCTTCGGGGGGACGGGGAGTTCATCCGCAGGCATGGTCCTGATTTTCACCGTCTCTTTTTTCCCTTTTCTCATGATGACAAGGTCAAACCATTCGACCGAAAGGTCGAGAGAGGGCCAGATTTTCTTTTCGAATTGCTCGTAGGACTCGATGGCATGACCGTTGATGGAAAGGATGACATCGCCCACCCTGACTCCGACCTTTTCCGAGGGGCCGCCTATTTCAACAAGGTTGACTACTACTCCGGCAGGTTTCTTCAGCCCGGCGCTCTTGAGGTCCTTCTCCGTCGGCGTATCCGATGACCCGCCGAGGTTGCCCCTGAAATCAAGAGGATTTCCCGCGGCAGCCGCAAGAGAAGCGATGATTGAATACAAACCTTGGGCCGCTTCTTTCGTCGCCGTCCTCACATAGGGAGGCTCTCCCTCGTCCGAAACTTTCGCCGCGACAAACCACGGACACGGTCCCTGGAAGGCTGTATTGTGAAAAATGCGCATCCGGGAGAGCTTGTCGAAGGGAATAACCGTCGCCTGCCCTGCCGTCCAAAAGAAGCGGATTCCGAACCTGTCCGCCTCCACGGACCGGAGCGTTCCGTCCTGGGCTCCCATGAGCATGGGCTGGATGTTCTTGAGCCGCCCCACAGCCTCTTCGACAGTGGGATAGTATTCAGGAATGAAGTAGTGGCCCACAAGCGGAGACTGGGCTGATGCAGCCATAGGAAAAAGTGCGAGAAAAACCAGCAGAGCAAAAGGAATCAGGCTTCTTTTCATGCGGAATCCCTCCTTTTTCTTCGATTCAACCATTCTGTTTTGATTATCCCACTCTCATGTCACTGCCACAATCCCGGGTATTTCCCATCCTTTCATTCCTGCCCGGCATTCTTCCAGCATAAGACCGAAGGACATGGAAGCTTTTTCCGCGGTACAAGAGAGTCCGGCAAAAGAAAACGCAGAAATGGCCTCCGCTAGAGGGCGTCGAAAACCATCTTCACGGCGCTGACTATCACCACTGCGGCCAGGATCCACCGGATCCACGTGTTCCCCTTCGCCACGGCGAACCTTGCCCCGATGACCGCCCCCACGATGCTTCCTCCTGCCATAATGAGACCCACCGGAATATCCACCATGCCATTCCAGTAGAAAATTCCCAGGCTGATGACATTATAGAGCCCCACAATCACCATCTTGATGGCATTTCCCCTGACCAGGTCCACTCCAACGGCCAGGGCAAGTCCCCAGGTGAGGAAAAACCCCACCCCGGCCTGTATGAAACCTCCATAGATGCCGATGGCGAAGAAAACGAGAAACACCCCCGTTTTCGAAAGGCGTGGCGAATGCTGCCTCTCCCACATCTCCGGCTTGCATACCAGGAGTACAGCCATGAGGGAAATAAGAGCTGCCACCGACAGGTTCAGATATTGCCTGTCAATGCTGATGGCCAGGAACGTCCCAAGGACGGATCCTATGGTCGTCATCCCCGCCAGCGGCAGTGCCGTCCGCAGACAGAGGACTCCCTTTCGCCTGTACGCATCTGCGCCGGCTATGCTCTGGAGAACAATGGCAAGGCGGTTTGTACCGTTTGCCACCGCCACGTCCATCCCCAGGAAAGAAAGAAAAGGGAGGACAAGGAGAGACCCTCCCCCTCCAATGGTGTTGAAAAAACCGGAAATGATTCCCACGAAAAAAATACCGGCCCACAACAGGAACGAATGCTCAGTCACCAGATCACTTCCTTTGAGAAAATGGAACCGGGATTTTTTCTAGTTCACCACCATTGATTTTGCAAGCTCGTCGGCCTTTTCCCTGCTCACCAGGAGCTCCACCAGCGCAAGGGCAAACTCCATGGCCACTCCGGGTCCAGCGGCAGTTACAAGTTTTTCTCCAAGGCAGATGCGCTCCTCCGTCCGGTTTGTCTCGCCCAGTTTTTCCCGTACCGACGGATGGCAGGCCACACGTTCCTCCCCAAGGAGTCCCAGGGGGTTCAGCACCACCGCAGGGGCGGCACAGATGGCAGCCAGGGGAAGTCCCTTTTCGCAGTGCCTTCTCAGCATGCCTGAAAGCACGGCAGATCCGGCAAGGTTCACAGCACCCGGCATTCCGCCCGGGAGGACGATCAGGTCAAAATCTTTGTCCGCACACTCGTCAAGAGTCTTGTCAGCTTCCACGAGAATACCCCGGGCACCTTTCACCACAGGGCCGCCGACGGATGCCACGGTTACGTCCACACCGGCCCGCCGCAGCACGTCAATTGGCGTCACCGCCTCGATCTCCTCGAATCCCTCCGCAAGGGGAACAAGAATCCTTTTGCTCATCTCTTCTCCTCCTTTCGTTGCCTGTACACCGTGTAATTCTTCTCATGAAAGTAAAATAGCACATCCGGTACAAAGAAGAGAACATCCCATTCGCCTGGCCACGGAAGAAAGTGCAGGGTATAATGAATTATCGGAAATAATTTTCCCCTCTGTTAGATCCTTTTCCCTTTTCATGCAGCAGACAATATCATGCAGTTCCTCCCTTTTTCCCAGAAAGTGCATTCTGTTCTTTCTTTATAGCTTATTTCACATACTTTATAAAAAAAGGAGGCGCGGCCGATGGCAACACTCGAACAAGCCATTGAAATAGCGCGGAAAGCCCATGAAGGACAGGTGGACAAAGCAGGGACACCTTATATCGGCCACCCTTTGCGGGTTATGGACCGGGTAGGTCCGGAAGAGGCAAAAATGGCGGCCGTGCTTCACGACGTGGTGGAAGACACCCCCGTAACCCTCGGCGATCTTCGGGCTGAAGGCTTTCCGGAAACAGTCGTCGATGCTGTGGAAGCCCTGACGAAACGCCAGGGTGAGTCCTATGAAGACTTCATACTCCGGGCGGCAGCAAACGAAATCGCCCGGACCGTCAAGCTGGCAGACCTTCTTGACAACTGCGATCTCTCCCGCATCCCCTCACCAGCTCCGGAGGACTGGGAACGGCTGATAAAGTACCGGAAAGCCATAGAAACCATCAAATCATTGTGAATTCCGGCTGATTCAAAAAACTCCCCTGCCTTGCATTTTTTTAACCTGTCAGCCTCTTTCAGCAGGTACTATGGCGTCTAACCCGCAGACAGGTCTGACAGTTTGTTTTCTTTCAGCGGAAAAAACCATTATCGTCCAGAGGATATCCCGTCCCAGCCCATCTTCCATTTCCTCAGCGGACAGCAGCCGGAAGCCCGCACGCCCGAAAATCTGCCGTACGTCGCCCGGCTCCCTTTCGTGAAAGACTCTCTCCTCTTTTTCTTTTCGTTCGCCGGAAGAGAACGAGCAGAAGAATACCCCCTGATCTTTCAGGAGAGCATTTGCCTGGCAGGCGAAGGAAAAAAGCACGGAATCAGGGATGTGCATCAGCACCGCTATAGCGGTTATGACATCGAAGGTGTGGCTGAGGAGAGGATGTCCTTCAGGCAGGGGGAAGAGGGCGGGCTGGAAGGAAATGTTTCTTTCCGCTTCCTTCGGAAGGTTCTGCCGGGCAGTTTCCAGCATTGCCTCGCTGCCGTCCGTGGCGGTAACCATGCACCCGATGGACGCGAGGAAAAGGGCATCTCTGCCGGATCCGCAGCCAATTTCAAGGACGGCCGCCCCGGAAGGAATCCACTGCCGAAACAGGGCATGAAGCGATCCCGCATCCGCTTGGTCATACCGGGACGCGAGCTGGTCCGCATGTTCGTTGTACCACGAAATGGTCCTGTCGGTCATTGAGTCCTCCTGCTGAGCCCGAACCCGAATGTTCAAGAGGTTGCAGCGCACAGGTTCATGCGGCTTGGATACATTCCGGATGGTTCAAAAAGATCCGCAGCTGCTGCCGGGAAATTCTTCGTACCTGAAGGGCTGTTCAGCCACACATCAGGAAATAGACCTTATGTCGGGGTGCCTCCTCCTTTTTTCACTTTCCAGGCGAAGTGCAGCAGGGAACCGCCGAGAAGGCCGAGCACCCCAGTGACGGAAAGGGTGTTTCCGAGGCCGAAAAGCTGCCCGCCGTATCCGAGGAAGAAGGGGGAGAGGATAAATCCAAGGTCGATGGCAAAGAGGCAGAGGGAAATTCCCTTCGGCCGAAGGTGCTCGGGAAAGATGTCAGGCATGAGGGCAAGCACTATGGGGAAGGACATCCCCATGACGATGCCGTAGAACAGTCCTCCCGCCACATACCAGCCCCGTCCGGGAGCGAAGGGAAGAAAGGCCAGGATGAAGCCCATGGCGGCGATGACGATTCCTATGGTCCCTTTGCGGTCGATCCTGTCCATGATACGGTATGCCACGAGGCGCAGCACGACGGCGGTGAGGGCGTTCGGCACGATGAAGACACTCGCCGGGAACCCCCTCGCACTAAGAAAGGCCGGAAGGAACTGGAGCGTGGAGGCGTTGACGAAAGCGAAGAGAAACATGGTGGCGAGCACCGCCCGGAATCCGGGGAGGGAATGCAGTTCACACCACCTTCCCCACTCTTTCGGCGCTTCATTTTCTCCGTCCGCCCTCCCGACTGCAGGAAGCGGGGCGGCGACGACGACTATAGCCGCCTCCACGGCAACGGCGAGAAGGAAATAGGCCATGAGCATACCTGAAGAGGCGAACCAGTCCGCCAGGGGAAAAAGGGTTACCTGGGGGAAAACATAGGCCACCGCGATCCAGGCGTAGGCGC
The DNA here is from genome assembly GCA_964543785.1 of uncultured Synergistaceae bacterium. Classification (GTDB taxonomy): domain Bacteria; phylum Synergistota; class Synergistia; order Synergistales; family Aminobacteriaceae; genus Aminivibrio. Next base: position 4,500 of record CAZJAR010000069.1, on the reverse strand, counting down.
TTCCCCTCCGGTCAGCCGGGATACTGATCCCCTGGTAGGAGGAAATGGCCACCATGGAAATTCCCCAGAAAACGCCTCCGATTCCCCTGAGGGAGAGAAGCAGCAGCGGGTGTTCCGTGAACCCGAGCGGCAGTGTGAAAACCGCGACAAGGCCGGAGGTCCACAGCAGGGTGGCGCGGATGCCGAGCCGTTCTGTGGCCATGGCCCCAAGGGGGCGTCCCAGGGTGGAACAGATGTTGAATATGCTCATCAGCCATCCAGAGAGGCCGAGAGAGAAGCCCTGGCCGCGCAATACGGAAGGATACAGCATAAAAACGGCCAGGAAGGCCTGTGTAAGGAAGATGACCGCCATGGAAATGCGGAACGATTTTCTGTAGGACGCGCTTTCGCCTGACATAGACTCTCCTTTGCTCTCTCCGGTCCGCCTCCTGTCAGGACAACAGGACCTTTTTTTCAAATACTCCGTATCCTTCCCGCAAATCTTCAGTTTTCCAGGGAACCATCCGTTAAAAGCCTGCAGGTGACTGCGCTCAGTGCCTTTACCGCTTTCGGCAGGGCATCCCTGTCGTCGAAATCGAACCGCCTGTTATGCCCGACGGCCGCCGTTTCGGTGAGAATCCGCAGCATGGATGCCTGGCCGCCCTGGTCCTGCACACGCTTCATCATGTACGAAAAGTCTTCGCTGCCGTCTGCCTCATGTCGGAGCCGGGGATGAACCCGGACCGTTTTCAGTTTTTTTTCACAGACGTCACGGATAAACTCCATGAGAGCTTTGTCACTTTCCAGGAGGAAGGCTTCTCCCATCTTCTTAACCTCAAGGGTACAATCATGCATTTCGGCGGCTGACCGGAGGATTCTCTGCGCCCACCGGTCCATGTAGATGTTTCCTTCACTGGTCTTTCCCCGGACTTCCAGTTCCATTTTTGCGTATTCGGGGATAACGTTCCGGCCGGATCCGGCGTGGAGGGTGCCCACGTTGACCCGGGTGTCGGATTTGCTGTTCCGGGGGATGGCCAGCAGATTCTGGACGGCCGTGACAGCGGCGGCAAGCGCGTTCTGTCCGTCCTGGGGGTGGCTTCCGGCGTGTGCGGATTTACCGTAATAGAAAGCATCCATTTTGGACGTGGCCAGGGACCCACCGGAACCGGCTGTGATGTCCGACGTCCGGTCCTCGTCTGACTCCCTCCCGGTGATGTGGCAGGCGAGGACGTAGTCCACTCCGTCGAGGTGCCCCTTGTCCACGATGCATTTGGCACCCCGCACACCTTCCTCTGCGGGCTGGAATATGATCTTGACGGTGCCACACAGTCCGTCTTTCACCTCCATGAGCACCTCCGCCACTCCGAGCCCTATTGCGGCGTGGCCGTCATGACCGCAGGCATGCATCATGCCGGGGTTCACTGAGCTGAAGCCTTCCCTGAACGGGCGGTGGTCCGGGGATTCGTCTTCTACCACGCCCAGGGCGTCTATGTCGAAGCGGAGGGCTACCGTTGGCCCTTCCCCGCAGCGGAGAATGCCCATAACGCCCGTGAAACCGCCCTTTACTTTTTCAAGAAACCCGGGGTCTGCCCCCTGTTCCTTTGCACGAAGGCAATTTTTCTCGAGTTCTTCATCCGATGGCAGTCCCATTCGGGATTCGTCACGGCAGACATCCCGGCCGACGAGAACTTCATAGCCCAAATCGGTGAGGCGCCTGGCGATGAGCGAGGCCGTCCTCATCTCGAACCAGCCGCTTTCCGCGTACTTATGGAAATCCCTGCGGCAGGCGAGAAGCTTCTCCGTCATTCTGTCGGCAAGTTTTTCTATCTTCTCGTACATTCTCACCCCTCCAGTCATGTATTTTGCCTCGTATTATGGAGAAGGAAGGACGTCTTGTCCAATCCCCTTTCCGGTAGATCTTTCTCCTTTTTTTTCGGGGAAAGCAGTATACTGAGGCAGAAGGTTGCGGGTGCGCCATGAAAAAAACATGAAGACACGGCCCCTTCAGTATGGAGTGAGATAGTTGAGGCATTCAGATGACTCCCGGGGAAACATAAAAGAAAGGCTCTGCTTTCTGATCGCTGATATTGCGGCGATGATCCTTTTTTCCACGGCGTTGTGCATGTGTATCGAAATTTTCATCGCGAAGCTGACGTTTTTCCAGTCGGTCACCGCCAGGATAGCGGCCATACCTGTCAATCTTCTTACCGGGAGGCCCTACGGCCTGTTCCGCGACAGGCTTTTTCTTACGCTCGGGATTGAAAGGAAAACCCCCTGGAAGATGATCCTTGGCGATACGCTTGCTTTTGTCATTTTCCAGGTACCCCTGTACGTCATTGTGCTTCTCTGTGCAGGGGCGACATGGGAACAGATTGCCATTTCGTCGGTTTTCATGTCGGCAGTTTTTTCTGTAGCAGGACGTCCCTACGGAATCTTCCTGGATTTCTGCAGGCGGGTCGCAGGGAATGTCGTACGGAACCTGTAAGGGAAAATCCCTGGAAAATTTCGGGATTCCGGCAGCACTCCCCGCACTGTCCCTGTCGCCTGAAAATATCCCGGCGATGGTGGATATTCTCCTCGACGCCATGGATACCGAACCGTTTCTGGTGGTAGAGTTTATACGGAAAAGGTCGGAAAGAATCTCCAAACCTGGGTCAGCGATGGAGTGAAGGGGACGGAAGAGCTGGTGGCGAAACTGGTGTCGTACCTGAAACAGGGGAGAAACAAAAAGGACGAAACCATTCCCTTTATGGAGTTTCAACCAGGGGAGAGGATAAAGATGCCCACTGAAGAACTGAGCAAAAATCTGCTTGAAGCGGCAAAACAGGGTGACCTGGAGGGCGTGAAAAAAGCTCTGGAACAGGGTACTGACGCAAACGCCCGGAGCAAGTACGGCAGGACGGCGATGATAGAGGCGGCACGGTGGGGGCGTCTCACACCCATACTGCTGGAATTGCTTGCCTCCCATGAAGCGGACGTGAATGCTGTGAACGAGTACGGCTGGACGGCGATGATGATTGCGGTAAATAAAGGTCATCTCACTCTCCCGCTGCTGAAGACATTCAAGAAAAACGGGGCGAATATCGAAAGAGATTACGGGTGGCTCAAGAAAGAAGGCAGGCTGTCCCCGGAACTTGACGCCATGTTCCTTGAAGCCATGAAAGAGCCTGAAGCAAAAAAAGATATCGAAAAACTGAACTGGCAGTTATTTAGAGCGGCGGAAAAAGGGAAAATACAGGATGTGAAGAACGCCTTGGAGCAGGGGGCGGACCTGAACGCCCGGAACAACAACGGGCACACCGTCCTTGAAGCATGTTTTTTTGAATGGCCTTTCTCGACGGACGTGGCACGGAGCATAGCTGCCCTTCTTTCCTCAGGGACAATGACGGACGGCACAGCCCGGGACTTTATAACACGGCTTGAGGACAAGAGTGGCATGAAGGCATGGGAACGGGCAGCCTATGCCCTGCTTCTGGCGTCCTTACTTTACCCGGAGCGGAACGAGGCACTCGACGGATACATTGCGAAAAATCGTTCCCGGGCTGCCAACCTGCTTCTTCCATGCATAACCGGCGCAAATTTCTCCCTGCAGAACGGCTTTTTAGGAATCCTCTCTTCAGGGAGGGCGTCCGCACTGTCCCTCTCGCCTGAAAACATTCCACCTATGGTGAATATCCTCCTTGACACCCTGGATTCCGCCCCGGCACTGGCAGTCGAATTCATAAAGAAACGCCTCGGGAAGAACCTCGAAGCCTGGGCCGGTGACGGAGTTGAAGGGGCGGACAGGCTGGTGTCGAGGCTGGTCCCGTACCTGAAAAAGAGATAAACATGAAGAAAGACGATACTGTTCCGTTTATGGAATTTTGACACCTTGAGAAGATAAGGATGACTATCGAAGAACTGAACCGAAAACTGCTTGAAGCTGCAAAACGGGGGGACATCGAAGGCATGATGGAAGCCCTGAAACAGGGAGCGGAAGTGCACTCCCGGGGCGGATGGCGCAGGATGGTGATGATGGATGTCATCTCAGGTCCTCGGAGCGGTCGAGTAAAAACCGGGACCAGTCAAAGGGAGTTTCCTCCATCTCTTCGAGGGAGAGGACGCTAACGGGAACGGTCTGCCCTGAGAGCATATCGTCAGCGTTCAACGTCAGCGGAGCGGTCGCCGCAACGAGGCGCCGGGTGAAGCCTCCTGTGCCGGAGAGAGCCGGAAAGGAAGCCAGGATTTCGACGGCAATTCTCGTCTGCTGGAATTTATACTGTACGGCACAGAATCCCTCTTCCTCCCGAAGCTTCGCCACGATATCGATTCCGGTATCCGGCAGTCAATATCCGGGGGCTTCCCGTTCCGGCCACTCTTTCCAAAGCCAGGCTTCGGAAAAGAGCGCAGTATATTGAGGGGGGTACATACATAGGAAATACAGAAAAACAAAAACCTCCCGCTTGATTACGGGAGGTCTTGCTATTGCTGGAGCCGACTTCCAGATTCGAACTGGAGACCCCATCCTTACCATGGATGTGC
>CAZJAR010000068.1:0-13996 GCA_964543785.1 uncultured Synergistaceae bacterium | reverse complement strand
TTATTGTCGGTTCCGTCAGCCTGACGGGATCCGTATTCACTCTGACTGCCCGTCTGGTGGACGTCAGTACCGGGGTGGTTCATGCCGGTTTTCAGACCGTCACCCATGAGGGAGAGGAAGGCCTGCCGGCTGCCGCAGGGTTCCTGGCGGAGGACATCGCCGCGGAGCTGGGCGGACCTGATGCCTGATACAGGAATATAAGCAGAGGGCGGGGGATTTCCCCCGCCCTCTGCTTATCAGCCGCCCTAGCTTGTTACGGCTTTATCTTCTTGAAGAAGACCGCCTTTTTGCCGGCGATGTCGGACACGAGCATGATGCCGTCCTTGTCCTTGGGGTTGTGGAACTCGTCCATGGTGAGGGTGGCGTGCATGAGCTTCAGGTCCTTCGTGGCCTCCAGGGCATCCCGGACCTTCACGGGATCGTCGCTGCCGGCCCGCTCCATGGCGTCCTTGACCCAGTAGACGCTGTCATAGGCCATGACGGCGTTCATGAACTCCATGCACTCGGTGCCCGTCTGCTCCTCGTACTTCTTGAAGAAACCGGCAAGGGCCGGGTCCGCCTTGTCCACGTGGCTTACCCAGTAGGTATCCTTCATGGCGTCGCCGGCGATCTCCCACATGAAGTCGCCGTAGCCGTCGCCGCCCACGATCTCAATGTTCAGGTCAAGCTCCCGGGCCTGCTTCACGGCCAGGGGGAGGCACTTGCCCATGGTGGGGATGACCAGCACGTCGGGATTGGCCTGCTTGATCACCGTGAGCTGGGCGCGGAAGTCCACGTCCTCGGCCCTGTGACCTTCGTCGGCCACGATCTCTCCGCCGTACTCCTTGAAGGATTTCATGAAGAATTCCCTGAGGCCCTGGGAGTAGTCGCTGGACACGTCATAGAGGACGGCCGCCTTTTTCTTCCCGAGGTCCTTGGCCGCGAAAGCGGCAATCATCTTGCCCTGGTAGGGGTCAAGGAAGCAGATGCGGAAGTTGTAGGGACGGACCTGCCCCTTCTCGTCCACGGTCACCAGGGGGTTCGTGGGGAGGGTCCCGATGTGGGGCACCTTGCCGCGGTTGAACACAGGGGCGGCGGCGATGCAGAGTCCGCTTCCGCTGGGCCCGATGACCACGCTGACCTTGTCCTGCTCCACAAGGCGCCGCGCGGCGTTGACCATGTCCTCCTGGCGGGTGCGGCAGTCGTACATGATGACTTCCACCGGCCTGCCGAGGATGCCGCCGGCGGCGTTGATCTCCGCCACGGCGATCTTCACCGATTCAACTTCCGCCACGCCGTAGGCGGCGAAGTCGCCCGTCACCGTCGCAATTTCACCGATCCGGATAGGATCCGCCGCAAAAGCGGGCACCGCAAAAAGACACACCAGGAACACCAACGCCATTGCTTTCCGAATGCTGCCGAAACTCCTCATTCTTCCAACCTCCTCGCATGATATGGTGCCATTCAGGACAGGATACCGCAAACGAGTTCAGGCAGACGGCCATGCCGCCCGCCAAGCCTCCGGTCTGGAGAAATACAACATTAGGGAAATAATCTCCGTATGACACGGATAATCATACTACAGCGGAACCTTTTCCGCATCAGTCATTCCTTCGGGACATAGAGCCCCGCAGGGTTGGACCCGGCCAGGCCTGCCCGAAGAAGATGGTCCGGCACAGGCGAAAGAGCGGCTATCTGCTCCTCTCCGAGCAGGGGATAATAGGGCAGCCGGTTGAAGCCGTCGGCGATGTACTCGAGATCCTCTTCTCCGTCTGCCCATCTTCGGCCGTCGTACCGCTCCAGCTTCAGAGGACGGGAATAGGCCCGGAGGGTCTTCTGCCCCAGGGTGTTAAAATAAAAATCGAAGTAGGACATGGCCAGTTCACGGAGGTTCCGGTACACCGGCTCCCGGAAGCGGAGTGTCGTGAAGTTGGACTTGGCCAAGGCTCCCCAGCACCCCCTCTCCCGGAAGACGGCGATCACGTGGTCGTCGTCGTTCCATGCCCGAAGGTCCACAAGCAGGGGCGGGTATCCCAGCTCCCGAAGGCAGGCCGCCGCAAACAGGGCCCCTTCGAAGCAGTGGGCCGACTTCTCCGCATAGACCCTTGCCGGAGGCTTGCACTCCTCCACCGCGTTATAGGGGATGGAATCGAGGAAACGCTGAATTTCCGCGGGATTTCCGAAGCCTGGCCGGAACATGGGATCACCCTCCGGGGAAAAAATTGCCGGAAGGCACAGCCCCTTCCGGCATGGTCAGAATCAGTCGTCCAGGTAGGAATCGAAGTAGCCGGAAATGTGGATCACCGGCGTTCCCTTGTCTCCCGAGCCCGAGGTGAGATCGCAGAGAGACCCTATGAGGTCAGTGAGCCTCCGGGGAGTCGTCCCGAGGGTGGAGTGGCTGAACCGGTCCATGGCTCCCTTGGACCGGATGGCATCCTTTACCGCCTCTTCCGGAGACTTCTCCCCCGAATTATCGGCGATGTACTTGAGCTTGATCTCCTTCGGCATGCCGTCGAGGCCGTCAGTGTACCCGGGAGAGACCACCGGATCCGCCAGTTCCCAGATGCCGCAGACTGGGTCTTTGAAGGCGCCGTCGCCGTAGACGAGGGCTTCCATGTGTTTTCCGGTCCGTGCCTGAAGTTCCTTCTGGAGGTCCAGGGCAAAGGTGCGGCTGTCCCGGGGAAAGAGTTTCACCGTGCCGTCGTTGGTGTAATTCGACCCCAGCAGCCCGAACTCGGGGTTGTACCCCATGCCGTCCCTGTGGGGCTCCGAGCAGAGCTGGTCGAGAGAGATCACCAGGGCGCCCGAGCGCTCCAGGATTTCCCTGTGAAGATGCCGGGCATGAATGCTCGCCGCAATGACGGTGTTTGAGAATTTCAGGGCGGCCAGGGGGTTGTTGGCGAAATGAATTTCCACCCTGCCGGGATCCATCTCCCTGTAGTACCTGACGTAATCCACGCCGGTGAAGGGATGGAGATAGCGGCCGAAGACCTCCTCGTATTCCTTCTCGTCAAAAAGATCCCCTTTCAGATTTCCGCTCCTGAGGAAGAACTCCCGGGGGTCAATGACCAGGTTCCCCACCTCGTCGGCGGGATAGGAAAGAAGGATGTGAACCTTTCCCCGGACGCCGCGGACAATGCCCTTCAGTATCTGGCCGAACCGGTTGCGGCTGAGAATGGGGAACAGGAGCGCCACGTCTCCATCCGGCACCTTTCGGCGGACATCTTCCGCTATGTCCTCCAGGCTGGCGTAGTTTCCCTGAGCCCGTGCCAGGAGGGATTCCGTCACGCCGACAATGTCGCGGTCACGGAGAGGGAAAGGGTCGCTGGGGTATTGCGATGCCTGTATCAGTTCCGAGGAGACAATATCAACGAGGTCAGCACCCCTGGTAATGACGGGGAGCCGGATTCCCCGCGATGCGGCGCCAATGTAGCGCATGGGGCCTCATTCCTTCCGAAAAGGTATGGTGGGCGGCCGCAGGAAACCAGATCCCGAGCCTGGAGTATTGTATCATTTTTCCGCCATCCGGCAAAAGGGAGGAACCGGTCCCGCAGGGAGTATCCGGTCCGTGCTCAGGCAAGAGAGGCGCAGATCGCACCGGCGGCCTCGACTCTTGCAAAGACGCCCCCCAGGGCCCCGAGGAAGGCCGCCTGAACATGTTCAGCGGGAACAACGGTCTCTCCGAAGGCAAGGGATTTTGTGGCGCAGGCATCCCCGGCAAGAGTACAGTTGAAGCCAAGGTCTGCGGCGGCCCGGACCGTGGTGTCGATGCACATGTGGGTCATCATGCCCGCAACGACCAGGCGGTCCGGATTCAACTCCCGCAGGCGGCCGAGGAGCGGGGTTTCCCGGAAGCCGTTGGGGAAATGCTTGACGAAGACCGTTTCTCCTTCTTGAGGGAGAACACACGGTCGGATATCCGCGCCCTGTGTTCCGGGCAGAAAAAAAGTCGATCCGGGACGGGTGGAAACGTGCCGGACATGCACCACTGGGAATTTCTTTTTCCTGAAGGCAAAAAGAAGTTCTGCCGCCTTCCCGCCAGCTTGTTCGCTTCCCTGGAGCTCCATGGCTCCTCCGGGAAAATAGTCGTTCTGGATATCCACAATCAAAAGGACCGGGTTCATGAGGCACCTCCCGCACCATGATTCGCCCCGATTAGGGCAGGACCGCTTTCCATTATATGCCCCCGGAGGGGTCCGTTTCCAGAAAATCAGGGCAGGAAGGGAAGATTCAGTTGCTTTTTTTCATCCTGTCGAGCTCCATTTTTAACCGGCCTATCTCCTCGAAGAGAGCGGCGGCAGGCTCTTCGCGCTTTTTTTTCACCTGTTTCGATGCAAAAACGAGCCCCGCATTGGACTGCAGCTTCTTTTTCCATCTGCAGATCTGTTCCGGAGACACCCCGAACTCCCGTGAAAGCTGGGCAAGAGTTTTGTCCTCCTTGCATGCTTCCATAGCGACATGGACCTTAAAGTCAACAGAATAATGTGTGGACATCCGCTTTTCCTTCCGGCATCGCTTATCCTGAACGGGGGCAGCCGCAGGCCGTCCGGAGAACAGAACCTGAATATCCGGCCACACGCAGAATCAGCCATGAAAACAGGAGGGCGCGCCAACCCGAAATTTCCTGCCTCACCACACGCACGGGCATTCCTACATATCCCGGACAGCCAGAATCAGTACAGCCTGCCCCGCCCCGGGCACAAGGCTGTTGCTTCCTGTCATTTTCATCGATCCCCTGCACCCCGCGCCAAAGAGCCCCCGAACCCCCGTCAGGAGATCGACCTCACCGGTTCCGAGAACCTGGGGTCCGGTGGACCGTCCTCCGCTCGGGGAAGCTACCTCCACCGTCATCGACAGCCCGGCTGGAAGCGGCGACACGAGACGTCCCGTCAGCTTTCTCGGCGTAGCCCCGGTGGAGGAAAGGAGAAAAGAAAAAGAACTCTCCCCCGGTTTTCCGCCGATCATGGCGGCCATGGAAACGGAGGTTTTTGTGAGATGGACCCCGCGGTATTCCGGAATGGTCACTTCAAGGGAGAGCGCGGCCGATTCCGCCGCCGCCGAGGGAAAACACATTGCCCCCGACAGCAGGGCCCCTGCGGCGAAAACGACAAGGGCCGAAAGAGCCCGTACCCTTCGAACACCGGCCCGGTGACTTACCATTGTGCCTTTCCCCCTTTCCCCGGATGCTATTTCTTCTTGCCCGATGAAGACGTTGTGACCGTACCGCTGTCAATGAACTGTATGGTCCGCTTCTTCGGGTAAATGAGATTCACGATCTCCGCCACATCCCCCGGCGCCAGTTCGATGGTTTTCGACTCGGTCTCGAACTGGTAGCCGGCGGGAATGCCTGCCTCGTAAAACTTCAGCTGCCAGTTCCCCGGCCGGATATTGTCGAAAACAAACTCCCCGTTCATGTCGGTGGAACGCCTGACTGTCTGGTCATCCCTGGACAGCTCCACCAGGATGTGGGCCAGGCTGACCGGCTTGGCACCGGAGGCGCTCAGTGCAGCAGCCCCGGCCCCTTCCTTCCCGGCATCGCCGGCCTCCCCCTCACGGAAAGCCACCCTGCCCCTGAAAATTGCCCCCCTGGTTATGCCGATGTCCATGGAGACCGGTGAGGGCCCCCCTTTGACCTCGAGAGAAATGGGATACTTCTGCTCCGTTGTAAAACCATACCCGATGGATTTGGGATCGATCATGATGCGGTAAAAACCGGGCTCCAGGGCGGGGAAAAGGAAAAGCCCGTCCTTGTCCGTCACCACGGCTTCAGTCCCTACCCTGACGACAATGTCAGGAAGCCCCGGCTTTTCCGGATTCATGGAGTCGAACACCCTGCCCCTGAGAATGCCCACGTTCGTCTTCTTCACTGTTTTGATGCCTATCGGTATCTGGTAGGACAGCCGGTACTCCGTCTCATAATCGTCCCTGGTGACTTCCAGGGTAAGAAGCCGTTCCTCCGTCATTTCGTAGGTTGCGATAAAGTCGAACTGGTTGGAGAGTACCTCCGCGTTGTCTCCGATGCCGGACCTCGTATAGGCCAGGGAGAAGCTCAACCGGGGAGATGCCCTCCAGAAGACGGACCCTCCGAAACTGCCCGATCCCCTGAGAAGATAACTCTCGCTCAGGACATCGTTGTCGCCGAGGTTCCAGAAAAAGCTCAGGCTCAGGTTGGGCGAAGGGAAATAACTCACGAGGAAATTCACGTTCCAGGCCGATTCCGACTCCCCGGTGAGATGATTGTGCTGGTCGCTGAACCGGGGCTCCACTGACCAGTTTATCTGTCCGAAGCTCCGTCCGAACCGGATCCAGTACGATGTCTCGGAATAATCGAATTCTGCGGGGGCGAGCCTGTCGACCCGTCCGAAATCATCAAAGCCGACCATGAGGAACCAGCCGTTCTGCAGGGAGAAATCGAGGGTCGCCTGCACCAGGTTCTCCGATGTGGCAGTATCCGACTCCCCCGGCCTGCGGTCGAGATTGTTCTCGTAGGAGGACGCGCCGACCCCGAGCCTCATTTTCGGGCCAACCGGCAGGCTGACGGAAGCGTTTTCGTAGTCGTAGCTGTGGAAATAGCCCCAGTAGTCAGCCCCGGCATGGGTCTTGCCAATCGAGTAGGACATCTTTCCCGCCGTCATCCCCCGCCATAAAAAGCGGTAGGCATCGTCGTCGTTTTTCGCCCCGGGCCGGTCGGTGCTGCTGCGCCCGTACTCAACGTCAAGCGTGCTGTTCTGCCCCGTCCTGAACCGGCCTTCCAGGCTCCAGAGCTTGTCCTCGGCTTCCGGTTCCCTGCTCGTGGCTTTTGTCTCGGACTGGGCCACGTTCAGGCGGAGGTAGGAATCATCCCCAAGGGAGTGCTGCAGGTAGAATCCCCTGTCGATCCAGTCCACTTCCCCGGTCCGGTCCCTCACGTAGAACAGGCCCGCGGCCATGCTTCCTCCGGCCATGGATTTGAAATCCACCCCGAACCCCCTTCCGTAGGAGGAGTAAACCGTCAGGGGCGAGACACCGTAGGGCTGATCTCCCATCAGGACCCCGAGGGAGCGGCTCGAGTAATTCATCCAGTACTCGTCCGTCCGGCTGAAGAAGGAGGAGTCGTCCACATCGGGCCCCTTAAAGGAAAAGGAAAAATGCCGTTCTCCTTCTTCGTCGAGGGTTCCTGCCCCTTTCCATTCGAAGGACGGTCGGATGTCTCCTTCAGCGGTTCTCGCAGCCGATACGGCGAACGTTGAAGGGAGAATATGGTATGGTTCCGGTTTTTTGAAGAGGGCGGGCACGACCTCCAGAAGGACAGCTGTGGAGACGGCCTCCTCTTTTTTCCCGTCCTTCTCGATTTCCGCCATTATCTGGATGACGGCGACAGTCCCCTGGAATCCGGGGTCGATTTTTCCCGAGACGGAAATGGGCGCCCCTTCTCCCGGAGCGAGAAATACTTCCGAAGGAGCCGCCAGCACAGGAGAATTCGGATCGGTGTTCTTCGCCCTGACCAGAAACGTGCGGGGGATGTTTCCCGAATTGACCAGCCGGGCGGAAAACTCGTACTCCTCCCCCGCCATGAGCGACGCCGGAGGGTTCTCCACCATCAGGTCCGTCTTTGCCACCGCGAGGACGACCACTTCATATTCCATCGAGCCCCGTATGGACGGGTCCCGGTCGGCCTGTACCGAATATTCGATTTTCGCCCTTCCCTCGACGGCATTGATGGGTATCTGGAACGACAGGAGGCGGGCCGTCGACGCCTGGGGAGGCAGAACGAAGGATGTCATGGGGATCACCATCGTCCAGCCTTTCGGAAGGATGACATCTTCCCTGAACCGCTCCTGCCTGTTCGTCCGGTTGACAACCTCGATACTGATGGTGTGCATGCGGCTCGGCTCGGACACGATCTGGACCGGTGAAACGGCCCGGACCTCCGCTCCCCTGCCCAGGAACTGGGCACATGAAGGAATACCCTCCAAAAGGAGGAGGAAAACAAGTCCTGCCAACAGTCCCCTTCCGCCCCGCCCGGCATCCATGATCCCTACCTCCAGTTATTTGAGCTCCAGGGTATAATTCGCTCCAAACACGTTGTCATCGCCGTTGTCCGCTACGACAACCGCCTTGTACCCTCCCGGTGCCAGCTTCGACAGGTCGAGCACGAACCGGGCCGAACATCCCGGGTAGATGCGGTGTCTGCTCCCGTCGATTTTTCCGCTCGACTGCCCTTTTTTATTGAACAGTTCGGTCCACACATGGGGTGCCAGCAGCCGGTCCCCCGTATTTTCGAGGTCAAGGGTCAGAAAACGGCCGTTCTTTTCCTTCGCCAGGCTCCTGCTCTGGAAGCTGAGCTTGGCCTCTCCTGATTTACCGATAGTGGTGATCATCTGCATGGCAAGCCGTATCACGGTGACAACCTGGATATCCACGTCGTTCTCCTGCTTTCCCGGCGTCAGGAGGCTTTTCGGTACGGGTTCGATCATGAGCAGACTCCAGTAGGTTCCCTTGAGTTTCGGGTCAGGAGGAACGGAAAGGGTGAAATTGATCGTCATTGATCCTTTTGCCGGTATCACCGCCTGGTTTGGAGTCAGGGTAATCCAGGAGGCGTTCGACCGCCCCACCGTTCCGGTTTTCTGGATGAGGGCTCTTCCGTCCGCGTAGTGAAGATAGTCCTGGAGAAAAACCTTGACCTCGCTCTCTTCATCCCCGTCGTTCTGGACGACGATCTCCCCCCGGGTTTTTCCTCCCGGGTCGATGGTGAACGATCTGGTCAGCGTTCCGTCCACGTTCAGGTTGACACTGGCCGAAAGTCTGCCGCACACCCCTGCCAACAGCAGACAGGCCAGGAAAAATCCGTTCACAAGCGCTCTGTTTTTCATCGTGTTCTCACCACCGTAAAAATCAGGCTGGTCCGTATCGTTGCCCCGGGAGTCCGGGGAGTGATCCCCGCAATTCGGAGCTGAAGGGGGACCTGCATCCTGTCTCCTGTTCCGGAAAAAAGAAGCACCGGGCTCCCGCCGACTGGAATATACCCCAGTCCGCTGCGGATCCAGCCTGCCCCATGCCCGCTGCCGCTCCGGCGCACCCAGAGCTTCACTCCCTCCGGAAGAGGTGAACCCTGTATTTTGACCTCAATTCCCCACTGTTCACGGGTATTTCCCGCATTCACCACGCTGAGAGCCGCAGATCCCGGCATACTCTGCAGCGAGGGATCGGGAGAAGACCAGAAAGAAGCCCTGAGAGGAAATCTCCATCCTCCCGAGACGATCACGTCAAGACCTTCCGCCGTCCCGGGAAACACGGCTGCCCCGGACGAACAGAGGCACAAGAAAAGAAAAACCGCTGATGTCTTCCATTGTCCTGCCCTCATAAAAAAGTCTCCTCCCTCTGGTTCCGTACCGCCTGAAAAGAAAAGCCGGCGGGGCCTTCCCAAACACTTCATTCAGCACATGCGGCCGATGAAACAAACGGCTGGTACCTGTTTGACTGCTTCCCCAAACTAAATCTGGTCGAGAATGGTGAGCTTCAGGACGACCATTCCGCTGCCGCCCGCGGCGTCATTGTTCGCGAAGAGACTGATCTCGCCTGTGCCCCAGCCGAAGTAAAGCTTCTCAATATCCTTCACGAGATCCACGTCTGCAGTACCAAGCAGCTGGTCCCCCTGGGAGTGGCCGATGCCGTCAGGCTTGCTCAGAAGCCCGTGCATGGTTACACCGACGGGAAGTGCAGGAGAGATGGACCCGACAATCTTGCGGAGTCCTGCTCCCGTCGCCGCTGCTGCGTACTTGAAGTTCTCCTTGAAATGGCCGGACCCCGTAGCGCCGATATAGGTGCATACCTTCAGCTCGTCCTCCACAATCTTGATCGTTGTCATCGGCTGGACTTTCCAGAAGATGTTCAGCGAATCATTATTGGGAAGGGGATCGCAGGTCGGAGGACAAAAATTCAGGTCAACCTCCTCCGCCAGCACAACACCTGCCACGCCAACCACGAACAGTACCGCGAGAAGCACCAGTATCGATTTCTTCATTTCACTCACCTCTTCTTTCCCTGTGATATTGCCCCGAAGAAGGCCCCGCCGGCCTTCGGACACAAAAAGCCAACCGTCTGCGGAGACACAGCTGCCTGTCCGCGCAGTAAATGCCGAAAGTACATTTCATGGGCTGAAATGCAGAACCTGTGCCACCGCGAATTGGTTGCCGGGATGAGACAAAGGGAAGTATCTGAAGGGATTATGAGATATCGGGATGAACCCGAAAAAAGAAAGGACCATCAAAAAGAAATCAACCTTCCCCACGATGTGAACCATGCGTCGCCCCACGCATTGTGCTTGCCGTTTCTTTACTTCACTTTCATGTGATCCTTGATCTTTGCCTTGCTTTTTGCCTTGCTTTTTGCCTTGATCTTTGCCTTGATCTTTGCCTTGCTTTTTGCCTTGACTTACCCCAGAATTCGCACTACAAAACTTTATAGTTCTATTCATACTACAATCTATTTTGCGGCAATTATAACCTTACAAATTTCATTGTCAATGAGTTTGTCGTTGTATTATGTATTTTCGGATTTCGTGTATTCCCACAATGTTCTTGCAGGTGTTTTTGCTGTACTACGGCGCGGGGGGAGAACTGGATCAACCTGCGCTTCTGTGCTGCATCATGCAGTGCTGAAGCGCAAAAAAAAAGAAGCCTGAGGGACAGCTCCTCCGGCTTCTTTTCTCTTTGGGGCAGAAAAACTCAGGACTGCAGCGCCACCGCCACGGCAGGGTCGAAAGAGAGACTGAGGCTTTCTCCCTCGGCCCACATCCTTTTCCCGGGAAGAAAGGGATCGAAGGAGAGCACCGTCTGGCCGCTTTCCAGGACGACCTCGTACTCCATGCGCCCGCCGAGGAAGGTGGCTGTAAGGACTATCCCCTTTATTCCCTCTCCTGCGGAGGGCAGGAGATTTTCCGGCCGGACGACCACCGCCGCTTCGTCACCGGGGGCGAATGATGCGTTTTTAACGGCCCGTACCGGCACGGTGAGACCTCCGAGAGAGACGGATATCATCCTTCCGTCCACGGAGAGGACCTCGCCGTGGACGATATTCGCCTGGCCGATGAAGTCGGCCACGAAAAGGGAACTCGGGTCGCTGTAGATTTCGAGGGGCGCCCCTATCTGCTCCACCTTTCCCCTGTTCATCACCATGATCCTGTCCGACATGGTAAGGGCCTCTCCCTGGTCGTGGGTAACATAGAGGCAGGTAATGTCCAGGTGCTTCTGGATCCTCCGTATCTCGGTACGCATGTGGATTCTCAGCTTGGCGTCGAGGTTGGACAGGGGTTCGTCCATGAGAAGGACCCTCGGCTGGAGAACGAGCACCCTGGCCAGTGCCACCCGCTGCTGCTCGCCCCCCGAGAGCTGGTTGGGGAACCGGATTTCCGCCTTCGTCAGGCCCACAAGATCGAGGCCCTCCAGGACTTTCCGGCGGATATCCCCCTCCCTGTCCCTCTTGACCCGAAGCCCGTAGGCTACGTTCTCGAAGACGCTCATGTGGGGGAACAGGGCGTAGTTCTGGAAGACGAAGCCAATGTCGCGCCTGTTCACGGGAACATTGGTCACGTCCTGCCCGTCGATGGTGATGGTTCCCCCGGATGGGATCTCAAAGCCTGCCACCATCCTGAGGGTGGTGGTCTTTCCGCATCCGGACGGCCCGAGGAATGTGACCATCTCTCCCGGCGCCACCGTCATGGAAACGTCGTCCACCGCACGGACAAGCTCCCGGTCCTTCTGGAAGATTTTCGACACGTTCGAGAGTTCGAGTGTTACGGCCATCAGCCTCGGCCTCCTTCGCCGGAAATGCGCCTCGTTGCGAAGCGGGTCAGGCCCGTCAGGACGGCGGTGGCGCCGAAGACGAGCAGAATGAGCACGACGGAAAAGGCGCATGCCTGGGCAAACTGCAGCTCCGTCATGCACTCAAGGATGCGGGTGGTGAGAAGGCTCCACTTGACGGACACCAGGAAGATGGTGGCACTGATTGCGGTCATGCAGTGGATGAACAGGTACCGCATCCCCATGAGCACCGCCGGTACCACCAGCGGAACGGTGACGCGGAAAAAAGTTCTGGCCGCCCCGGCACCGAGGCTGGCCGATGCCTCTTCGATGGAGGGGTCAATCTGGTGGAGGGACGCCACCACCGCCCGGATGCCCGCCGCATGGTAGCGGAACATGTAGGCCGCCACGAGAATGGTCATGGTGCCGGTGAGCAGGATGGGCTTTTCGTTGAAGGCGATGATGTAGGCTATGCCCACCACCGTTCCGGGAAGAGCATAGTTCAGCATGGAGAAAAACTCCATGGCCCTGGTGCCGAAAAACCGTTTCCGCTGGACGATGTACCCCACCACCACGGCCATGAGCCCTCCGAGAGGAGTGGCCACCGCCGCGATGGAGAGGGTATCCGTGATGGCCTTGCGCCCATGGGTGAAGACATACCGGAAGTTATCCCAGGTCAGGGAATTGTCCACGCCCCATACCTTCACCAGGGCTCCCAGGAGGATCAGTGAATAGAGATAGAGGATGAAGGCGGTGACGGTGAAGCACACCCCGAGCACGAGCCCCTCCGCAAGCTTGCCCTTGCTCTTGAAACCCGAGCGGCTTCCCGTCTTCCCGCTGACGGTCACGTAGTTTTTCCTTCCCACCCAGAAGCGCTGCAGTACATAAACCGCCATGGCGGGAAGAAGAAGCAGGAAGGAGAGCCCCGCCCCTCCCCGCAGGTCATAGAGCCCCGTGATCTGCAGGTACGCCTGGGTGGGAAGCACGGGAAAGCTGTGGCCCGCCAGAACCAGTGGAGTGGCAAAATCCGCCAGGGAGCTGGCGAAAAGCAGGAGCACCGAGTTGGCGATCCCCGGGGTTGACAGGGGAAGGGTCACCGTCCGGAAGACACGCCCCGGCGAAGCCCCCAGGGACAGTCCCGCGTCCTCGAGATTCGGGTCGATAGCGGAGAGCACCGCCGCGAGGGTGAGAAAGGACACGGGAAAATAGGTGAGCGTCTCGGACATCCAGGTTCCCCAGAATCCGTAGAAGCTGAAATTCTCAATGCCGAAGAACTTGAGCAGTATGCCGTTGGGTCCCAGGGAAAGGGTCAGGGCAATGCTGCTCGTGAAGGGAGGCGAGATAAGGGGCAGCGTGGTGACCGCTCCGAGAAACCATTTCAGCCAGGAGGGGAGGGGAATCCTGGTGACGGCGAAGGCATAGATGTAGCCGAGCACCGTCCCGGATACCGAGACGGCCGTGGCGAGCCAGAGGCTGTTCAGAAAGGCCTGCCGGTCGTACCAGCTGTCGAGTATGGCCCCGAGGTTCGCGAAGGAAAGCCGGCCATCCACCATAAATGTCACAAGAAAAAGCCGAAGGAGCGGGTACAGGACAAAGACCGCCAGGGAGATCCAGATGGCGGCCAGGGCAGGGAGAAGGGCAGGATCCCGTTTCAGGGGCGACACCTTCTCCGGAGCGGAGAGCGCGGATGGTCGATTCATGGCGTCATTCTCCTTGAGTGAGCTGTAATGCCTGCCGAACAGGGAAAAAGCCCCGGCGGGAAAAACTCCCGCCGGGGATTGGAACTGCGCAGGATTCCAGAAAAAGGCCCTATTTGATGACTTCGTTGATCCAGCGGTCAACGAAGGCCTTGCGGTTCTGGCCCTTCCAGGTCACGTCCACTTCCACCAGGCTGACCTTCGAAAGGTCGAGGGCAGGATTGGTCACTTCCACGTCGCCCCGGGTGGGGATGTAGTTGATCTTCCTGTCCACCAGCAGCTGGGCGAAGGTTTTCGAGGAAGCCCAGTCCATGAACTTTTTGGCGTTCTCCATATTTTTTGCGCCCTTCAGGACTCCCGTCGCCTCGATTCCGTAGGAGACACCCTCCTTCGGGTAGCTCAGCACCACCGGATGCCCCTGCTGCTGAATGTCCAGGGCGTCCACGATGTAGAAAATGCCCGAAGCCGCCTGGCCTGTCGCCACGGGCATGGCTCCGCCGGCGCCGCTCTTGGTGTACATCTGGATGTTCTGGTGGAGCT
>CAZJAR010000067.1:0-14056 GCA_964543785.1 uncultured Synergistaceae bacterium | reverse complement strand
TTGTTCTGTCCGCGCATGGGGTTGACGCCGCCGCCTTCCACTCCCATGTTTCCCAGGAGCATCTGGAGGTTGGCCAGAGTCATGACGTTCCGCTTTCCCGACACATGCTCCGTGATGCCGAGGGTGTAGATGACCATGGCCGGCTTGACGGTCCCGAGCATCCGTGCGATCTCAACGATGGTGCTCTCGGGGACTCCGCTGATCTCAGAGGCCCGGCTGGGTGGATACTCCCCGATCTTTGCCGCGAATTCCCCGAAGTTCTCGCACTTTTCCTCAACGAATTTTTTGTCGTAAAGATTTTCCTTGATCAGCACGTGCATGATGCCGTTCAGAAAGGCGATGTCCGAGCCGACACGAAGCTGGGCGAAGATATTGGCATAGTCGGCCAGCTCCTGCCGCCGGGGGTCGACGACTATCAGTTTCGTCCCGTTCCTTACGCCGTTCTTCAGGTACGTGGCGGCGACCGGATGGGCCTCCGTCATGTTGGTTCCGATGCAGAAGAGGAGCTTCGCCTTGGCGAATTCCCCGATGGTGTTGGTCATGCCGCCCGCTCCAAAGCTTGTCAGTAGCCCCGCTACTGTAGGAGCGTGTCAGACCCGTGCACAGTGGTCTATGTTGTGATTCTGGAAGACCATGCGGAAGAGCTTCTGCATGCTGTACGAATCCTCGTTGATACTGCGCGCGCAGCTGACTCCTCCCACCGCGTCCGGGCCGTGCTTCTGCATCACCTCCTTCAGGCGGGATGAGACGAGGTCGAGGGCCTCGTCCCATGAAGCCTCGCGGAATTCGTCGTCCGGGCTTTTCTTTTCGCCCTTCCGTACCCTGATGAGAGGCTTCGTGAGCCGTTCGTCGGAGTAGATGAAGTCGTAGCCGAAACGCCCCTTGACACAGAGCCTTCCCAGGTTGGGCATGCCGTCCTCCGTCCCGGTCACCCGGGCGATCCTGTCTCCGTTGACATGGAGGTCGAGCTGGCAGCCCACGCCGCAGTAGGGGCATGTGGTGCGGACCGTTTTCGTCTGCCATGCCCGTCCCTGGCCGACGGCCTTCTTCTCGGTGAGGGCCCCCACGGGACACATCTGGACACACTGGCCGCAGAAAACGCAGTCCGACTCCTCGAGCCTGCTTCCCACAGGCGGATGGATCATGGTATTAATGCCCCGGAACTGGAAGTCGATGGCGTGGTACCCCGACTGGTGGTCGCATGCGCGGACACACCGGCCGCAGAGGATGCACTTGTTCATGTCCCGGATGAAGAAGGGGTTGGTGTCGTCAAGTTCGTGCTCGGTGCACACGTCGCCGTCGTCGCGGAAGGGGGATTCTTCGATCCCCAGCTCGTAGGCGAGGTTCTGCAGCTCGCACCGGCCGTTCGATTCGCAGGAGAAGCAGTCCAGGGGGTGGCGGATGAGGATCATCTCAACGACTGCTTTTCGTGCCGCCAGGGCTTTCGGGCTGAAGGCGTCGGCCACCATTCCGTCGGTCAGGGGGGTGGTGCAGGCGGGAAGGAGCTTCGGGTTCTTTTCCACCTCCACGAGGCAGACGCGGCAGGCGCCGCTGGGCGGCAAAGCCGGGTGGTCGCACAGCGACGGAATCCGTATGCCATTGGCCCGGGCGGCCTGCAGAATGGTCACGCCAGGTTCTGAAGTAATCTCCCGGCCGTTGATGACAGCCTTGATCCTGTGTGTTTCCATTTCTCAAACTCCTTTCAGGGTAAAATGTCAGCTCCGTGCTGAAAATGCGCATCCGGGATAGGAGCACGAAACGCAGTTCCTGCACAGTCCTCCTTTCCCCCAGCGTCTCACCTCCGCTCCCGAAGGAGGAATGCCCGCATACAGCCTGTCGAGGACCATGTCCAGGGATGTCCGCCCGAAAAAAACGGCGGAGGCCGGAACGCCGAGGACAAATGATGTTCCCCTGCGGGCAAGCATAAGGTTTGCTCCGGGGATCACGGGGATCCTCCGGAACATCACGTCGTCACACACCGATTCTATGGCTCCGGGGGTCAGGTCGTCGGCGTCGACGCTCATGCCGCCGGTACAGATGATGACCCGGGCTCCCTTGTCGAGCCATGCGGCCGCAGCTTCGAGAATGGAATCCCGGTCGTCGGGGCAGAGAGTTTGTCCAAGGAGAGGAGCTCCGTAGACGTCAAGTTTTTTCAAAAGCTTGGGAAGAAAGGCGTCCCGGACCGTTCCCTCGTAAATTTCCCGGCCCGTGGTGACAAGGGCCGCAGGGAGGGGCGCCCAGGGAAGAACTGAGAGGGGGGACGCATTTCGGGCGCGGTCCACCCGGCCGCGTTCCATGGAAAGAGGACCGATGCGGAACGCGGCGGCCGTCATGCCTTTTGTGACAGGGGTTTTGTTGGGCCGGGTGGTGAAGAGCCAGTCCGGATCGTCGTTGATGAAGTCGATGTCGTCGTCGCTGAAAAGCAGGAGGCCGTCCCGGTCGGCGACGAGGGTGCATTTTCCCTCCTCCGGTCCCCGGAGGACGAGACCGTTTCCTCTCATCCGCTCTCCGAGCAGGAGAGCGGCCTCGTCCTCGTGAAGTTCACCGGGGGCGAGTTCCAGAAAGGCTATGTTTGACTTTCCCATCCGCCTGAGGAGGGGAACGTCGTCTTCGGCGATAACATGGCCTCTCCGGAAGCGGGCACCCTTGAAGCCCGTTTCAGGGTCGATGTGGGTGAGGTCGTGGGATATTCTTTTGCCGATGGCCTGTTCCACGGGGAGGGTTTTCACTATCATGTCCGGGTCACCGCTATTCCGCCTTTCCACACAAAAAAGGGACCGTTCATCGGCAACGATGACGGTCCCCGTGAATTCACGCGGAATTACCCGTCCTCCTTGCCAAACACGGGAGGCATGCCCGTTTCCAGGCATACCCTGACGGCCGCAGTCCATAGAGGTTTGCTCCACAGGAGATACGGCTCGGAGGCGCTGTATTGGGGGTGGTGCAGTTTCCTTTCGGTGAAACGGCAGTACTAGGGAAAATTATCTCAAACTGTCTGCCATTATAGGGTATATTCTCATTTTTTACCAGTCCGAGTGTCCAGTCCCGTTGTTCAAAAACATACGAAGGGACTCCGGGGTTTCGGAGTCCCTTCGTACGTCTGCAGCGGCAGAAAATGACCGGGATGGATCAGTCCACCGCCAGCATGACGCTGTCTGCCTTCACGACGGCGAAGACAGGGGAGCCGACCCTGATTCCGAGGTTTGCGAGTGAGTCCATGGTGATCACTGATACCATGGTCTGTCCTCCGCCGATGTCGATGGTCACCTGGGCTTCCACGGCTCCTTCCTTGACTGCCGTGACTTTGCCCCGTATCTGGTTCCGGGCGCTCAGCTTCATTTTTTCAGCCTCCTTTTTCGTATGGATACCAAAACAGTACCTTCCTCTTCCATTATGGCGATGATATGATTTTTTGCAACGGAACAATCCCGGAAACATAAGGGAAAAACGCAGGGGAGGAATAGAATCGTGAAATCCATAAGAGAAAAGGGAATCCTGTGTGTCTGTTTGCTCGTCGTTTTGTTCCTGTCCGGCCCGGCGGAAGGAAACCGGCCCCTCACGGTCACCGGCGGGGAGCCTGTCACCTATGCATGCGCCAACGGAGACCGTCTGGTGGTACGGTACTACAGCCTGTCAGACGAGAGCCTCCGGTTCGTGAAGATCCTCTTTCCCGACGGCCGGGAGTACACCCTGCCCCAGGTGATCTCCGGGTCCGGGGCCCGGTATACCGACGACGGGGAACTGCTCTGGTGGATCAAGGGAGACGAGGCCAGGGCGGAGATCCGGGACGAAAACGGGGAATGGAAGGAGCTCTGCGGGGAGTGCAGGGTCCTGCCCTGAGGAAAAATTCCCTGCTACGAAAAAAAGGCGGGTCCCTTACAGGGACCCGTCAATTTTATCCCGAAGCTCGTCCCAGGAGGGGATTCCCCTCCAGAGAAGCTTTCCGTCGAGGATCCACGTGGGTTCCGCCCGGATGTTGAACCGGATGAGGTCGAAGAACCAGATGCAGCAGCGGGGGTCGTAAATGTTCACTTCCATGGATTCCCCGTACCGCTCCCGGAGCTTTACAAGCAGCGGCCCTGCCGCCTCACGGGCGGCCGCCTGCGGAAAGGATTTCATTTCCTCCTCCCCGTACAGGAAATTGCTTCAGCAGGCCGAGCCCATGGGCTTTTCCATGTAGAGCTTGAGTTTCCTCACAGCCACTCCGCTCACTCCTTTTTCAGAGATTCTCCGAAACGAGGTCCCCGTACTCCACCGAGCGGTACTGCCGGAAGTCCTTTCCCTGCACTCCGATGGCTTCCGGAGGACAGAAGGCCACGCACCGCTGGCAGGAGACGCAGCGGTCAAGAAATTCCGGGTACTCCGCCATGCGGATGTTCTTCGCCGGGCAGAGCCTGGCACACTTGCCGCACTGGATGCACTTCTCCCTGTCGACGGTGAGGGGATACTTTCTCCTCATGAGCCTCCAGGGCCACGCCATGCGGGACAGCCGGTAGAGCAGGGGAGAGAGGACATTGCCTCCCTTCCACGGGGCGTTTCCCTGCAGGAGCGCCTCGGCGAAGACGGCGGCGTTCTTCTCCATCGCTGCGACCTTTTCCCTGTTCTTCCCGAGGGGGATGGTTGTGTTGTTGTAGTTCGACGGCATGACGAAATCCCGTGCCCCCAGGGGAGTGTAGTGTTTCGAGACAAGGAGTTTTTTCATCGCGGGGCGGAGGCCGCCGGACGCTCCTCCCATGGTGGAAATGAGGAATGCCCCCCGCCCCTCTCCGTCGGGAAGGCTCTCGAGGAAATCCCAGGCGAAGGGATAGGTGGAGAACATGGCAACCGTGACGGCGATTCCGAGGGCGGTGTCGCCGTCACGGAAGGGGACAAAGCCCTTTTCCAGCCTGCGGAGCCGCACGTCCTTTCCTCCCTCCCGCAGCCGGCGGGTCACGGCCTGTGCCGCGAGCAGGGTGTTTCCCGTTCCGCTGAAAAAATAGAAATCCACAGACGCTTCCTTCATGTTCGATACCGCGCCTCCTTTGGTGTTGCCTGCAGCTTCCATTGTACAGCAGCAGCACCCGGCGGGCAAAATCCGGAAGGAAAGAAAGGTGACCGTAGTGTAAAATAATATCAAGAGAATCTTCGGGAGGTGGAGAGATTGAAAATGAAAGAAGCCTTGCTTGCTGCAGCGGTAGTGTTCCTGGCGGGAAGGGCCTGGGCTGGGGAGATCCCTCCCCTGGACCGGCAGATTCCCGCGAATATCCGGACGGCAGCTTTCGCCCTCGGGTGATTCTGGGGGCCTGATGCCCGGTTCGGGCTGCTTGACGGAGTTGTGCGCACCAGGGTGGGCTATGCCGGGGGAACCACGGCTGACCCCACCTACGATGAGATAGGAGATCACACGGAGACCATACAGGTCGATTACGACCCGAAGAAGATAACATACGAAGAGCTTCTCGACGTGTTCTGGAAGAATCACAATCCCGCTGCACGTCCCTGGTCCACCCAGTACCGAGCCGCCATATTCCCGGCGGACGAAGACCAGCGGAAAGCGGCGGAACGTTCAGCGGAGAAGCTTGAGGATGCCATCGGCGGAAAAATCTTCACGGCCATTGAACCCCTTGCCAGGTTTTACCTGGCCGAGGGGTACCACCAGAAATATTATCTACGCAGGGACTATGTACTCATGAGGGAGTTCAACGAGATGTACCCTGGGCGCGACGGGTTCGTGAATTCCCCCTCGGCTGCAAAGGCCAACGGAATTCTTGCGGGACTGGCTACAAAAGAGGAGCTCGTACAACTACTTCCTCAGCTCGGTCTTTCGGAGGAGGCGCAGAACAGGCTCCGCACACGAAGCAGATAAGGGGAATTCTTCAGGAAGGGGAGAGAAAAAAAGAGGATGAAAATCGTATTTGTTGGGCTTGGCGGTGTGGGCGGATACTACGGCGGCAAGGCAGCCCGGGCTTTCGAGGGCGGTGAAGAGCACAAGGTGATGTTTCTCGCAAGGGGAGAGCATCTCCGGGCGATCACGGACAAGGGGCTGAAGGTACTGGCCCAGGACGAGGAATTTCTCGCCCGCCCATTCCTCGCCACTGATGACCCTGAAAAAATCGGCACGGCCGACCTGGTGGTCTTCGCGGTCAAGGGGTATGACCTCAGGGCGGCCGCCCTTGCGGCCGCCCCCGTCGTGGGCCTGGAGACAGCGGTTCTTCCCCTGCTGAACGGTGTGAACAGCCCGGACATCCTGGCGGAAACGCTGCCGCCCTGCCGGCTGCTCAACGGGTGCGTCTATATTTCGGCACGGATCGAGGGGCCGGGAATTGTCCGCCAGACCGGCGGCAGCAGGAAACTGTTCTTCGGCCCCGTGTCCGGAAGCAGGGAAATGTTCCTTCCCGCGGAAGGGATGCTCAGGAAGTCGGGGATCGATGCGTCTCTCGTGGAGGATGTAAACGAGGCTGTCTGGACGAAGTTTATCTTTATGGCTCCTTTTGCGGGAGTGACTTCCCTTTTTGGAAGGACCTTCGGCGAGGTGCTCGCGGGACAGGACAGCCAGCCCATGCTCGAGGGGATGATGCGGGAGATTCAGTCTCTCTCGGTGATGAAGGGAATTCCACTTCCGGCGGACATCGTGGAGTTGTCCCTTGCCAAGGGAGTTGCCTTCCCGCCGGATACAAAATCATCCATGCAGCTCGATTGCGAAAAGGGGCGCAGAACGGAAATAGAAACCTTCCTGGGATTCGTCGTTCGGGAAGGCGAGCGGCTCGGATCAGACGTTCACCTGACCCGCGGAATCTACGACGCATTGCGGATGAGGGCGGATCATCCCTGCGGCTGTGTCCCCGAGCAGGAGGGACAGCGTCCGTAGGCGAGGAGCTGTTTCCCCTCCACGACGCAGCCTTCGGGAACATGTACCGTGGGGAGCGGCTGGTCCTCGAGGCAGATCATCCTGCCGCAGGCAAGGCAGAGAAAATGGGGGTGGTTCCCCGGGCACCTGTTTCCTTCGGGGAGGTGGGCACAGTAATGCCATGCCCCGTCGGTGCCGAGGATTTTGTGGACCAGTCCCTTTTCCTCCAGCAGCGACAGGGTCCTGTACAGCGACACCTTGTTCACCCGCTTCTCCGTGAAGCGGGTGAAGGTGTCTTTCCACGAAAGCGGTCTGCCGGCCCCGAAAAGAATCCGGAGAACTTCTTTGCGAAGCTCCGTGGGCCGTATTCCCCGTTCCCTGAGGAGAATTTCCGGATCCTTCATCGGGCGGCGAACACGCAGTAGGGGTAATTGCATTCCCTGCAGTTTCTGCACATTCCCCCCACCCCCCACCGGCGGACATCGAGCGCTGTGGGAATAAGGCCGGCAAAGAGACGGTTCAGCAGGGGATCAAGGCTGGTCCACTCATCGTGTACCACGCATGCGGGAGCTCCCACGATCTTCGTCTCGCCCCTGATGGCGAGCATGAGATGAGCGCCGGGAACTGCCGGCACACCTTTGAACCGGACTTCGTCCGCCACCGAGGCGATAGCCCCGGCAGTCCTGTCGTCCGGATCCACGCTCATGCCTCCCGTCGTGATCACCAGTTCCGCTCCCTTGTCTATGAAAGAAAGAATAGCTCCGGCGATCTCCTCCTTTTCGTCTCCCACTATCACCTGTCCCATGAGCGTTGTTCCGTATCCCGCGAGTTTTTTCCGGAGCTTTGGTGCAAAACCGTCCCGGATCCTTCCCTCGGCCAACTCCCTGCCTGTGGTCACCAGGCCCGTCTTCAGGGGAGCGAAGGGAAAAACCGTCATGGCATACGCGGCTTTCTCTCCACGCCGCACCTGCTCTTCCCTCATGATGAGGGGGATGATCCTGATTCCCGCCACCCGTTCGCCTTTTTTCACGGGAACCTTGTCGGCTACCGTAGCTACGACCCAGTCGGGATCCTCGTTGATCCTGTGGATGCTTTCTTCGTCATAGACCAGCAGGCCGTTCCAGAGGGACGAAAGGGAGACTTTCCCCTCCTCGGGATCTTCAGAAACAATGCCTTCTCCCGAAAGACATTCGGCCAGTCTTGATGCGGCATCGTCCTCGTGGACCTCGCCGTCTTCAAGCTCGAGGATGGAAATGGTCTCCTTTCCCATGGATTTCAGCAGGGGGATGTCCTCTTCCCGCAGAATCTGCCCCTTCTTGAACCGTGCGCCCTTGTACCCTGCCTTTGCGTCGATCTTGGTCATATCGTGGGAAAGAGCCATCCCGAGGGCTTTTTCCACCTGAACGTAGCGTATCTTTGTCATAAAAAAAGAGTCCCCCGCCTTCGGATTCCACTGAATGCGCAACACTGTTGCAGTCAGATTATAGCATGAATGCAGAATGTATGTAGTATACAGTTCTGTTTGTTTGTTGAATGGACGGGGTGTTTATGCTATGATCACCATGATTGTGACTTTGTGCACAATGATAACAAAAAAGGGGAAGTCAAGGAAAAAGGAGGGGGATCATGGCTTTCAGCGCTGATGAAATCCGCGAGAAGACCAGGAAAATCGTCAAACCCTGGCAAAACGGCAAGGGAGGACTTATTCCCATTCTGCAGGCAGTCCAGGAGCAGATGGGGTATCTTCCGGAAGAGGCCCTGGAAACCGTCTCCAGGGAACTGAAAATTCCACCCTCGGAGATTTACGGAGTGGCAACCTTTTATGCCCAGTTTCATCTCAAGCCCAGGGGACGCCATGTGGTCCGGGTCTGCAGGGGCACAGCCTGCCACGTCCGCGGCAGCCTGAAGATACTGAACAGCGTGAAGGAAATCACCGGTGTTGATGAAAACCAGACCACCGATGACCTGAGGTTCACTATCGAACCTGTGGCCTGTCTCGGCGCATGTGGTCTCGCACCGGTGATGATGATAGACACCCAGACCTTCGGCCGCCTGACCCCAGACATGGTGAAGGGCATTCTCGACACGTTCGAGTAGAAAACGGAGGATGAGCCATGACACAAATGAAAATCCGGAATCTCGATGATTTGAGAAAACTGAGGGAATCGTCAAGGGATCTTTCGTCAGCACGGTCAGGAAGCGAGACTGTCGTCATCGTGGGCATGGGCACCTGCGGCATCGCCGCCGGGGCAAGGGATGTGCTGGCCGAGGTGATGGCCGAGCTCGCCAGGAGAAGCATCGATGACGTGGCGGTCCAGACCACGGGATGCATCGGCATGTGCCAGGACGAGCCCCTTCTCGACGTGATCCGGGGCGGCCAGAGGGTGACCTATGGGCGGGTGAAGCCGGAAGATGTCCCGATCATCATCGCCGAGCACGTGGTGAACGGCCGGGTCGTTCAAAAACTCGCCATCGGAAGGGCTGACTGAGGAGGAGAATTTATGCCTATCTATCGTTCCCATGTCCTGATATGCGGAGGAACAGGATGCACTTCCAGCGGAGCGCACGATGTGACCGATGCTTTCAGGAAAGAGCTTGAAAACAGGAAACTCGAGGGAGAAGTCCTGGTGGTGCCCACCGGATGCCACGGAATGTGCGAAATGGGGCCCATCGTTGTGGTCTATCCGGAGGGAACATTCTACTGCCGGGTCGGAAAGAATGACGTCCAGGAGATTGTCGAAGAGCACATTTACAAGGGGAGGCCCGTTCAGAGGCTTATGTACAAAGGAGGGGAAGAAAGCCCTGCCGTTCCCCACTACAAGGAAATTCCCTTCTACGGCAAGCAGCACCGAATTGCCCTTGCGAACTGCGGCTACATCAACCCGGACAATATAGAGGAATACGTCGCCAGGGGCGGCTACGAGGCTCTTGGAAAAGCGCTTTCCTCCATGACGCCCGTACAGGTCATTGACGAGGTGAAGACCTCCGGGCTCCGGGGCCGGGGCGGCGGGGGATTCCCCACGGGGCTGAAATGGAGCTTCTGCGCATCCGCGAAAGGCGACAAGAAATATGTCATCTGCAACGCCGACGAGGGAGACCCCGGGGCCTTCATGGACCGTTCCATCCTCGAGGGAGACCCCCACAGCGTCATCGAGGGAATGTCCCTGGGCGCCTACGCCATGGGCGCCGACGAAGGGTACATCTACTGCCGGGCGGAATATCCCCTGGCCATCCAGCGGCTGAAGACGGCCATCACCCAGGCGGAGGGATACGGACTCCTGGGGGAGAACATCATGGAGAGCGGCTTCTCTTTCACCCTTCACGTCAAGGAAGGGGCGGGAGCCTTCGTGTGCGGCGAGGAAACGGCTCTCATGGCCTCCATCGAGGGGCGGAGGGGAATGCCCCGCCCGCGGCCTCCCTTCCCCGCAAATTCCGGCCTCTGGGGGTGCCCCACGAACATCAACAACGTGGAAACCTGGGCCAACGTTCCCCCGATCCTCAGAAACGGCGGGGCATGGTATGCCTCCATGGGAACGGACAAGTCCAAGGGGACGAAGGTCTTCGCTCTCACGGGAAAGATCAAGCACACCGGCCTCGTGGAAGTGCCCATGGGCATCACCCTCCGGGAGATTATCTTCGATATCGGCGGCGGCATACTGGACGACAGGAAGTTCAAGGCGGTCCAGATCGGCGGCCCCAGCGGAGGATGCCTCACCGAGGATCACCTTGACACTCCGGTGAGCTACGAAAGCCTCACCGCCCTCGGGGCCATCATGGGGTCCGGCGGTCTCGTGGTCATGGACGAGACCACCTGCATGGTGGACGTGGCCAAGTTCTTTCTTGAGTTCACCCAGAAGGAATCCTGCGGCAAGTGCGTTCCCTGCAGGGAGGGCACGAAGCACATGCTCCTTCTTCTCCAGAAGATCACAGGGGGCAAGGGAACCATGGAGGATCTGGACACCCTCGAGGGCCTCGCCCACATGGTAAGGGACATGTCCCTCTGCGGCCTGGGCCAGACTGCCCCCAACCCGGTGCTCACAACGCTCCGGTATTTTCGGGAGGAGTACGTCGCCCACATCCGGGATCACAAGTGCCCGGCAGGTGCCTGCACGGCCCTCCTGGAGTACAGGATCATCCCGGAGGTCTGCAAAAAGTGCGGCATCTGCGCAAAGAACTGTCCTGTCAAGTGTATTCCGGGTGACCGGACTTCGGGGTACCGTATCGAAACCGACCGGTGCATTCGCTGCGGCACCTGCTTCGAGAAGTGCCCCTTCGGCGCTATCGAGAAGAAGTAGTTCCTGAGGAGGATCGACATGAGGGATATCACGCTCGTCATCGACGGAATCGAATGCGCGGCGGCAAAGGGAGACACAATTCTCCAGGTCGCCCGCAAACACGATATTTACATCCCCACCCTCTGCTGGATGGAGGGACTGACGCCCATCGGCTCGTGCCGCATGTGCGTCGTGGAGGTGGAAGGAAACACCAAGCTCCTGACGGCCTGCACAACGCCGGCGGAGAACGGGATGACGGTCCATACGAAAACTGACACGCTGAAAAAGTACCGGCTGCAGATCCTGGAGCTTCTCTTCGCGGGAAGGAATCACTTCTGCATGTTCTGCTCCCAGACGGGAGACTGCGAACTCCAGCGGCTTGCCATCGAGCACGGCATGGACAATGTCCGCTATCCTTTCCTGTACGAGCCCTTCCACAACGATGCCTCGGATCCGAACATCCAGATGGACCACAACCGGTGCATCCTCTGCCTGCGCTGTATCCGCGTATGTGCCGAGAAAGTCGGGGCCCACACCCTTGACCTGGAAAAGAGGGGATGGGGAACCAACATCACCGCCGACCTGGGAAAGATGCTCGGGGAGAGCGACACCTGCGTTTCCTGCGGCGCCTGTGCCCAGGTCTGCCCAACGGGAACCATCACCCTCCGGGATTTCGTGTACCGGGGACGGCGGAACGACTGCGACGACCAGGTAGAGAGTATCTGCCCCCTCTGTTCCATGGGGTGCAGGATAAAGGCGTACGTACGGACGGGAAGCGTAGCGCGGGTGGAAGGTCTCTCCGGCGACAGCCCGGACGGCGGCCAGCTCTGCCACAAGGGGCGGTGGGGCCTGCCCAAGTCCACAGAGCAGGAGCGGCTCACCGTGCCCATGATCCGCACAGGGTCCTCTTTCAGGGAGGCAGACTGGGATGAAGCCCTTGAGCTCATCGCATCGAAAATGAGTCCCGCGGCCGAAGCCGGCAGGGCAGGAGCTCTGCTCTCCGAGCTGTCCACCGACGAGGAACTCTCCGTGGTCTCTTCCTTCTTCCGGGACACCATGAAGATGGAGAAGGTCGACGGGTTCTACGGCAATCTGCTCAGGGGGTTCGTGAAGGGATTCCAGCCCTTCGCCGACCAGGGAATACGGCCCTTCACCGGGGCTCACAACATCCTCGAGAGCGACGCCATCGTCGTCATCGGGGCGAATCCCCAGGAGGAAGCCCCCGTGGCGGCCAGCTACATCCGGGTTTCCACCATTATTGAACGGGCGAAGCTCATCAACTTCTCCACCGGCAAAAACCCCTTCGAGGGGATAACCGATGTGGATCTCCGCGCCGCAGGCCCCAGGGAGATGGAGAATCTCCTCGTCTCAATCAGGGAGGCTGTGGAAAGCGGAAATGAACTGCAGGACCCCTTCATGAAGGAAACTGCCCGCATCCTCAGGGATGCAAAAAAACCCGTGTTTGTCATCGGATCATCCATGGCGGAACACCCGGTCCTTGTCACCGGGGCGTTGAACCTGGCGGTCGCATCGAAGGCTTTCTTCAGCGATGGGCTCGGAGTGGTCCCCATGCTTCGGGGAGGGAACTGCCTGGGAGCCCTGAACACAGTCATCGGGGAGAGCGACTGGCTCAGCGGAAGCGAGCTGGACTTCCTTTACGTCCTCTCCACGGGTATGGTGGACGAGGACAAGCGGTCTCTCGAGGCCATGACCAGGGCCAGGTTCGTGGTGGTGCACACGCCATTCATGATTCATCCCCTGGTGAACATGGCGGATGTGCTCCTGCCGGCACCGGCGTGGTTCGAGCGGAGCGGGCACTACTGCACCATGGAGGGTGAACGGCGCAGGATGAACATGATCGTGCTTCCCAAGGGCAATCTGAAGGGATTGTCCGTCATCATGAATGAACTTGCCGGCAGGCTCGGTCTCGAACTCCAGCCCGCCTCCGCCGCTCCCTGCGAAAACGTCTACGAGGCCAAGTCCCCGTCCACCGCGGCAAGGACAGTTTCGCTGAAGGAGGTGCGATGACCATGGCGAAGCCGAAAATAGCGTCCGTCTGGCTTGAGGCCTGCGCAGGCTGCCACATGTCCTTTCTCGACATCGACGAACGGATAGTGGATCTCCTCGGCAAGGTGGAGCTCACCGCCACGCCCATAACCGACATCAAGACCTTCCCCGATGTGGAGGTGGGGGTTATCGAGGGCGCCCTCGGCAACGAGGAGGAGCTTCATATTGCCAGGGAGCTGAGGGAACGGTGCAAAATCCTCATCGCATGGGGGGACTGCGCCGTCTTCGGCGGAATCAACTGCATGCGGAATTTTATGCCGGCGGAGCAGGTGCTGAAGGAAGGGTACGTGGATACCGTCAGCACGGTAAACCCCGACGGCGTTATTCCCCGTATGGACGTCCCGGCGCTGCTGCCCCAGGCAATCCCCGTGGACAGGGCTGTGAAGGTGGACGTCTATGTCCCCGGCTGCCCGCCCGATGCCGACACCATCTATTACGTCTTCAGCGAGATACTGGAGGGGCGGATTCCCACCGTTCCCACCGATATCATGCGCTACGACTAGCGGAGGAAACGAATCATGGAGAACACGAAGAAAAACACCATAGTGGTGAACCCCATCACACGCATCGAGGGGCACGGAAAAATCACCGTGGATCTCACAGATGACGGAGCGGTGGACAGGGTCCGCTTTCACGTCACACAATACCGGGGGTTCGAGATCTTCTCGAAGGGGCGGGATTTTCGTGAAATGCCCGTGATCACACCCCGCATCTGCGGCATATGCCCGGTCAGCCATCACCTCGCATCAGCCAAGGCATGCGACGCCATTCTCGGCGTAACGCTGACCCCCACGGCGGCCAAGCTGCGGGAGGTCATGCACATGGGGCAGATCATCCAGTCCCATGCCCTCTCCTTCTTCCACCTGTCGAGCCCCGACCTGCTCTTCGG
>CAZJAR010000066.1:12845-14086 GCA_964543785.1 uncultured Synergistaceae bacterium | reverse complement strand
TAGGTTCTTCTTTAGATTCTTCTTTAGGTTCTTCTTTAGGTTCTTCTTTAGGCTTTTCTTTTGGATCTTCTTTAGGTTCTTCCCGTAAACTTTGTTCCGCAGGCTGTAAATCTGCCTGTTTCTCCGGCTGTTGAGGCAGTGCGGCCCGCAGTTCGAGCCCCCCGGCGTATTCCTTCACCGCAGGGTCGTCATGATATGCGAGGCTTTCCCTGTATTTCGCCGCAGCTCCGGCAAAATCGCCCGCCTCTTCCAGGGATACGGCCGCTTCCCTCAGGGAGAGAGCCTTTTTCAGCCGTGCCAACTCTTCTTCCAGGCTCTCCGTCTTCCCGATGCCCGCAGCAGAGGAGCCCGGCTCCTGCAGGGACGTTCCGGGATCGGCAGTTTCCGTTTCAGGCACCTGACCGGAGGGAGTCTCAATACTGTGATGTCCGTCGGAGGTCTTCTCTCCGACAGGAAGGACCTTTGCAGGAAACGCGTTTTTCATCCTGTGTATTGACGGCTCGCCGGGACCGTATCCGCTGGGGCGGTCCTTGATGATTACATCGCCGTTTGGCAGAACGGCCATGCCCTGCATTATGCCGAAAGTCCTCCTGGCGGAGACGACCTGGAGATACCTGCCTTCCCGGTCATAAATCCAGATCCCGTCCTCGGAATCATCGTAGGCGTATACCCGTCCCTCTGCGTCGGCGCCGACATATTTCACCCGGAAATAGATCTTATCATCTCCCGGGAGGGCAGGCAGGTCGCTCCCCCACAGGGGCCATTCCTTCAGGAGGTTCCCTTCCAGGTCATACACCGCGAATATGTCAGCCCGATCGTCACCCTGCTGTGGTTTCACCAAAACGAGTTTTTCCTCCGGGAGGAGCGCCGTGGGGCCGGCTGTTTCGAGATCCCAGGAAGCCTGTAGTTTCCCATCCGGCGAGAAGACCAGGACTCGCGGCTTTCCGTCCTTTATTTCGCTGGAGCCTCCTGTAATAATTTTTCCCGTCTCCGTCACGGCGAGAAAATCAGGTTTGTAGATCCCCTTCTCCCCGAGGGTTTTTCTGTCCGCCTTTATTTTGCCCAGGAATTTCCCTTTCCTGGAAAAATGCTGGATATTCGCATCCACGGAGTACCCCTCGTCAGCCACGTAGAGCGATCCGTCAGGGGCAAAGGCTATGACCGTCGGCCAGGCGAAGGTTCCGTCCTCTCCCCTTCCCTTCTCCCCCCATTCATCCACCAGGGTCCCCGCGGCATCGAAG
>CAZJAR010000066.1:0-12835 GCA_964543785.1 uncultured Synergistaceae bacterium | reverse complement strand
TTCCATCGGCGGCGACAAAAGGCCCCTCGGAGTGACGAAAAGCTTCCTGGGTCGCACCGAACGGGAACGAAAGTGTCTTCTCGAGTGGGGGAACACCTTCCCGGACCGAGGAGAGCATGGTTTTGATCACATCCCTGTACTTTTCGATGGACGCCGTTTTTCCTCCGATCATCACGAGAATGTGATTGCCCTCGGCATCGGGTTCCTTGGCTACTACAAGGTTCATTTCCACTCTCTGTGTCTTTCCCCGTATCTCGGCGTCGGCGGAAAAGGAATAGAATACTGCCGGGCGGGATCCGATGGTTATTTCTTCTTCTTTAGACGTGAAATTTTTCGCTTTGTCTTTCGTCGCACTTCGTTCCATTTCCTCGAAAAAGGCCCTGTAACCGCCGCCCTTCGGAGCCTTCTGCCGGGTCACGCCCAGGGCAACCAGGGGAAGGTCCGCCATGGACGGGTCGTCCATGGCCTCGGGATGGGCCCCGGTGTAGAAACCCAATCCGTCCCGGTCCAGCATGGGCTTCCAGTCCGATGGAACGGTCATGTAAAAGGGAGGGACCCACCGGAGGGTCATTCCCGGCGGGACATCCTCCGGGGAAGGGGCCGCGGATGCCGGTGCGGGAAAGGCCCGGACAAGGAGCAGCACAAGGACAATGGAGGCCGGGAGAATCCGGCGGAGGGAAACCGCCGGGCCTCTCTTTCTCCTGAAGAGACGGTGAAAAACGGGTGAAAGAAAACGGTTCATCGAAAACTTCCTCCTTCTCTGCATGATGCGAATTCCCCGGGCGCCCCCGTCACTTCACCGGGCAGAAGTACACCCCCACGGGGAACGATACGGACATATTCTCGTACCTGAGGGGAGCGCCGTCGCTGCCCCAGGGTTCACCGGTTCTTTTGAAAAACTCCAGGGAGTAGAACACCACCAGGTCGAGGGCGACGGACTCTGGGGTCTTTCCCTTTTCCGGCGTCCATGAAACGGAAGCCGATCCGCCGCTTCCCTGAACGGAGGAGCTTGACCGGGTTCCCGTGGTGAAGAACCAGTTCCGTACGGCCATCCGGGCCTCCACCGGCTCGGGCTGCTCCTTTTCGCCCCGCATGTACAGCCGGAGCGGAGGTATGGCTCCGATGGAGACGGCGAGGGACAGTGTCACCGGGCGGTCTTCATGCTGCCAGCCGCTTCCCAGGACGGGGCGCCTCTGGACAGGGCCGTCCTGCCCTCCGAGGCCGGCCATGGCAAGAGCCTGCTTCATCGCTTCCGCCATCTGGGCATCGCTCAGGCTGATGCCCATTTTCGCCATTTCCTTGGCCATCTGTTCCTTCATGGAGTCTCCGGCCTGTGCCACGCCTTCGGTGAGCTGGGCCAGCCGTTTCCCTTCCGGGCTGTCCGGGGGGATTTCGCCGTCTATTCCCGAGATCGACGGGGACAGGACCAGGGGGACGGTGGGAAGATCCGCCGTCGGGTCATTCCCCAGGGGAGAACCGGTCATCCAGAAGGTCCGGTTTTCAAAGAAGTGCCGTTTTTCTCCCTTGAGCACCGTGACGGACACGGAGTCCTCCGCGAGAACCCTGCCTTTTCCGTCAAGCAGCCGGACGGAGGGAGTAAAGGAATCCCCGGGCTTCAGGCCGGTGAAGCGGTGGACCTGGACGGAGTTCTCCCCGGGATTTTTCCGGTCCTCCACAACGGGGCTGCCGTCGCCGAAATCCCACTCGAACAGGTGAGGCTTCTTCGGCACTGCCGCGGCCTCGAACTCATGCTCCGCCTCCGAGGCGTCGTCGATCAGTTCCAGCACAAGAACACGGGGAGGAAGGATGGAAACCCCGGTCTTGTCCTCTTCCTTCCATGGAACGCTTTCGAAGACCCGGCTTCCGGCCTCGATTCTCAGGAAGGCCTCCTGGCCGGGCTGTATCTCGTAGAAAAGTTCTTCCTCGCTCAGAGGTCCTGCGGTCCCGGCGGCAAACAGCCTGACAGGGGCCTCTTCCATTGTTCCGTCCGCCGTCTCGATCTGCTTCGGCTGTCCCTTCACGAACAGGATTTTTCTCTCGTAGACCGTTTTGTCCTTCTCTTTCACCACGAGAAGGGCCGGGCCTGAGTACTGGATCGTCAGTCCGCTGGTTTTCCATGCGGGGTCCTTTTCCGCATGGTGCTTCATGGCCGCCGTCACTTCGATGATCCGTACCGGCGTGGCACGGGGGTCCACACCCTCCATCTCCGACTCGATTTCCTCGTACTCAGCCTGGAGCTCAAGGGTGGGAAAGAAGAGGTCCATAAGGTCGGCGCAGGCGTGGATGGCCACCGGCAGAAGGATTCTTCCCTGCTCTGCGGCGAAGGCGTGGGGGATCTGGAAGGGACCAAGCCTTCCCATCCCGGCGGCAACAGCCCTTCCCCCCTTTTCCTTGGCTCCCTCGAAATCTGAAACAAACGACTGCTCCGGGTCGAACCAGTGGAAACTGAGGCGGTCCTGGATCATGGCCGCCCGTTCGCTGTCGAAGACACCGTAGAATCTCCTGACTTCCCTTTCCCCCACGAAACCGGGGATTTTCTTCTTTTCCACCGCCAGGTCCTTCAGCTGCGGAGAAGGATACCCCTTCTGCCGGTTGTTCGGCAGAACCTTCGATTCCCTGTCGTAAATAGTGTCCAGGGAATAGAACGTCCCGTTGACGAAGGAGGCAACACGGTGGAAAAGTTCTGCCGGTTCCTGGAGCCTGCCTCCGGCACTGGCGAGGAAGGGACGGATTCTGGAGTCGACGAAGGGGGCCCCCGCCGCCCGCCGGACATGGTCGCTGAAGGTGGCCGCCTCGATGGGCTCGTCCGCCGGGTGGGAGTCGTTCCGCACGTGGGCCGGCTGGGTCATGTCGGCAAGCATGTGCATGGATTCCCCGAGGGCCCGGTAGGCCCTTGAGAGCTGAAGGCTCCTGAGGTCGTCGTGGTCTTTCGGGGCCAGACTCAGGGACGTCTTGAAATGGAGGGAACCCAGGGCCGGGGGAAGGGGAAGGTCATCCCTGACCTCGAGGGCTGCCTTGTAGGCTGACAGTGCTACGAAAAAACTGAAGGGATTGTCGGAATGGCTGAGCCCCCATGTCCTCGCGTCGATGGACGGACTGTCGTAGTGGCCGTGGATCTCGCTCTGGTCGGTCAGCCAGGCCGAACCGGACAGGCTGAGGGGGTCGTAGAAATGCCGCACGGAAGAATAGAGATGGGGCTCGTCAGCCCAGTCCCCCCCGTTGATGATCCACGACTGGGCGGAGAAAGCCGCCTCGGCGGAGACAAACCCCGAGGCGAGCAGGGAAGAGCTTGTAACAGCGACACCACGGAGGGGCTCCGAAAGTCCCTTCGGCGAGAAGGGGCCCCTGGAGAATTTTTCCTTGCCTCCCGCCTGGGACAAGAACAGCTTTACCGCCTCCAGATTGATCTGCCGGTGAGGGTGCTGGCTCCAGCCGTGGACGGGTGCCCCGGAAAAAACAAGGACAGCGGTCAGCGCAAGAATGCTTTTCTTAAAAATTCCTTCGATGGAAATCATCTCTCCGTCCCTCCTTCCGCCGGGCTAAAAGTCGAAAAGGACCCATCGCCCGTCAACCTTGATCCATCGCACGTAGAATGTGAAGCCGCCGACATCCACGGCGTACTCGGAGGTCCTCAGCGTGCTGGTGGTCCCGGGGTCGGCGCTCTCCGGAGCACTCAGGAAACTCATTTCCGCACCATCGAGAAGGGCGGCGAAGGACGGCATGGCCTCGGGCTTGTTTTCAAAGAGGGCTGCGTAGGTCTCCCGGCGGCTCTCATCCACGCACGCCGCCGCCTTCTCCGTGTCTCCCGCCTTCAGCGCGCTTCGGAAGGAGGAAAAAACCTCCCCGATGGCCTTCTTTTCTGCAGGAAGATCAGGGTAGGTTCTCCAGTCGGGATTGTCCCGCCCGGCGGAATCCCCGCCGGGCGCCGGGGGCACTGCCGCAGGCCCGGCCTGCCTGGCCGCGCGGAGGCTTTCGAGAGAGGCTATCCTGTCCTTCAGGGGCTGGAGGTCCGGGCGGAAGGAAAAAACCTTTTTCTCCAGCCTGGGGTCGGGGTACAGGACAAAACTTTTCCAGCAGGCCTCCATGGCCCCCGGGACATTGCCCTCTGTCTCCATGCGCAGCGCCTCGTCCCGGAGAAGAAGGGCCTGTTCCAGCACGGCGATCCGTTTGTGCAGCCATTCGTTCGAAGGGGGACCGGCGCCTTCCGCTTCTCCGGGCATCACGGCAGAAAAGCACGCCATCAGGCCGGCCAGGACGAGGGAACGGCACAATCTCTGAACGGGCAGTTCCCTGAAAAACCGGCATAATTCTCTTCCCATATCATCACCGCCTTTACAAAAAATACTCAGCTCTCCTCTTCCGCTCCGGGGCCGCCCGTTCCTTCCGCAGCCCGCTGAAGCTCTTCCGACAGGGGGATTTTGTGAAGGCGGAGGGCGTCGAAAAGCCTCCCGGCCCCCGGAATGTTCGAACACAGGAACCGTTCCGATCCCCCGTCCCTGAAAAAGAACTCGATTCCCCAGTCCGTTCTCCCCGACAGCAGGAGTGCCTGCCCCATCATGCGCCAGTTCACCAGGCCCGCGATGAACATGACGGTCCGGAGCCACTTCGGCGGCCTGTAATCCACGAAACCGGCGGAGACGATGTCACCGAAGTCGATGGTCCGTTCACGCCCCAGGGTCCTCAGAAACAGTCCGCCCGGCAGAATCTGAAGGGCGAAGGAGGCGTATTTCGACGTCCACCAGAGGATGGAAGCGAAGATCAGGCCGATTGCCCAGAAGATCAGGGTGAACCAGGCGCTGCCGTACCTGAAGTCGAGGAAACCGGCCCTGTCGAAGATGTGAACGCAGAGCACCATGGGAAGCCCCAGAAAGAATCCCGACATGATATAGGACAGCAGATCCGGAAGGAAAACGGCGGACCATTTGGGGTACACGATGGCCCCGGGAGGGGTTTTTCTTTTCGGGAGGAACACATAGACCGCAGCGCCGAGACACAGGGGCACCAGGGCCAGCGAGCGGAACGGCCGTGCCAGCGGCGCCGGGACCCCGTTATCGAGCGCCGTCCCCGGGCCCTCGAGGACCATGGCGAGAAAGCGGGGACCTTCACCGGTGCGAAGCTTCAGGTACGAGAAAGTCTCCCCCTTGTCCTCCAGCCCTGCGATGAGAGCGGGAAAGGGCTCCTCTTCCCGATGGTAGTACAGGCTTTTCCGGTAGACTCCCCCGGCTTCCCTCCAGGCCGTCGCGCCTCTGCCCGCCGGTGCCGC
The DNA here is from genome assembly GCA_964543785.1 of uncultured Synergistaceae bacterium. Taxonomy (GTDB): domain Bacteria; phylum Synergistota; class Synergistia; order Synergistales; family Aminobacteriaceae; genus Aminivibrio. The sequence continues at coordinate 7,572 of CAZJAR010000066.1, read as the reverse complement.
GGCCCCGGCGAATATTTCGGGCCACGGGTCTCCTTCCACAGTCAGAAGATGCCCTTCAGTTTTCGAATCGATGAAGCCGGCAATGGTACGGAAGGGCGTGATCGACCGGATGAACCGGCCTCCCGCCGCCTGGGCTCCGAACAGTCCCTGGGAAGGGCTGTATTCCTGGCGGTATTCCCTGCCCATGTCAGCGACGTACAGGCGGACGAAGCCGTTTCGCACGGAAAAGAAGCAGACAAGGGCGGCAAAGAGCAGCAGGAGCACCGCCAGCCTTCGATAGAGTTCTCTCATGAGAGGTTCACCCCCGCTTCTCCCAGCACTCGTTCAGGGCAGGCCGATTTCCGACCATGAGGCTCCCCCGTCCGTCGAACGGAAAAGCCCCCGCTCCGTCCCCAGAAGGAGGGTCCCCCCAGCGTCCCGGAAGGAGGACAGAACCCTGACGTTGGAAAGGTTCGTCTCTCCGAGGGTGAAGGATCCCGCTGCCTTTCCGGGAAGAAGGCGTACCGCCTTTTCCCCCAGGAGGGCGACCAGTCCGTTCCCTTCTCCCTGAAAAAGGTCGGTGAAATAGTCGAGGGGCGACCAGTCGAAACCTGCCGTCTCCGCCCCGGCGATTTCCCCTTCGGGGAGCGAATAGTGCCACAGCCCGGTCCGTGAGGCCCCCCACAGCCGTCCCTGCCCGTCAAAGGCCAGGGAGAAAATCCCGTAGATCACATCGTCGTTCTTCCAGGAAAGACCGCCGTCCAGGGAGACGGAAAACCCCGCGTCCGTTCCTGCCGCGATTACCGTTCCGTTATGGGACCGCAGGGAATGGACCAGATCTCCCGGCACGTCGCCGACTCTCTGCCATCCGTATCCGTCGGAAGAACGGTACAGGCCGCTCCCCGCCGAGCCCGCAAAGAGGTTTCCGCCTGCCGTTCCGGCCAGGGACGTGAATGCCGTTCCTTCCGGAAGGGGAATGGAGGTCCATGTGAACCCTCCGTCCCGGGAAAAGAGAAGATCCTTCTCCGTTCCGGCGAACAGCCGGCCTCCGGGGACAGCGGCGAGGAAGAGCGCTTTTCCTCCTGCGCTTCCCCGGGGCGTCCATCCTGCTCCCCCGTCCGAAGAAACGTACACTTTCCCGGACCGTGAAAGGCAGAGCAGGCTGCCGTCAATCCGGGCAAAACCAACGACAGGGTCGGAGGGGAGAAGCTCCGTGACGGTCCCCTTTTCCCCGTCGGCCAGGTACAGTTCCCCGGAGGAGGTTCCCGCGAGGACCCCCTTTCCGAATGGAACGAGGACGGTGACGGACATCTCTTTTTCCATCCCGGCAGGAAAGAGGTTCCACGTTCTTCCGTCGTCGAAAGAAAGGAAGAGACCCTGTTTGCGGGTTCCGGCCCAGAGCGTGCCTTTTTCGCCGGCGGCCAGCGCCTGGACCGTGCAGAAAGACGGAAGACCTTCCGATGAACGGCTCCACGGGGATCCTTCCTCCTTCCGGAAGACGCCGCCCTCGAGAGTTCCAGCGAATACCGTCCCTGTTGCTGAACTGCGGGCCAAAGCCAGCGGGAAAACATTTTCGATTCCCGGATCGTCGGGGCTCCAGGTCCTCCCCCCGTCGACGGAAAAAAGCACCCCTCTTCCGAAAGCGGCTGCCCGGAGTCTGCCATGCCCTTCGTCCAGTACGTCAAGAACCTGGAAGGATCCGTCTTCTCCTCCGGATTTTTCAAAAGAGCCGTTTCCGGAGGAAGCCCAGTGGATGCCTGAATCCCAGAAAACAGCCAGGAGGGTGTCTCCCGATGTGGGGAAAAAACGTGTCACTCCGCCGCCGCCCTTCATGGATTTCCAGGCGGAGCCTCCGTTGCCGGACGTGAGAAGTTCGTCGAAGGACGCGAGAAAGAGACACCCTTCAGGGGAAACATCAAGGGAAAACAGAAGGGAAGAGGGCAGACCGGCGCCGAGGTTTTTCCATCGCCTGCCGCCGTTTCCCGAAACGAAGAGACCTCCCTTTTCTGAAGTAAGGACATAAAGGGTGCCGCCCGGCCCGCCGGCGGCACCAATGATGGGATCCCATGGCCCCCCTGCTTCAGCGGCAGGGGGTTGAAACATGGCAAAGAGAAACGACAGTGCCGCCGCGAGAAAGGCGCCGCTCCAAAAACGCGGCAAGGGGCTATGGAGAGCGCTTCCCCTGTGGAGACGTTTTGCTGCTGCAGCCATTGCCGCCACACCTCCTCGCTTCGCGGGACCCCACGGGAGGCGGGCCCGGAAAAGGTCACATGACGAAGTAAGCCAGTGCTCCCACCTGGAGCACCGCCATCACCGGAAGCCCCAGAGAAAAACGCGGATGCTGCGTCTTGTGGCGGAACAGCTTCATGGCAAGAAAAGCCCCCACGCCTCCTCCGAAAAGAGCGGCGAGGAGAAGCGTGTTCTCGGGGATACGCCGGACTGAAGCCTTTGCCATCAGCTTGTCCCATCCCATAAGAGCAAAGGAAAATATGTTTATGGCGAGAAGCGCCGGAAGAAGTGCAGCCATCCTCAATACCCTCTCTTTTCGGGAGCGGGGGCCATAAAGGCTATTCGCCTTCCTTCCTGTGGACCGCTATGTATTTCACGATCTCGTCAGGATTGGAATACCCCTTAAGTTCGACTTCATAGCCGTCCGTGCCTGCAGTGGCTATCTTTATGGTTCCAAGGTTGAAGACCCGTTCATATATGTTCTTTGTCAGCTCAGTTGTTTTGATGTCCTGGATGAAAATTTTCTCCATGGAGGTGAAGAATATCCCCTGTGAAAAGACAAGGTAATCGATGTGGAGCTTCAGTTTTTTGCTCCGCCGGCGGATTTCCTGGATCCCCACGTTGGCCGCGGCCAGCAGGAGCCCCCACATGAGAAGCGTCCATCTGCCCACGTTCAGCCCGATGCCGGTCAGCAGATTGGGGAAAATGCTCACCAGGATAAAGGGCACGAGAAACACCAGGGTCGGTATAACAAGAGGGTAAAGGAATCCCGCTACCGAGGGGGAAAGAATGTAATCGAACTCCGCTGCGTCTCCGCCCTCCGATTTCGTCGCGCTCATGAACGTCTTCGCCATTTCTTGCATCGACTCCTTCCTGAGAAATTGCTCCATTGTACATGAAGCAAAATGCCCTTCTCCCTTCCGGGAAAGGGAAACTTCAAAGAACGCCGTCCCTGGCGAACATTCTACCACGAGCCGGTCTCTTTTTTCAGAAAAACGGGGCATTCCAGAAAGGGGTCACTTACGCTCCAACTGGATATGGACCGTCACCCCTCAGAGATGTAGCATTCAGGTGCAATCTTCAGCGGGGAGGCAATACAATGATCACGGGGAAAAAAATGTTCCGGGTTCTTCAGGGGCTTTTCGCAGCGGCGGCACTATGGATGGTTCCGGTGACATCCTTCGCTTCCGAAACACTCAACGTATACACCATCTGGTCCGAGCGCTACGCCACAGCTGTCTTCGATGCCTTTACCGGAGAAACGGGGATCGGTGTGAATTTTCTCCGTTTCCCTTCGGGGGAGGTGCTGGCACGGCTCATTGCCGAAAAGGGAAATCCCCAGGTGGACGTCTTCTTCGGCGGCATAGCCGACGCCTTCGAGGCCGGGAAAAAAGAAGGCATATTCGAACCCTACGTTCCGAAGGGAGCCGAAGCCATTCCTCAGCGGTTCCGGGATCCTGATGGGTTCTGGACGGGTGTGGCCGTAAATCCCATCTGCTTCATGTCCGGCGTGGAGTTCCTTAAAAAGCACGGTCTGCCCGCTCCCCGGTCCTGGCAGGATCTCCTCGATCCTGCCTACCGGGACGGTCTGATCATGGCGGACGCACGGACCTCGGGGACCGCCGTCTCCCGTCTCTTCAGCCTCGTGCTGGCCATGGGAGAGGATGAAGCTTTCGCCTACCAGAAAAAGCTCGACGGCAACGTGCAGCAGTACACCAAGAGCGGTGCCGGGGGCGCCCTGCCCATCGCCCGCGGCCAGGCGGCGGCGGGAATCTTCTTCCTCGTGGATGCCCTTGAGATGCAGCAGACGGGCTACGACATCGTCATCAGCTATCCGGCCGAGGGGGTCGCCTACGGAGTGGAAGCCATGGGACTCGTGAAGAACGGAAAAAACCCCGAGCTCGCCCGCCGCTTCCTCGACTGGGCGGCGAGCCCCGCCATGCAGCGCCTGTACGAGGAGAACAGGATCAACCTCATCCCTACCCATCCTGACGTTCCCCTGAAGAACCCCGCCCTGGACATGTCTGAGGTCAGGCTGCTCGACCTGGACATCCGATGGTCCGGAGAACACAGGATGCGGCTCGTGGAACGCTGGGTGAACGAGATCGTTCGCTGAAGTGTTTTTTTAGCCGACGCCGGGGGAAGAGAGGGTATAATACGGAAACGGACGAACGGACTGTTTCTGTTCAAATCCCGATCCCCAAACGGAGGTATGCCCATGCTGCAGCTCAACAGGAAGGGCCTGAAGGACACTGAAAGCTGGAAGAAGGCTGGAATAGCGCTTCCGGCCTTCAATATCGACGACATGGTCCGGGAAACGGAAAAAAAGCCGGAGTGGGTCCATTTCGGCACGGGAAACATCTTCCGGGTGTTTCCTGCACTGATGCAGCAGAAACTTTTGGAAGCCGGACATGTGAAGACCGGCATCATCGCCGTAAAAACCTACGACTGGCAGACCATCGGGACCATGTTTTCCCCCTTCGACAATATGAGCCTGGCAGTCATCATGGAACCGGACGGAAGGCTGGATATGACGGTGGTGGCGAGCATCTGCACTACCCTCGCGGGCGACCCGGCCAGCCCTGAGGACTGGGAGCTCCTCCGGAACATTTTCATGTCCCCGTCTCTTCAAATGGTGAGCTTCACCATTACCGAAAAAGGATACAGCCTGAGAACGGCTTCAGGGGAACTTTCCGCTGAAATTTCTGAAGATCTGGAAAGGGGACCTGATGCGCCCCGGCACGCCATGTCGAAGACGGCTGCCCTTGCCTATGCCCGGTTCAGGGCGGGAGCATTTCCACTGGCCTTCGTGAGCATGGACAACTGCGCCCACAACGGTGACCGGCTGAAGGCATCCGTAACCGAAATTGCGGAAGGATGGGCAGCCAGGGGCCTCGCGGAAGAAGATTTCCTCCTGTGGCTCAGGGACAGTTCGAAGGTGTCGTTCCCATGGACCATGATCGACAAGATTACCCCCCGTCCTTCTGAGAGAGTCAGAGACCGGCTCAATGCCCTGGGGCTGGGAACGGGAGACACCCTCCACACTGAAAAGCACTCCTTCATCGCCCCCTTCGTGAATGCCGAGCGTCCCGAATACCTCGTGATCGAGGACAGCTTCCCCAACGGCAGGCCTCCCCTGGAACTCGCCGGGGCCTATTTCACCGACCGGGAGACAGTGGACCGGGTGGAGCGGATGAAGGTGGGTACGTGCCTGAACCCCCTCCATACGGCCCTTGCGGTCTTCGGCTGCCTTCTGGGATACACCCTCATCGCCGACGAAATGAAGGACCCCGACCTGAAGCGGCTGGTGGAAAAAATCGGCTATGCCGAGGGAATTCCCGTGGCGGAGGATCCGGGCATCATCCACCCTCTCGACTTCCTGAGGGAGGTCATCGAGGAGCGGCTCCCCAACCCGAACATACCGGATGCCCCGCAGAGAATCGCCATGGACACGTCCCAGAAGGTGGGCATCCGGTTCGGCGGCACCATCAGGGCCTACAGGGACAGGGAGGGGCTGGATCCGGCGGACCTGACCTTCATTCCCCTGGCCCTGGCCGCATGGTGCCGGTACCTCATGGGGCTGGATGACCGGGGCGGCGAAATGCCCCTGAGCCCCGACCCCCTCCTGGAATCCCTCAGGCCCCACCTCGCGGCGGTCCGCCTCGGGGAGCCGTCGTCGGCACAGGGGGCTCTTCGTCCCATCCTCTCAGACCGGAGAATCTTCTCCGTGGACCTGTATGAGGTGGGGCTCGGCGAGAAGATCGAAGGCTATTTCGCCGAAATGATCGCCGGGCCGGGGGCCGTGAGGGCGACCCTTCAAAAATACCTGGGCTGACATGAAGGAAAGGGCGGGGAGAGAAAACATCTCCCCGCCCTTTCCTTTTTGCCGCCTTTCTTCCAACCGAAAAAACCTACTTGTTGAACAGCAGGTTTGGAAGCCACGTGGACAGGGCGGGAATGTAGGAAACCAGAAAGAGTACGAAAATGCTCACCGCGAGGAAGGGCATGTTCGCCCTCGAAATTCTGCTGATGGAAATCTTCCCGATGCTCGACGCCACGAAGAGGCACACTCCCACGGGAGGGGTGGTGAGGCCGATCATGAGGTTCAGCACGGCGATCATGGAAAAGTGGATCGGGTCGATTCCCACCTGGAGTGCCACCGCCAGCAGCGTCGGGAAGAGGGTCAGAAGCGCCGCGATGGTCTCCATGAAGGTCCCCACGAAAAGGAGCAGGATATTGATCATCAGGATGATAAGAAACTTGTTTTTCGTTATCCCCAGGAGGAAATCTGCCACCATCTGGGGGATCTGTTCGCTCGTCAATATCCATGCGAAGAGGTTCGCCAGTCCCACGAGCACGATGATGGACGCCGTGGTGATCGAAGCCTCGAGAATCAGCCCGGGAAGGTCCCTGAAGGAGAGGTCCCGGTAGACGAACATCCCCACCACCACGGCATAGAGGCAGGCCACCATGGCCGCCTCGGTGGGGCTGAAAAAGCCGCCGACGATGCCGTACAGGATGAGCACGGTGAGCATAAGAGCCCAGAAAGCACCGAAAAACTCCCTGAGGAGCAGACGGCGGGGTACCTTTTCACCCTTGGGGTAGTTTCTCTTCTTCGAGATGAAATACGCCACGATCATCAGGCCGATGCCGAGAAGCACACCGGGGATGGCGCCGGCGATGAAGAGCCTCCCCACCGACAATCCCGTCAGCGTCCCGGCGATGATCATGGGTATGCTTGGGGGAATGATCGGCCCGATTGTGGACGAGGCAGCGGTGACCGCGCAGGAGAAGTCCACATCATAGCCTTCTTTCTGCATGGCGGGGATGAGGATGGCGCCAAGGCTCGCCGTGTCGGCCACAGCAGTTCCGGAAATACCCGCGAAGATCATGGAGGCAACGATGTTCGCCTGGGCGAGCCCTCCCTGGATATGGCCCACGAGGGCATTGCAGAACCGTATGATCCTGTCGGAGATTCCTCCCCGGTTCATGAGATTTCCGGCAAGAATAAAGCCTGGAATGCACAGGAGAACAAAGACATCAATTCCGGAGTACATTTTCTGCGGTATCACCATGAGCGGAATGCCCGCCATCCACAGGTAGGCAAGGGAAGAAATCCCCAGGCAGAAGGCTATGGGAAGCCCCAAAAAGAGGAGCACCAGGAATACGATAAAGAGTGCGGCCACCATTTCAGTTTCCTCCCCCCGCTGCAAGTCGCACGTCCCGTACGACCGAGGCCAGCGAAAACAGGACCACCGTTCCCGACAGGACCGACATGGACGCGAAAATGTAGTGCATGGGAACCCTGAGGGACGCCGATGTCTGCATTCTGCCGATACCCAGGTTCTTCAGGGAATAATAGAA
>CAZJAR010000065.1:0-14500 GCA_964543785.1 uncultured Synergistaceae bacterium | reverse complement strand
TCGTCCACCATCTGCCCTGCGTTCATTTCCGCCACAAGGATGTTCTTCACCGTGGAGGGAATGGTCTTGAAGACTTCGTAGGGGTAGGGCCACAGGGTGATGGGCCGGATCATGCCGACCTTGAGCCCTTCCGCCCGCAGGTTGTTCACCGCCGAGCGGGAAATCCTTGCGGTTGTTCCGTAGGCGGCAATGAGGAGCTCGGCGTCTTCCATGTGGTAGGACTCGCACCGCTGCTCGGCAGCTTTTATGGCACCATATTTTTTCTGGAGCTTGCTGTTATGCTCCTCAAGCGGCTCAGGAGCAAGGAACAGGCTGTGAAGGTGGCTGCGCTTGCCGCCCCGCTCCTCCATGAAGCCGAGGGCCCATGAGGTATCGGCGGGCTGGTCTTTCGTTGCGCTTGGCTTGATCTCAACCGCTTCCATCATCTGGCCCATGAAACCATCGGCCGCTATCATGACGGGATTCCTGTACTTCATGGCGAGATCGAATGCCAGCTGGGTGAGGTCCACGCATTCCTGGAGGGTGCTGGGGGCGAGGACGATAAGGTTGTAGTCGCCGTTTCCGCCGCCCTTGGTGGACTGAAGATAGTCGGCCTGGCCGGGAAGAATGCCTCCCAGACCGGGACCGGCCCGCATGACGTTCACGATGACCGCGGGAATTTCGCATCCCGCGACATAGGAAATGCCCTCGGACATAAGAGAGATGCCGGGGCTCGACGAGGAGGTCATGACCCTGTAGCCGGTTGCGCCTCCCCCGAGCACCATGTTGATGGAGGCCACTTCGCTTTCCGCCTGAACATAGACTCCTCCCACCTCGGGAAGATGGGCGGACATGTATTCGGGAATTTCATTCTGTGGAGTAATGGGATACCCGAAGAAAAACTTGCATCCTGCCTGTATGGCAGCTTCCGCTATGGCTTCTGTTCCTTTCATCAATACGCGTCCCATGTCGTTTTTCACCTCCGAAAAACCAGGTCTATTCCTGGATTTTGAACACTTCAATGGCGGCATCGGGACACGTCACGGCACACATGGCACACCCGATACACCCCTCCTTGAACTGCTCCACGGGACGGTAGCCCTTCGCGTTGGTCTTCTCCGAAATCCGGAGAACCTTCATCGGGCAGGCCGCCACACACAGACCGCAACTTTTGCAATACTGCTCGAGAACTTCAATGCGTCCTTTCGCCATTGCCTTAGCACCCCTTCCAAACAGAAATGAAAAAACACAAACTCCTTACTCGGCCGCAGCCCCGCTGGACCACATCGCTCCTTCTTCCCAGGGAAGCATCATGTACCTGGAAAGAGGCCAGAGGGGAACGGAAATTGTGCTTGATTCCAGCAGCCGGCCGGCTTCTCCGTACAGGCTCGGATGGACCCCCGCATACAGAACGGGAAGCCCGAGCTTTTCTCCCGCCGCACATACGGTTTCAAGCCCCCGGAGACAGTCTTCCGCCGTGGTTTCATCCATGAGGTGTGAATTGCTCACCAGGGCGCCCACAGTCAGGCCGCCGATACCCTCCATTTTCCGGAGCATCTTCTCAATGCCTTCAACGGTTGAGGTCTGGGGCCGGAAGGCATTCACCACGAGGATGAGCAGATATCCTGCCTTCCTGATATCAGGCTCGAACTGCTTCAGCGCCAGGGCACCCTCCGCGTCTCCGCCGATGTCCAGCAGAAGCCTGCCGTCATCCTCTGCGAGGGCGCGGGTTACCACCGGGGAGACCACGGACATGTCGGACCACCGTGCGTTTTCAGGGGTGGTTATGATCCGGAATCCTCGGCGTTCAAGTTTTTCGGCGACCTGCCGTATGCAGAAATAGGGGTTGATGATGTCAATGTCGGCTATGGTGACTTTTTCTCCCTGGCTGGAGAAGCCAAGGGCGAGATTGAGGACCCATTCGGTTTTTCCTGATCCGAGGGCTCCCGTGACAGCCACCACCTTGGGCCAGCCGGGAGCGGGGAATTCCTTTGACGGGTATCGGGACATGAGACCGGAAAAAATGCTAATGTCGGGTTCGATCAATGAAGAAAATCTCCTTTCTTCAAGCGCAGCCCTCTGGCCCACTCGGCTCCTTCGAGCCGCCGCTTCCCTTCGGGCTGGACGGACAGCAGCACAGCCGATCCTTTGGCTGTACCAACAACGGGAAATCCTCCGTCGAAACCAAGAACCTCTCCGGGAGCGCCCGGCAGAGTACCGAGTTTCGCGCTCCAAATCTTTACTCGTTTTTGGCCTGCGAAAAAGAAAGCGCCGGGGGCGGGATTAAGAGCCCTGACCAAATTAACTATTGTAGCGGCCGGCACGTTCCAGGAAAGTTCAGCCTCATTGTTGCTAATTTTCGGCGCATAGGTTGCTGATTCGGAATTTTGCTCTTTAAACGGACAAGTACCTTCAATCAAGCATTTTACACCCAACAGAAAAAGTTTGCTACCTTTTTCCGCAAGGATGTCCAATAGTTCACCGGCAGTTTCATCCTCGGAAGGCGCATATTCTTCCTGGAAGAGGATCGGGCCGGCATCCATCCTGTCAACAAGACGGAAGACGGTAACGCCGGTCACGGTGTCACCGTTCATGAGTGACCTCTGCACAGGAGCCGCCCCTCGGTAAAGAGGGAGAAGGGAAGGATGAATGTTGAGGCACCCCCGTGCAGGGGAAGAAAGATAGGGTTCAGGAATTTTCTGGCCGAAATCCACCACCAGGATTGCCAGGGGCGGGGCCTCCCGAAGGGCGGCGAGAAGGGGTTCGTCGGTTCCCACATCGCCGGAGCGGCAAAGTGAAATGCCATGCTCACTGCAGAAATCCTCCACCGGTGACGTCAGAGCCTTCAATCCCCTGCCTCCAGGAGAAGGAGGGGATGTTACCACGCGGTCGAACCGAATCTCTTCCGAAAGGGCGGCAAGGCATCTTGCAGCGAACCTCCCCGTTCCGAAAAACCACAGGGAGGGCGCTGATACCTCATGCAAAACAAAGCTCATATCCTCTCCGTCCCCCGTTCCCCGCCTGAGCGGAGAAGTTTCTTTTTCGCCATGCTTCGTTTCAGGGGAGAAAACCGGTCGATGAGGAGCCTGCCCTCGAGGTGGTCCATTTCGTGGAGAAAAGCCCTGGCGAGAAAACCTTCCGCTTCAGTCTCCCGCTCACGGCCTTCCATGTCGAAGTGGCGCACCACCGCCTTCAGAGGGCGCTTCACGTTTCCGAAAATCCCCGGAAAGCTGAGGCACCCTTCCTCTCCGTCCTGCTCCCCTTCGGAGCTGACAAGCTCCGGGTTGGCCAGCACGTGAAGCTCGCCGTCGAAAAAAACTACGGCCAGCTTCATGGATACGCCGGCCTGGGGAGCTGCAAATCCCACACCGTCATGCTGGTGCATAAGCCGCACAAGATCCGCCACAAGGTCCTTGAAGCCATCGCCGAAATCAGTTACGGGCTTCGTTTCTTTCCTGAGAACAGGATCGGGATACACCCGAAGATACATGGAGTCCATTCTCTCGCCGCACTTTCATTCATCGAATTTTGAAAAAAAAGAGGGGGCGCCTTTTCGGGCGACCCCCTCCACCGTTTTTATTCTTCCTGCATCGAGTTTCTGAGCAGCTCTCCGATGGTAACGCTGGCCTCCCCGTCGTTCATGACAGGCCTCGGCTGGTTTTCATGCTCCCGGCGGTCCGGCCTGCCCTTTTTCCGGTCGTCGTCCTTCGCCCTGCGCTGGGCGGGCTCCTCAAGGGCGCTGATGCTGAGGCGCATGCGCCTGTCGGCGGGATTGATTTCAATTATCCTGGCAACCACTTCCTGACCCTCGGAAAGCACATCCTGGGGCTTCTCGACACGCTTTGTGCTGAGCTGGGAAATGTGGATGAGACCTTCCACCCCTTCCTCAACTTCAACAAAGGCGCCGAAGTCCGCAAGACGGACAACCTTGACTGTCAGGTCCTGATCCTTGCTGTACCGTGAAAGCACATCGTTCCATGGATCGTTGAGCTGCTTGTACCCAAGGCTCATGCGCTTTTTCTCCATGTCTACGTCGAGGACCACGACTTCAACTTCCTGTCCCTTCCGCAGCACGTCCCGCGGGTGCTTGATCCTGGTCCAGCTCAGGTCGCCGATGTGAATAAGCCCCTCGATTCCGGGCTCCACTTCAACGAAGGCGCCGAAATCGGTGACGTTGGTCACCAGTCCCCTGGTCCTGTCCTGGGGCTTCCAGCGTTCGGCTGCACTCGTCCAGGGATCTTCCTTTGTCTGCTTCATGCTCAGGGAAAGACGGTTGGCCTCACGGTCGATACCGATGACCTTCACCTTGACAGGATCACCCTTCTTGAACATTTCTTTCGGCTTGATGTTCCTCTTCCAGGAGAGTTCGCTCATGTGGACAAGCCCGTCAAGGGGACCCACGTTCACGAAAACTCCGAAGGAAGTGATGCTGCTCACTTCGCCGTCGAGAACCGTTCCTTCCTGGACGGTGGCGTAGAAGTTCTCACGCTCGCCCACAAGAGACTCCTCAACGATGAGCCTGCGGGAAAAGACAAGACGATGCTTCTTCTTGTCCTTTTCCATCAATTTAGCATCGAAGACTTCGTCCACGAATTTCCCCGGATTCACACCCCTGCCTTCCTCGGCAAGGTGAGAGATGGGCACGAAGCCCTCCAGGCCGCAGCATTCCACCATCAGCCCGCCCTTGACTTTGCGCAGGCCGTTTACGGATACCACGTCGTTCTGGGCGAGTTTATTTTCAAGTTCACTCCAGCGCCGGTCAAACTCGCACCGCCATCTGCTCACAAGCAACTGTGCCTCTTCACCGTGGCGGATGCTGACCACCTGGATCTGTATTTTCTCTCCCGGAGCCGGTTCCTCGGAATCTTCCACAAGAACCTTGTGAGACCATTCCTTTGCTGGCAGGAACCCCTCGCACTTGTAGCCCACGTCGACGAGCCAGCCGCCGTCCACGGCGTTTACTACCGTACCGGTGACAACTTTGCCCCTGTGAAGCTCTTCGACTTCGCCGTACTGCTCCAGAATGCTCTCCATGCTTTCCATTTCCGTTGATTCCGCGGACTCGCCATTGAGCCCTTCATTCATCATTTCTTCCGTCATAACCTTCCATCCCCCTTGACACCTGCGATGTCTCTAATGCAATTTTCAGTTCTTCTATTAGCCAGTCCGGAGTACTCGCACCGGCCGCAATTCCTATTCGTGCCTTTCCGGCGAACCACCTCCCGTCAAGTTCTCCCGCGTGCTCTATCCAGAGGACATCGCACCCGCGGGAACGGGCAATTTCCACGAGCTTCGCCGTATTGGCGCTGATCCTGCCGCCCACGACAATCAGGCCGTCAACGCTGCCTGTTATCTTCCTCACAGCGTCCTGGCGACGGGCCGTGGCACCGCATATGGTGTTGAAAATCCGAAGCTCTCCGGCCTTTCGGGCGAGAATTTCCGCAGCGGCACCGAAAAACTCCGATTTTTGCGTCGTCTGTGATATTACCCCCAACTTGTCCTTTTTGCCAAGCCCCTCCACCTGGGAAAGTGAAGACGCGACGGAGACATCTCCGGAAGCGCACCCCACGATAGCCTGGACCTCCGGATGATCAGCGTCACCGAGGACAAGGAGATAATATCCTTCTCCCGAGAGAAAAGCCGCCTTTTCCTGGGCGTTTTTCACAAAAGGACATGTGGCGTCCGTGACCCGTTTTCCGCATCGTTCCAGCAGTTTTTTCTTCACCGCGGGAGGAACGCCGTGGGCCCGGATGAACACCCTGGCCCCTTCAGGAACATCCTCGATGCTCTCGGTCACCACGAGACCCTTTCTGCACAGCCGGTCAACTTCCTGGGGATTGTGGATGGGCATGCCGATGGAGTATACTTTCCCATTCCCTTCTCCTGCGGAGGCGCACTCGTCAATGCATTTTTCCAGACTCTCGATAGCCCGTTTCACCCCGAAGCAGAACCCCGTGGGAGAAGCGACTTCAACGATGATTTTTCCCTGTTCACTTTCCAAGATGCGCCCGGACCTCCTTTTCTATTCGCTCAGACAAGTCCGGTATGGGGTTAGCCGTAGTATCATACCATATTATGGGAGAAAATTTGCCGAACCACGTCATTTGCCGCCGTGAAAAGGCCTTCGTCTGGCTGATGTCCCTCTCTGCAGCCTCTTCGAGAGTGCACCGGCCCCGAAAATAGTCCACGATATCCTTGTACCCGAAACCCTGCATGGAAGGGAAACGCTCGTCATATCCCCGTTCGAGAAGCCACTCCACTTCCTCGACAAAGCCTCCGGAGAACTGTTCGCCCACTCTTTTTTCTATGGACTCGAACAGAAGCCGTCGCTCACGGTTGAGGCCGATATAGAGAACATCGAACTCGCCCGCGCCAGAGATTTTTTTCGTCTTCCGGAACCACTCAGAAGCGGGCATGGATGTGAGTGTGCTGATCTCCAAAGCCCTCACAACCCTCCGCACATCGTTTTGATGGAGCCGTCCTGCCGTTTCCGGGTCAATACGGACAAGCCTGTCGTGCAGAGCCCTGTTTCCTTCCCTTTCCGCGACCTCCTCAAACTCCCTCCTGAGCCCCTCGTCCTTCGGTGCGCTGTCGGAGAGAACGCCGCCGAAAAGTGCCTCGTAATAAAAAGGAGTGCCGCCCACGAAGAGGGGAATCCGGCCTCTGTTCACTATCCGTGCGACGGCGTCCCTGCTCCGGGCGACGAAATCGGCGGCGGAGAACACCTCGTCCGGGTCAACCACGTCGATCATATGGTGGGTTATCTTTTTGCGGATCTCCGGTGAGATTTTGTCCGCCCCCACGTCAAGGTAGCGGTACACCTGCCGGGAGTCCACAGAGATGATCTCCGCCCCGAGCCGTTCCGCCAGGAGCAGGCTGAGGGCGGTTTTTCCCACCGCCGTGGGCCCCACGATGGCCGCCGCGGGAAAGGGTTTTTGTTCGTTCATGGTCGTCTATTCCCTTCCGAAATAAGATTCCAGTTTTTTGGAGGTGAGAGAGAGCACCGTGGGACGCCCGTGGGGACAGTTCCATGGAGACTCGCACTCGAGAAGGTTTCTCCACAGGGCCAGGGCCTCCGACGCAGTCAATCTGTCTCCCAGTTTCACCGACAGGCCGCAGGCGATGGTGGCCAGCTTTTTCCACAGTATATCCCCCAGGGAAGCCTTGCTCTCCTCTGACCACTCGAGAAGGACCGATCGAAGAAGGCGGAGAGGGTCTTCCGCCATGCCGCCGGGAAGGGAGGGATAGGCGGTCAGGGAGAGCTGACCGTCCTGTTCTCCGAAGTCAAAACCATTCTTCTCAAGGTCTTCAAGGTGCTCACGAACCCATGCCGAGAAGGAAGGAGCAACAGGCAGCGGCACGGCACACTTCTGCACAGTGACCGACTCTGCCGAAAGCCGCCCCGCCCGTTCATATCCTATCCGCTCGTGGGCTGCATGGGGGTCCATCACGGCAATCCCCTCCTTCGTCTCGAACACCAGGTACCCGGAAGCTATCTGTCCGAGAAACCTGACAAGCAGCTCTCCTTCGGCCCCAACCGGCATTTCATGGCGGGAGGCTTCACCGAAACCGGACGGTTCCGCAGCCACCCGGCCAAAAAGGCTTCCTCCCTCCGGAGGGGCGCCATTATCCCTGAATGACCAGCCGGCGCTCCTTTCTGCCGCGGAGGACGGGGCCGCCGCAACTGAACGGCCGGAAGAGGCAAAGGAGGGGACAGCCCCCTGGGGAAGAGAGGGGATACCGCCGGAAAGCCGCAGAACCGCCTGCTGGATGGTGTCGTACACCTCTCCGGGGAAGCGGAACCGCACCTCGGCCTTTGCGGGGTGGATATTGGCATCCAGCAGCCCGGGATCAAGGGAAAAGAGAAACACCCAGTTCCCTGCATACGACCGGCACAACGACCCGGCTGCACTCCGGATGATGGGGTCGCTTACCGTCCGCCCGTTGACGAAGGATGTGACAAGGCTCCGAGTTTTTCCCGGACAGGGTGCCCACCAGCATTCCAGGCTGAGATGGGACGCCGATGTCCCGCAGTGCCGCAGGTCGCAGGCGTCGCCCCAGAGGTCCCTGAGCACCCGCTCCCGGTCTCCGTCACCCACGGTTGAAAAGCCTGCTTTTCCGTCCCGGTTCTCGGAAAAGGCTACCGACGGGTAGGCCACGGCGAAATCCCGGAGAAGGGTCGAAACCCTCCGTTCTTCCGAGGCCGCCGACTTCAAAAATTTCCTTCGCGCCGGAAGAGTATAAAAAAGATCCTCAACTGAAAGCCACGTTCCCTTGCGGCAGGAAATGGGCGTATGCATCGTCTGCAGCCCCCCCTCGATGCGGAGAAGACCTCCCGTATCGTCTTGCGCCCGGCGGGAGCGGATTTCGAGCCGGCTCACCGACGAAATGCTCGCCAGGGCCTCTCCCCGAAAACCAAGGGAACGGATGTGCTCCAGCTCCTCCACGGTGCGGATCTTGCTGGTGGCGTGCCGGGCCGCCGCGAGGGGAAGCTCGTCAAAGGCAATTCCCTCCCCGTTGTCCTCTATCACGATGCGGACCTTCCCCCCCTCGACAAGGGAGACCTTCACTTCCGCGGCGCCGGCGTCGAGAGAGTTCTCCACCGCCTCCTTGACAACGGACGCGGGACGCTCCACCACCTCTCCCGCCGCTATGCGGGAGAAAACAGCCTCAGGAAGAAGGGTGATTTTCAGGACGAAGCACCTCCCTGCTCTTCTCGCTCAGCTTGTAAAGCAGCTCCAGGGCCCGGAAGGGGGTCAGGCCGTCGGGCTCGATGGCCGCCAGTTCCTCCACGATACCGTGCCGCTCCGCCTCGAAGAGATCCATCTGCCGCGCTCCGGGATGCTCCCTCTTTTTCTTCGGGAAATTTCCCGTCCGCTCCTCCTTCTCGAAGCGCTGAAGCAGTTCGAAAGCCCGCCGCAGCACCGGCCGGGGCAGCCCCGCCAGCCTGGCCACCTCGATGCCGTAGGACCGGTCAGCGCTTCCCTTCACCACCTGGTGGAGGAAAAAGATACCGCCATCGTTCTCCTTCACCGCCATGCTCAGGTTTTCCATGCTGGGGAAACGCTCCTCCAGGCAGGTAAGCTCATGGTAGTGGGTGGCGAAAAGCACCTTCGGGGAGACTCCGCACCCCTCGGCCAGGAACTCAAGCACCGCCCAGGCGATGCTCATGCCGTCGTAGGTTGATGTCCCCCGCCCCACCTCGTCCAGAATCACCAGGCTCCGGTCCGTGACGTTGTGGAGGATGTTCGCCGTCTCCACCATCTCCACCATGAAAGTACTGCTGCCTCCCGCCAGGTCATCCCGTGCGCCTATCCTGGTGAAGATGCGGTCGCAGAGTCCGATCTCCGCTTCCTCCGCCGGAACGAAACTCCCCAACTGGGCAAGGATCACCAGCAGGGCGGCGCTCCGCAGGTAGGTGGACTTGCCTGCCATGTTCGGCCCGGTGATGAGGGCAATCCGTTTCCCGTTCCGCTCCAGCTTCACCGAATTGGGAACGAAGGGAGAGTCGGTGAGCACCTCCTCCACCACCGGATGTCGTCCGTTCTTTACCTCAAGGTCAAAACCGGAATTCACAACCGGGCGGACGTACCCCCTCTCCCGAGCCGTTTCCGCAAGAGAGGCCAGCACATCGAGGGAAGCAAGGGCTTCCCCGAGGGCCTGGAGTTCCTCCACCCGCTCCATTGTTTCCCCGACGAGCCGGTCGTAAAGTTCCCCCTCTCTCCGGGAGATTTCGGCGGAGGCGGACTCCATCTTCTCCTCGAAGACCTTCATCTCTTCCGTTATGAACCGTTCGGCGTTCACCAGGGTCTGCTTCCGGATGAAAAATTCCGGCACAGAGGAGAGAGACCCCTTGCTTACCTCGAGATAGTAGCCGAAAACCTTGTTGTACCCCGCCTTGATCTTCGATATCCCCGTCCCGCTCCGAATCTTTTCCAGGTAGCGGTCCATCCATTCCGAAGCTCCTGTCTCCGTTTCCCGCCATCCATCAAGCTCCTGGTCGTACCCGGAGCGGATAATTCCGCCGTTCGCCCGGACCCTGGGGAGATCCTCTTCGAGGGCCGAACACAGCTTCGAGGCGAGGGGGGAGAAATCCGGAAGGCCGCCGGTCCACTCCTTCAGGGGACCTGCGCACAGTGGGAGGATGGATGGAAGAAGTCTCAGGGTGTCCCGGACAGACCCCAGATCCCGCGGAGTTCCGGTGCCCATGCTCAGCCGTGAGGTGGCCCGCTCCACATCCCGGCACTCGGAGAGAAGGTCTCTCAGGCGACGCCGCTCCCCGGAGGCGGAAAGGAGGTGAGCCACGCCGTCCTGCCGTATTTTTATGGACTCCTCATCCAGCAGGGGACGGAGAATCCATTCCCTGAGGGTCCGCCGCCCCATGGGGGACCGGCACCGGTTCAGGGTGCCGTACAGGGAGGGACCGCCCTCGTCCAGCAGCTCAAGGTTTCTCCGGGTTGTCACGTCCAGGTGAAGATACTCACTCGACCTCAGGGGATAAACCCTCCGGACATGGCTCACCGCTCCGAACTGCGTCTCGGAGAAGTACTTCAGGGCCGCCGCGGCGCACCCTGCCTGGGCCGTGTTGTCCTCCAGGCCGAAAGAGGCAAGGGAAGCCACGTTCCACTGTTCAGCAAGCCACCGGGTACCTGACACGGGGCTGAAGAATTCCTCGGGGCGGGGGATGGGGAAAAAGTCGGAGAGCAGGGGAAGGCACCGGGAAACGCAGAAGTTCGACGGAAAAAGAAGCTCTCCCGGGGCAAAGGAGCCCACCAGGGAGGCAGCTTCACCGGGGGGAAACACCCCCGCCTCCAGGCGCCCGGTCTCAGCCGAGAGCAGGGCGGCGGCAATCAGATTGCCTGCCTGTGCCACGGCGGCCAGCCGTCCTCCCGTTCCCGCGTCCTCCGGGACGTAGGTTCCCGGGGTGACGATGCGGATCACCTGGCGGTCCACCAGCGTCTTTCCGTCGGGCTCCCCCATCTGCTCGCAGATGGCCACCTTGCACCCCGCCCGGACAAGCCGTCCGAGGTAAGCGTTCACCGCGTGCCAGGGAACGCCCGCCATGGGGATGCTCTTCGTGGCGTCTCTCGCGGTGAGTGTGATGTCCAGTATCTCCGAGGCCTTCCGGGCGTCGTCGAAAAACATCTCGTAAAAGTCGCCCATGCGGAAAAAAAGGATGCAGTCGGGGTAGCGGGCTTTCCATTCGGTGTACTGGGAAAGCATGGGAGTCATCTTCACCCCCGGGGGAAGACGGGTCATGAAACGCCTCCGCATTGGCGGTCGAGCCAACTCTGCAGTATAAGCGCCGCAGCAACCTTGTCCACTTTTCCCTTCCGGTTTTTGCGGGACACATCCCCTTCCAGAAGGGCCTGCTGGGCCATTACCGTGGAAAACCGCTCGTCGTGAAGTGTCACCTTCACGCTTTGGTAACGCTCCGCCAGCAGGGCGGCACATTCCTCTATCCGCACCGCCTCCGGGCCCCTGGACCCGTTGGTCCTCAGGGGAATGCCGAGCAGCAGGATTTCGGGGTCGTACCGCGCCACCAGGACGTCCAGTTCTTCGAGCCACGCTCCTTCGGCAGGCAGAACGGCAATCCCCTGGGCGAACATCCCCAGGGGATCGCTGACCGCCACGCCGATTCTCACTGTTCCGATATCGAGGGCAAGAATGCGTCTCATCAGTTTCGGATCTGTCCCTCCACCAGAGCCTGGAAGGATTCGAACACCTTCGGCAGGGCAGCCGGGTCCTTTCCGCCGCCCTGGGCGAGGTTCGGCCGTCCGCCGCCGCCGCCGCCGAGCATGGAGGATGCCTCCTTCACTATCTTGCCCGCAGAAACTCCTTTCGCCACCGCCTTTTCGTCAGCCATGGCGATGATCTGAACATTGGCGCCGTCAGCCGATGCAAGAAGAACCACGAGCCCTTCGCCCCGGTGCCCGTTTTTCAGCCTGTCGCCGAGCTCCCTCAGGGCATCGGGGGCAAGGCCCTCGAAGCTGCCGTACACGCCTTCCACGCCGCCCTTCAGAGCAACGCGGCTCAGCCGGTCTTCCAGGTTAACGCTCAGGGCATTGAGTTTTTCCTCTTCCCTGCTTCGCCTGAGAGCCTTTACCTCGGCCTGGAGCTGTTCCACCTTCTCCAGAACTCCGTCCTCGTCGGCGGACAAAAGACCTTCAAGATCAGAGAAGCTCTTCCAGAGCTTCTGGAACATTCTCATGGCCGCAGTGCCCGTAACCGCCGTGATGCGCCGTGTTCCCGAGCCGATGCCCTCCTCGCGGAGAATCTTGAAGGCGCCGATCTCACCGGTGGCACTCACGTGGAGGCCGCCGCACAGCTCCGCCGAAAAGCCCGGAATCTGCACCACCCGCACCACGTCGCCGTACTTTTCCTCGAAAAGAGCCCGTGCCCCCGTCTGGCGGGCCGACTCCATGTCGGTCTCCTCCACTTCGAGAACCGTGTTCTCCATAATGCGGGCGTTCACTTCCGTCTCTACCGTGAGCAGCTGCTCCCGTGTCACCGCCTCGAAATGGGTAAAATCGAACCTGAGGCTGCTCTCGCCGACAAGGGAACCCGCCTGGCGCACATGCCCTCCCAGGACCCTGGACAGGGCTTCGTGGAGGAGGTGAGTCGCCGTATGATTCCGCCGAATGGCCGTTCGCCGCTGCACGTTCACGGAAGCCCTGACGGAGTCTCCGGGGGCGATCCTGCCGGAAAGCACCTTCACCTTGTGGACCGTCAGTCCGCGGCGCACCGCCGTGTCGACCACTTCAGCCCTGCCTCCGTCGCATGCGAGGATGCCCGTATCGCCTATCTGACCGCCCTTTTCGCCGTAGAATGGAGTGGCGTCGAGGAGAACCTCGCCCTCCGCGCCTTCCTCAAGAGAATCCGCCGTCTCGCCGTCCACTATCACCGCCGCCACAGATGACACCGCTTCAGCCGAACCGTACCCGAGAAATTCCGTGTCGCCGAGCTGCTCGTTCATCTCGGTGTACACATCGCCTGCCAGGGAGCTCCGCTTCTGCTTGCTTGAAGCCCGGGCACGCTCCCGCTGGGCTGTCATCTCCCGGTCGAAGCCTGCCTTGTCAACAGAAAAGCCGTTCTCCTCGGCGATCTCCATGGTCAGCTCGAGGGGAAAACCGTAGGTGTCATACAGCACGAAAGCCACGTCGCCGGGAAGCTCGGTCCGTCCTGCGCTCCTCAGCCGGGAAACCTCTCCGTCCAGAAGCTCTGTTCCCTGCAGCAGCGTCCTGCCGAAGCGCTTCTCCTCCACATCGATGATCTGCTCCACGGTCAGGCGGTTGTCGATCAACTCCCGGTAGGGATCACCCATCATGTTGATCACGTCGGGAAGGAAGTCCAGCAGGAAGGGACGGTCAACGCCGAGAAGGCGGCCAAACCTGGCTGCCCGCCGCAGAAGCCTCCGAAGTACGTAGCCCCGCCCCTCGTTGGAGGGAAGGATGCCGTCGGCGATCATGAAGGCAACGGAGCGTACATGGTCCGAGATCACCCGCACCGCAAGGTCCGTCTTGGGGCTGTAGCCGTAATGTATGCCCCCCATGGCGCAGGCCCGCTCTATCAGGGGCATGAACAGATCCGTCTCGAAGTCGGTCCTCACGCGCTGGACGATGGACGTCAGCCGCTCGAGCCCCATGCCCGTGTCAATGTTCTTCTTCGGCAAGGGCACCAGGGTTCCGTCCTTCTGAAGGTCGAACTGGGTGAACACGTGGTTCCATATCTCCAGGTACCGGTCGCAGTCGCATCCCACGGCACATTCGGGCCTGCCGCAGGAGAATTCAGGCCCCTGGTCGTACATGATCTCGGAACAGGGTCCGCAGGGCCCCTGGTTCCCCATGAACCAGAAATTGTCGTCCTTGCCGAAGCGGAAGATGCGCTCATCGGGAATGCCCACGAGCCTGTGCCAGGCGTCGTAGGCCTCCTCGTCCTCCTCGTAGATGGTCACCGACATGCGGTCAGGCTCGAGGCCGATCACATCGGTAAGGAACTCCCATCCCCAGGTAATGGACTCTTTCTTGAAATAGTCCCCCCAGGCGAAGTTCCCGAGCATCTCGAAAAAGGTGTGGTGCCTGGCCGTGCGCCCCACGTTCTCGATATCGTTGGTCCGGACGCACTTCTGGGAGGTCACCGCCCGGGGAGCCTCGGGTTTCTGGATGCCGAGGTAGTAGGGCTTGAAGGGCACCATTCCCGCAATGGTGAACAGCAGGGAAGGATCGTCGGGAATGAGCGAAAAGCTCGGGAAATGCTTGCTCCCCTTTGATACCCAGAAATCAATGAATAGCGAACGTATTTCCTTGCCTGATCTCCACTGCATGAATATTCTTCCTCCCTGAGTGCTGTTTATGGCCAGTTTGTCATCCCGAGGCCGGTCTTTTTGGCCGAGGGATCCCGTATTTCTGTCATCCTGAGGCCCGCTCTTTGGCCGAAGGATCTCGTATTTCTGTCATCCTGAGGCCGGCTCTTTGGCCGAAGGATCTCGTATTTCTGTCATCCTGAGGCCGGCTCTTTGGCC
>CAZJAR010000064.1:0-14635 GCA_964543785.1 uncultured Synergistaceae bacterium | reverse complement strand
CGCAGAGGGAGTCGTACTCCTCCCTCCGCCAGGTTTCCCGCTTCAGGAGGGCGGAAAGCAGCTCCCGGTGGGGACCGTCAAGGCCGGCGAGAGGGGCGTCCGCCCCAGGCGGCTCCTGTAGGGGAAGTGGTTCTTCCTCCGCAGAAGAGAATATCTCCCGGAGGACGCCGTTCACCTGCCGGGTTTCTTCCTCCCGGAGGCGGATAAGATCCATGTCCAGGGAGAACCCTTCATTTCCCTCACTTCGGGCGGACGGGGCTGCCGTGCCGGACACGGCGGCATGGATGTCCCGGGCGGCCTGGCCGCTGTCGAGTCCAAGGTAGCCGTACAGCTTTTCTATGGCACGGACTTCCGCAGGGTCCACCCTGCCGTCGGCAGCGGCGATGGTGCCGAGAACGCGGCCCAGGGAACGCTTCGTCTCCTCCGGAAGGGGGGTGAGGATTCCCCTGAGACCCGCGGCACCCTGGGGCACGGAAAAGGCCCAGAGGGCGAGGGCGGAGAGGGACCGCTTCTCCTCCGGGGAGAGAGCGTCGTCGGAGGAAATGAAATCCTCCACTACCCTGCGCTCCCCTTCCGATGCCTCGCCCGACGCCTGGGCCACCAGGCTTCCCAGGCGGACCAGCGCCGTCAGGGCAGCGAATTTCTCCCGTGCGGATGGGACGGCCCGGGGGAAATAGAGGGCGACAGAGCCGTCCTGCGACGGTGGAAACCCGTGAATATCGGGATCAGGGGCCATGCCGAAGTTGAAGGCTTCCAGGGCACCGGCAAGCGCCGCCGCCCGTTTCCGGTTCATTTTGGGAGGAGGGGTCTGTCCGAGAGCAGGAAAGACCGCACCTGCCTCCACCAGGGAAGGGTTCTCCGTGCAGAGACGGTTGAGCCGCTCTCCGGCAGCGTCTCCAGCCGGTGCCCCTGCAAGTAGTTCCGCCGGAAGGAGAGCGGCGGCCTCGGGGGATTCGGGGCTTCCTCCACGGGCAAGAAACAGGCTGTAGGCATCAAGCTCATCGGCGCACCTGGCGGCGAGAACCGCAAGTTTTTTCACAGGGGCTGTGAGAATGAAGGGATTCGGCAGTCCCGGAATGCGGATCCTCAGCCGGTCTCCCAGGGAGGGTGTGGCGGCCTTGTAGGTGAGCGTGAGAGGAGTCCTGTTGGGGTGGATGACCATCCCCTCGCCGAATTTTTCGGTATAGCGGAGGGTGAAAAGCCGCCTGAACAGATCGGGACATCTTCTTGCGGAAGTTTTCAGCCCCTGTTCCGGGTGGAGAATAATCCACTGCATGGCGGTCTCTGCCGGTATGGGGCTGTCCAGGGCCGCAAAACGGGCGAGTACGGCGGCAAAAGGCTCCGCGCAGTACCTGTCGGTGAAGTCGATATACCCGGGGCGGTCGTCCGGGTTTCCCCAGAGAACCCACTCCATGGCGAGAAGGTTTGCGGCGTGGCCCCGAAATGCCCTGTTTTCTCCGTAAATCTGAAGGAGCCGGAGAATCTCCAGCACGATGTCAGCCCGTTCTTCAGGTGATACAAGCCCCCGCTGTCCGTCCACCATGAGGCGCCGTTCGAGGCCGTAAAAGAACAGGAAGACGTAGGGAAGGGCAGCGTCAGGATCATTCCGTCCCCCCGCGAGCCACGACAGGTATGCCCCCCGCTGTTCCGGGGTTATTTTTCCGTAGTGAAGGCTCCGCTCCTGCAGGGGAAGGGCCGGAGACAGGCCCGGGGCGGCTCTGAGAGACGGGTTGAGAAGGCAGGGATCGTTGAACCCCGAGTAGTCCAGGAGCTTTTCTCCCACGTAGACGAGGCCTCCGGGAACGGAATATCCGTTCACCGCCGGCGCTTCCATGGAGCCGAACCAGCGGGCGGGCTCCGCGGAACCGGGCCGTACCGTTTCTGCATCCTTCAGGAGCCTATCCCGGGACTCCCGCTCCCTCCTGCCTGCGGCAAGACGAAACAGGGCCCCGACGATTTTATACAGTATGGTCATGACGAGAGCAACAAGAAAAAGCTCCAAGAAATAAACCCCATTTCACCGAGTATTGCCCCTACTCCCTGGTTTCGAGAAAATCTCTCACCTGGGCAGGCAGGAAGGAACGAAGGACTGCGGTTATCTTTTTCTCTCTCCTCTGCCAGAGTATGCCGAGCCAGATGACGGCAAATCCGACAAGGGAGAGCACGAAGGGGAAAAGGGCGCTGTTCTGGAAGACTCTCCATGCAAGGTGGCCTATGTATCCTGAAACACCAATCCCTCCGAAAACGGCGAAAGCCCTCCGTGAGAGCACCGCCCCCGCTGCGATGAGCAGAATGTTGACGCAGACGTAGAAAAAACGCCCGAGTTCGCTTCCTGAATCAAGAAGAGAGAGTCCTCCCCAGAACGCGGCAAGTCCGAAAAGATACAGCCAGAAGGCGAAATCTCCCTTCGAGCGGGTCCTGAAATCCACCCTCAGGGCGAAGAGAATCATGGCGAGACCGAACCAGAGAGATACTATCCTGCGGAGCCTCCAGGTGATGTCGGCGTCACGGAAGAGAAAGGGGGCCAGGTCCATGCTCATGTACCAGAGAGTGGCCGCGACGGGAAAGACGAGAAACGGCACCTTGTAGCGCTTCAGAGCCGCCGCTCCCGCTGCGAGTGTGGCAAGTTCCATGGACATCCAGCGCCAGTCGATATACACGTGGTACTCCCGGTAGACCCTGCTTCCGTCCCAATACCCAAGGGCGGACTGGAGACCATACACCGCAAGGGGAACAAGAGCCGTAGAAAAGGCCGCCATGATACCGGCGGGAATGGCAAAACCGTTCTTCCCGGAAAATTTCTCCGCCAGCAGCAGTCCGAAAAGGCCATAGACCACAGCGATGGAGAAAATACCCCATCCGCCGAAAGCCTCCCAGCCGAGGTTCATGAAGAGGGTCATGGCTCCGATGGCGATAAGGCCCCCGAGGTAGTACAGTATGTGGGTTACACTGAAGGACGGGACTGCCTCGTTTTTTTCAAGAAAGAAATTCCAGAGGCTCTCCGCCTGGTTTTCGGAGAGAATTCCATTCCGCGCGGCCTCATCCAGCCGCTTCCTCGAAATCTTCACGTTCCCTCTCTCCTTTCGCGGACTCTGTCTGCATGTTCAGGCTCCGGTCTGCTCCATCCCGTGTATTGTACCTCTAAATACCCCGTGAAGGAGAGGACGAAAGGAACTCCGCGGCAGAGAATCCTTCTCCGGCTGCTGTCAGCGGACTTGCCTCACGGACTCCCAGCACATACAATACAGGAACTCTTTTCAGGGTCCGAAAAGGCCGCCGAATTCGCTTCCGTCTTCAAGGCGGAGAAAGGAGCTCCAGATGACAGCAGAAAAAGGCAAAACAATCCGGGTTCATTACACCGGGACTCTCTCCGACGGAGAGGTTTTCGACTCCTCGAGGGGAAGGAGCCCCCTCGAGTTCACCGTAGGTGCCGGCCAGATGATTCCCGGATTCGATAAGGGGGTTGAGGGGATGAAGGTTGGAGAGGAAAGAACCCTCGTTCTCCCCCCCGACCAGGCTTACGGAAATAAACGGGACGACATGGTATTCACCGTTTCGCGGGACGTCATGCCGGAGAACTACGTTCCGTCCATAGGCGACAGCCTCCAGATGATGACCCGGGGAGGAAGCCCCATGAGCGTCACGGTCATCTCGGTGGGAGAGGAAACCGTAGAGCTCGACGCCAACCATCGGCTTGCGGGAAAGGAACTTACTTTTACGGTTGAACTGATGGAAATCCTGTAGCAAGGGAACCGGCCTGCTGACAGCAGGCCGGTTTTTTTGATATATTTCCCGGGAAATAGAAAGGAGTGTATACAATATGAGGCCACTCTCTCTTTCCTATGACACTGCCCGGCGTACCCGCTTTCTCAGGGAAGCCGCCTTGGGCCGCGGACCGGTCATTTACTGGATGTCCCGCGACCAGAGAGTGGCAGACAACTGGGCTCTCCTTGCCGCCAGGGAAGCAGCCGCTCTCCTTGACCGACCGCTGTGGGTCCTTTTCTTTTTCGCTCCCCACTTTTCCGGAGCAGCCTCCAGGCATTACAAATTTCTTGCCGAAGGACTGGAGGAAGTGTCCGCCCGTCTTCTGAAGATGAACATTCCGATGACGATCATCTCAGGAAATCCGGGAGTGACGGCTGCTGAAACTGCCGCAGCACTGGATGCAGCCATTCTGTTCACGGATTTCGATCCCTATCCTGAAAAAAGACAATGGAAAACCGACCTCCTTTCACGGGCTACATGTACCGTTGCCGAAACGGACGCACACAACATCGTCCCAGCCTGGGCAGCCTCGCAGAAGAAAGAGTACAGCGCCGCCACCTTCAGAAAGAAAATCATGCCCCGGCTCCCGGAATGGCTGACCCCCTTCCCGATGCTGGAACCCATGCCGCGGGAGAACATGCCGAGAAACTGCACTTTTGCCGGTCCTGAAGATTTCTCGGTCTACAAAAATGCACCTGAACTGGGAGCCCCAATACACTGGATCACCCCCGGCGAAACAGCGGCCATGGATGGACTCCTCCGCTTCATATCCCAGGGGCTTTCACGCTATGCGGCAGATAGAAACGATCCGGGCATAGACGGGCTCTCCAATCTCTCCCCCTGGCTACATTTCGGACATTTATCACCCCAGCGGGCTGCATTGGAAGTGTCGGCTTCCGGAGTTTCCGTGTCTTCCGAAGCATTTCTTGACGAGCTGATTATCCGCCGTGAGCTTGCCGACAATTTCTGCCTCTACGAACCGTTCGCTGGAACGTACAACGGACTGCCCGAGTGGGCAAGAAAGACCCTGGATATCCACCGGTCCGATGAAAGGCCTTTGCATTATGACATCTCCGCCCTTGAAGAGGCACGGACTGACGATCCCCTGTGGAATGCAGCCCAGAGACAAATGACGGTACGGGGAAAAATGCACGGCTGGGCAAGAATGTACTGGGCAAAGAAAATACTCGAATGGTCACCTTCCCCGGAAGACGCCTTTTCCACCGCGCTCAGCCTGAATGACAGGTATGAACTCGACGGAAGGGACCCGAACGGCATAACGGGGGTATCCTGGGCTATTGGAGGTCTTCACGACAGGGCCTGGCCCGAACGGCCTGTCTTCGGAAAAGTGCGGTACATGAATTATTCCGGTGCACAGAGAAAGTTTAACGTGAAACATTACATCGAAACAACACAGTTTCATGATGAAAGGGATGATACGTCAGCTTAGGTCAGTCTCTTTATCGCCTATTTACGGCATCGCGCAAATCAAAGCACCGAGCATTTTCGCTTGCATGGAATTAGTTAATCTAATTTTAATGCATACCATGCAATGTTTCACGTGAAACATTGCATGGTTTAACAACTCTAGGGATTTTCTTCGACTATTTCATCTGCAATTTATTGATGCGAGTCAAAACAGGTTCTTTTCCTGACATTGTATTACTCCTCTCTCTCTCCCTCTTCGTGCATGCAAATTTCCTATTGTACCCTCAATTTTTATTTCCTTTGGATTCATCACGGATGATTGATTTCATTTACAGGTTCCGTCGTGCCTGCGGGGTATAAACCATAATTCTAAAAAACTCATTTGTTTTTCAGACTCTTCACTTCACTCTCTTTTTCGGTATTGTGGTCAGGCTGAAATATCGTGTTCTCTACGTGGTGTCTGATGGAAGGATTCCAAACCAAAGGAAGTGTGTTGTTTCTTCAATATCCGGGGTTAAAAAGCGGAAAGTTCTATTCGTTTAAAAAAATGTTCTTCGAATTTTGACAGCAAGAAAAACTGCAGCGCATGCTTTGAGAAAATCAGGCAGAAGAAAGGGCATTATGCCGATCTTTATCGTTTCGTATACACTTATTTTCGTTTGGGCAAGGAGGTTGAGATTTAAATACAGCACGAATGCGCCCAAAAAATACAGTATTCCGATTCCTGCAGCGCTGGCCGCAAACAAACTGGCCGCCGAAACCCGGAATTTTCCGGCTATCCAGGCGGTGGCCCACGCAGCAGGCAGTTGTGCCGCCACATAACCGAATGTTGGCGCCACAATATAGGAAATGCCCCCGCCGCCAGCAAATATGGGAACACCGGCAAGACCAAGCAGAAGGTATGCTGCCTGGGATAGAAGTGCGGCGCGGGGAGGGAGCAGCAATCCGGAAAGAAGAAACATGAATACCTGCAGTGTCATGGGAACAACAGGCAGCGGTATACGAAGAAAAGCCCCTATAGCTGTAAGTCCGGTGAATAACCCGGCAAAAATCAGATTGTTTTGATGCATCTTCAACATTTCACCCTCTGTCTACCTATTATTATATTGGTTGACATGCGTTTTTTCAATAGGAAGCCGTATCTGCTCAACACAATCAGTTTATGTAGACATTTCCTTGCGCTTTTCTTATTGAGAAGACCAATTTTTCAGCCGAATAGTGTATGAGGGGTGTGATCTTTACTGACCTTTTTGCGTTCTTGTATTTCCTCATGGAAATTACGGTCTTGAAGCGGCCTTCTTTTCCCCAATTTCATTTCAGTTGTCCTTTGGACACATGATGAAAATACAACCTGGTCCTTTATAAAACTTCTTTCTTCATAACGCTCCGTTATTATTAATTAATACTATTTCCCGTCTGTTTTTTTCGTCACGGTATGCGCCTGCAAATCTCCTTTATCTGCCTTTCACTGTTCAGTTTCCGCTCAAGGCACCATCAGATTGTAGGAAAAAGACTCACTTCGTTCTTTTCTCATTCGCAGTTCTTAATGAGTTTCTGTTTTCTTGAGTTGAATATTCTTCGGAAATGAGGTGAATGCAGGTGATTTCCAGCGAAATTGTTCCTTTTTCGGGGATGTTTTCATCGAATTTCTTTCCATGCGGCGGTTTCATTGAACATATCCGTTGTGATTCACGAAATATGAATCGTTTGCAGGGAGGGTGAACACCGACGAAGACTGTATCGTTCAGCTCTGGTGATTGATGGTACTCCAAAGGGCTATTCTCCCTGAGTTTCTCCATTCTTCAAGTATTTCTTCAAGCTGTTTCGTGCAGTCAAGAGGCACGGCACATCTGAGCGTCACATCGGCCCCGTAGGTACAGCTGCGGTAATCAGCCCCGGTATCGAAGGTTTCGAGCACCCGATCCGCAAGCTTTGCCATGTCATAGGGCATATTGATTTCATATTCTTTTCTGACCCGCTTCACGACTTTTCCGGAAGCATTCAGCCCTTCAGTGGCAGCAGATCCATAGGCTTCGATGAGACCCCGTACGCCAAGCTTAATTCCTCCGAAATACCGCGTCACAACGATGAGGGTGTTCGTCACGTCATACCTGAGAAGAGAACCGAGAATAGGCTTCCCTGCCGTTCCTGCAGGTTCTCCGTCATCGGAAAAATATTCGTCCGTCTTTGGGGCTCCCACCCGGTACGCCCAGCAGTTATGGTTCGCCTGCCGGTGTTCGGAAGATATGGACTTTATGGTTTCCCGTGCATGGGATTCATTGAAGCATATCCGCACATGGGCTATGAAGAGTGATTTCTGCACTTTCGACTCCGTAAGGGATTCGCGTGCAGGCTCGCAGTACAGGTCACTCATTCATTCCATGCTTTCTTCATTCGTGCGTATGTTGCAGCAAGTTCTTCTGCAACGACCCGTACATCAGCGAATACCGGCATGAAATTCGTATCTCCGTTCCACCTGGGAACCACGTGGAGATGAAGGTGGCCGTCGAAACCGGCCCCGGCGACTTTTCCCAAATTTATGCCAAGGTTGAATCCCTGCGGATTCATCACTTTCTTCAATACGGAAATGCACTTTCCTCCGAGACGATGAAGCTCAATCAGTTCTTCGTCGGAAAGAAGCTCGTAATCTGCAGTGTGCCTGTACGGGGCAACCATAAGATGTCCGGGATTATAGGGAAAGGCGTTGAAAATTACAAAGCATGTTGACCCTCTGTAAAGAATCAGGCGTTCTTCATCACGGTTTTCCGGAGGAAAGTCGCAGAATATACATCCGTCCTGTTTTTTTGAAACCTCAATGTATGCCATTCTCCAGGGGGCGAAGATGTTTTCCATGATCGTCCATCATCCTTCCTTATTTCGCGGTACCGTTTCACGTGAAACATTTCTTTGGGATCCAGGCAGGAACATTTTCCGTTTGTCTTTCCGGAATCCTGCGTTCCCGCCACTCAGAAAGTGTATCCATCAATCGGCATGCAGAGTGAAACAACCTCCGCTGCAGGGAAATTCAGGCACATTTTGTTTCTTCCGGAACAACAGTATCCATTTATAGCCCGTGTATGTCCAGCCCTGTCTGCGGCACGGGCAGATTTTATCAGGGCTCTTCGGGTTTCGTCAGCGACAGGAACGCCTGAACATGGCACGGGGCTTGTATGCAATGAAAAGCGCTGTTCAGGAAGCCAGCCGCTTCATTCTTTTTTTCTCATGTATTCACGAACAAGAAACCATCCCTGTCCAAGCCCGAATAGTGCGAGAAGCGCCGGGAGGGCGGCATTGAGCCAGGTTGGATACCCGGAGAGCACAAGCTTTCTGGCTATGTATACACCGAGAAAAACATATCCTCCTATGAGGAAACCGGTTGAAATTATTTTTCCAAACATTACTACATCCTTAAATTTGTCCATCTGTAATCACCTATTTCCCGGGAAATATTTCATCCCCTCTCTCTTCAAGGAAGCGCAAAAAAGACTCCATCTGGCCTTTGTTCAGGCCGTCAATGGAGACTTTCAACCGTTTCGGGTTTCCGGTTACCTTCAGAGATACTCCCAAACTGCTGAGAACCGACTTTACCGGTTCGGGTATAACATAAGCCGCCCTTTTGGCCGCAGAGATTTCCGGCGTCTGGAGCTTTGACCGCTTGACCGCTTCCTCAAGCTGACGGACCGACATGCTCCTTTCCTCCGCAGCCCGTGCAAGGCCGATCATGAGGGACGGGGATTCAACTGAAAGAAGGGCTCTGCAATGCCCTTCGGACAGAAGATTTTCGGAGAGCATGTTCTTAACTTCGTCAGGAAGCTGAAGAAGCCTGAGCTTGTTGGTTACAGCCGTCCGGCTCCACCCGATGCGCTCTCCAACTTCCTCCTGGGTGAGGGAGTGGTTCTGGATGAGCTCCGTCAGTGCCGCCGCGATCTCCAGGGGGGACAGGTCCTCTCTCTGGATATTCTCAACCAGGGAGACTTCACGGAGTTCCCGCTCGGTACCTTCCAGAACCCGGACGGGAACGTCAGTCAATCCTGCCGTTTGGGCCGCACGCCACCGTCTCTCGCCGGCAACGATCTCAAAGGCCCCTTCCTCTTCAAGCGGACGAACGATGAGCGGCTGGACGACACCGTGGGTCCGTATCGAGTCGGCAAGTGAATCGAGGGCCCCTTCATCCATTTCGCGCCTTGGCTGGGCGGGGTTCGGGCGGATGCTGGCGACGGGCAGGGAGGTAATTTCCTGAGGCGCACTTTTCGTGGCCGGAGCGTCTCCCGAAGGAGTAAAAAGGGCACCGAGTCCTTTTCCTAATGCGCGCGTTTTAGCCACAGTGCTGACACCTCCCTGGCAAGATCTCCGTATGCCTGGGCCCCGGTGGAAGACGCGTCGTAATAGCCTATGGGAGCCGCATGGCTCGGAGCTTCAGACAACCTGACGTTCCTCGGGATGACGGAGGAGAAGGCCACGCTTCCGAACTGGCGGCGCACTTCTTCCGCGACCTCGTTGGAAAGCCTGGTCCTGGAATCGTACATGGTGAGAAGGACACCGCCTACCTCAAGATCAGGATTGAGGTTGTCCCTCACGAGACCGATAGTCTTCGACAGCTGCCCGACTCCTTCAAGGGCGTAGTATTCGCACTGAATGGGGATAATGAGCTTGTCGGAAGCGACAAGGGCATTGATGGTCAGCATGCCGAGGGAAGGGGGGCAGTCCACGATGGCCAGGTCAAAGCCGTTCAGGGAACGGAGATGCCTCCGAAGCCTGGTCTCCCGGCTGATGACGCTTGCGAGTTCTATTTCCGCTCCCGCAAGGTCGATGGTGGCAGGAAGAATGGAGACCCCCTCCCATTGTGTGGGGAGGACGGCATCCTTCGCCTCGGCTTCTCCGAGGAGCACGTCGTAGAGGCTGAGTTCGAAGTCCTCCGGTGATATGCCCAGGCCGCTGGTGCAGTTCGCCTGTGGGTCAATGTCAACTGCGAGAACGGAATAGCCGAGCCGGCCCAGTTCAGCCGCAAGATTGACGCATGTGGTCGTTTTTCCTACTCCGCCTTTTTGGTTGGAAACCGTGAGAATGAGCATGGGGGCGTCACCTCCACCAGAATGTTTTTTCCGCCATGCCCGTTTTCCGGGGGAACCGGGATGAACAGGGGGCGTTTTTCTTCCAGAGAAGAAGAAATCTCTTTTTTTCATCGCCGCCGTAGGGAACAATTGACGGGGCAGCGAGTCCGAGCCTGTTCCACCTGCCCTGGAGCGGCTCGAGTTCTTCTGTATACATGGGGCCCTTCATGGCCAGGACAGTTCCGCCGACGGCGACGAAGGGTGAGAGGTATTCGAGGAGGATCCCCGTTCCCGCCACTGCCCGGGCCCCTGCGAGGGAAAAGGTCTCCCGTTCACGGAGGGCATATTCCTCACACCTTCCCCAGACAACCCGGACGTTGGGAAGATCCAGTTCCGCGGCCATCTCCTCAAGGGCGCCGCACTTCTTTTTCACGCTGTCAAGGAGGGTGATTTCGAGATCGGGACGGCAGATGGCCCATACCAGACCGGGAAGCCCTCCCCCCGAGCCCACGTCGAGAATGCGTCCCTTTTCGGGAAGGCGGGAGACGGTGAAGAGACAGTCCAGAATGTGGTCGTTCCAGAGTATTTCCGGATCGCTGGGCCCGGTCAGGCGAATTTTTCCGCCGTAGGAAGCGAGGAGATTTCCGTATCGTTTCAGAATCCCGCCGCAGGAGGAGAGAAGTACATCAGCGTGGTCCACCGGCGTGTCCCCTTTCCCTTCAAAGTACATACCGGTCAACATTATATACCTTTCTTTCCGGGAACGGCCTTTTCCACGGCATCCGGGGAGTATAGAATGGACTGGAAAAGGGGGGAATCCCATGGGATTGTACGAGGAAATCCAGGACCGGCTTCTTTCCCGGCCAGACGGGGAGGTGGAATCCATCGTCCTCGGGTGGAAGGGAAGCGCCGTCGTCCTGAAAGACGGCAGGTGGGGGCTCGGCACTGTCCCTCCCGAAGGAGGAGCAGCCCTGTCACCCAGGGAGGATCACACGCGGCGCCTCCTTGCCTCGGGAGTTCGGGACCTCGCAAGGCTCCTCGTCTCGCCCTATCCCCAGGAATACGCTGCTGCCTCCGCCGCCGCAGCGGCCCTCAGCCCCCCTCCGGAGGGAGGGATGCCCCTCGAGAGCCTTCTCCCGCTTCCTGGCGGAGAGCGGGTGTGCCTTGTCACTCCTGACCCCTGGGTCATTGATTTTCTCCGGGACTGGCACTGGAACATTTCCGTCTTCGATGACGGCCGGAGGGGCCTGAACGTCCTTCCGGAATGGACCGCCTCCCAGCACATGAGCTCCTGCAGCTGGATATGGCTCACCGCCGAGGTGTTCAGGACACGCTCCTTCTTCACCCTCCTTCCATGGCTGGAGAAGAAAAAGGTGGTTCTCCAGGGTCCCGGCATCCCCTTTCTCCCCGACATCCTGGGCAGGGCGGGCATTTCCTTCCTGGTCCTTCCATCGGTTTCTTCCGCATCCCCTTCGGCGGTTCTCCGGTATGTGGCGTCCGGCGGGAATCCATGGACGTGCCCTGACCTCACCTGGCGGGTTCACCCGGCGGCAGGGGAGGGCGAGCAGCCGTGACGCGCCTTCTCGCCGCGGCCGCCGCCCTCCTCTCCGCAGCGATACTGTCGTTTTTCGGACCCGGGAGCGGCCCCGATGTACAAACGCTCCTCTCGGACGCGGGCATCGAGGTCTTTGACGGAGACACCATCTCCGTTCCTCTTGACGGGAAGCGGACCACCATCCGCTACCTCCTGATCGACTCGCCGGAACTCCACCATCCCCGCCGGGCGGAGGAGGAGCTCGCCCTGGAGGCCTCCGAGGCGAACCGGGACATTATTTCCTCCGGACCGCTCCGGATCGAATTCGACAAGGAACTCCGCGACAGGTACGAAAGACTCCTGGCCTATGTCTGGGTCTCTCTTCCCGAAGGAGAGACGATGGTGAACGAGGAGCTTGTTCGAAGAGGCCTTGCCCTCCCCCTGATCATTCCCCCCAACGGGAAATACGCCGACAGGATTTTCTCCGCCATGGAAGAGGCTGCCCGGAATGGCGCAGGCCTCTGGAGCCGTTCTGAGAACAGGATATTCACAGCTTCCCAGGTATGGGCCGAGGCAACGGTCCTCGCGGGCAGTTTTGTCACCGTGAGCATGATCCTGGAACGGGTGGAGGAGCGGGGGCGGAGAATAATCCTCTCCCAGGGCAGGCTTTCTCTTACCGCCTACAGGAACGGCCGCACGGCGGGACTCCTGGGCCTGAAGAAAGGAGAGCGAGTAACGGTCAGGGGGAAGGTTCTTCTTTCTCCCAGGGGATGCGAGATTCCCATTGTCTCCGTCCTTCAGGTCAGCAGGGATTCCGGTGGATGAAACACAGTCGGCGCCTGTACCATGTATTCTTTCCCCCTGCCTAGTGTCTCCGCAAAAATGTCCACATGCCGCAGGGTTATCCACGGAGGTGCATTTTTCAACCTTTTTTCGACGTTTTTTTCAAGGTTGTCCACCGACTTGTCCACATATCCACATTTCCACAGCGTTCCACAGGCCGCCATATATAGGTTAAACAGAACGGACTATTCACTCTTTAACATATAGGTAATACTGCTCTGGCATTCCGCTCCCATGTCTCCTATGATTGCACGGCTCCGCACCGGTATATAATTGCTGCCGCAGGGCAGAAGGCAAAAAGAAGCGATAACCGAAAGGAAAAGGGAAATGAAAAAACCAGGAAAAAAGGCTGTTCTTTTCGTCTTTCTCCTTGCAGGCCTGGCGGCGGCGTCCGTTCTGTTCCTGCTCTCGGGGAGGGATGCCGGGACTGACTTCTTCAAATCATCCCTGGACGAAGCCGTACAGGTTTTTCCAGGCTGGAGCCTGAGGGCCGACCGTTTTTCCGGAAATCCGGTCACAGGCTTCACAGCATGGAATGTCCGGGTCTCCTTCGGGGACGAAGAAATTGCCCGGGCGGAAAATCTCACAGTGTCCCTCTCGCTGCTCTCCCTGCTGAAGGGCTCGGCGGGAATCAACAGCATTACGGTTAAGAACGCATTCCTCGCCTCTGAACCGCTTCTGGCAGCCGTGAAAAAGACTGACCTTCCCCAGGGTTCCGGGGAGAGTTCCCTTGCCCTTCCTGTGATTATTCTCACCCCTTCGGAAGTCTCCACCCCCCTCGGAAGCGTGACGCTCGACCTTCTCCGGCTGACGCCGGGGCAGGGGACGGTAACTCTCGAGGGAAAGGGGAATTTCCTCGGCATGCCTGTGGAAATGGGAGGATCCCTGGCGGAGGACGCTGTGATTTCACTCACCAACGGATTTCTGAGAGCGGGTGAAATGACGGCGGCACTGTCGGGAGAAGTTTTTCCGGAGTTTTTCCTCGAAGGGAACGTTCACAACCTGAACCTGGAAAAAGCAGGCTCCCTCTTTTCTCTTCCCTTCAGTATGAAGGGCACGGTGGACTCCACCCTCACGGTGAGCCGCCCGGGCGGGAAGCTTCTTCTGTCCGGGGAGGGAGAAATACTCGGCGGCGACATCTGGGACCTCCTCACGGAAGGGCGGTTCTTATGGTCTGCCGACGGCGAGAAGGCAACCCTCTCCCCTGCGGGCGGAAAGGTTTTTTCCTCGCCGGTGGAGGGCAGCCTTTCCGTGTTCTTCGCCCCCGTCCCCC
This sequence comes from uncultured Synergistaceae bacterium, assembly GCA_964543785.1. Lineage (GTDB taxonomy): Bacteria > Synergistota > Synergistia > Synergistales > Aminobacteriaceae > Aminivibrio. The sequence continues at coordinate 741 of CAZJAR010000064.1, read as the reverse complement.
TGGCGGAAATCAATCTGGGCCTCAAAAACGTGGATTTTCTGGAGTGGACCCGGTTCTTCTCCTGGCTTTCCTTCGGCCGGGGCACTCTGTCGTCCCTCAGGGTGGACCTTGACGGCCCTTTCGACAGGCTCGGCGGGCCTGTTTCCTTTGCCTCTCCCGGGGTTGACCTCGAAGGTTTTCCCGTGGGGGACCTGAAGGGAAGTCTTGAGCTGACCGATGGAAATCTCATTGATCTCAGGGCCTCGGGGAAATGGCATGCCTCCACCTTTGACGCATCGGGAAAAGTTGCCTTCGACGAAAATGATCGCACCGAAACCACCCTGGAAATCCGGTCTGACAGGTTCGACCTGAAATCCTCCGGCGCTGTCTTCGCTCCCGGCCTGGGGCTTGCCGGCACGGGAACGGGAAAACTCTCCCTGAAATATCCCTTCGAGGGGAAGATGAGCCTTTCCGGGGCTCTTGCAGCCCCGAAGATTTCCGTCCTGGGCACCCCTGCCAGCAATCTGTCAGCCAGCTTTACCGGCACGGCGGACGCTCTGAACGTCTCCTCACTCTCCCTTTCCATTCCGGGGGGAGGAACGGTCTCCGGGAAAGGGACCCTGTCAGGCCTTTCAGGGGATACCCCCGCCATGGCCTTCGAAGGGGAGGGAAAGAACATCCGCTGGGCCTTCATCGAGTCTCTCGCCTCCTCATCGAAGCCGTTGAACGCTTCCGGCACGGCGGATCTCCGGTGGTCCGCCC
>CAZJAR010000063.1:0-14674 GCA_964543785.1 uncultured Synergistaceae bacterium | reverse complement strand
CCGGCGACGAGGATCATGTCCCCGGACTCGATGACGGTTTCGGCCCTGGGTATGAACCGTTTCCCGCCCCGGTTGACGGTGAGGATCACCGCATTGTACCGTACCCGGAAGTCGAGTTCGGCGAGGGTTTTTCCTATCATCTCCGGTATGGGGCGGATTTCCCCCACGTAGAAGAGCGATCCGGGGACCTGGGCGAAGTGGGACATCCATGGATGGACCAAAAGCTGGGCCAGCCTTTCTCCCATATCACGCTCGGGAAAGATGACCCTGTTGGCGCCGACCCGGGCGAGAACCCGGGCATGAATGTCATTTTCCGCACGGGAGATCACGTAAGGAACACCAATGTCTTTCAGAATTGTGGTCGCGAGAACGCTGGCTTCGACGCTCCCGCCGATGGCGACTACCGCTATGTCAGCTTCCTTTGCCCCGCATCTGGTGAGGGCTTCCGCGTCCGTGGCATCTGCCTGCACGGAGAGGTCCACAATTCCGGCGATTTCCTCGGCGCATTGATTGTCTTTATCAACGGCTATGACCTGGTTATGCAGCTCAGAAAGGGTTTTGCATAGAGATTGGCCGAATCGTCCGAGTCCGACCACCAGGACTACCTTCTCTTCTTTTCTCATGGTTGTTCCTCCAGGGTGTAATGAATGGGTCAATGTATTCTTTCAGGCAGGCAGTGTTTTCCAGGATGTGCTGACTGGGCTGCCTGCCGGTTGATATCGGCACCTGGTTTTCAATTGTGCCTGAGCCACTTTTCCGCTTCGCTCTCATCAGAAACTCCGTCACCCGGGAAGATGGCGACGCTGTCGTCTTTGTACAGAATGATGGAGTTGTCGGGAAAAAAGAGGCGAAGACAGCCGTTCTCGTCAAATGAGAAAGTACATCGGGTTTCCATCAGATCACCAAGACACAGCATGCCGGCCGCCTCCTTTGCAAAATGTCCGGTCCCCCTGTGAAGGGGCGGGATGTACCGGATACAGGGTACCAGAGGGGGAGTAAAGACATCGTCAAGAAAGGGGTGTCCGGCGTTAATTTTTAATAAAGAGATGGATTACTGGGCTGCGAAGCGGAATCCGACTCCTGGTTCGGTATGGATGTAGCGGGGAAGGGAGGGGGCTGGTTCGATTTTTTTCCGCAGGTTGCTCACATGGACACGAAGAAGGCCGGGATCCCGTTCTTCCCTGTCGTCCCATATTTTTTCGCTCAGCATTCGGTAGGTTACGACGCAGTCCATGTTCTGGGCGAGGAGGGAGAGTATTTCGAACTCTGTCCTTGTGAGGGAAATTTCTTCTCCCCGGCGGAATACCTGTCTTTTTGCGATGCTGATGGTCAGGTCGCCCACAGAAATTTCAGGTGCCTGGATGATCCTCGACTCCGCCCTTCTGAGGATGGCCCGTATCCTGGCGAGCAGTTCGCCCGCCTGAAAGGGCTTGGTGAGGTAGTCGTCGGCCCCCAGGTCGAGAGCCTGCACCTTGTCGCTTTCATTTCCCCTGACCGAGAGGATCAGAATCGGAGAGTTCATCCAGGTGCGCAGTTCCCGGCAGACGTCCCGGCCGTCCATGTCCGGCAGTGAAAGATCGAGAATGACGAGTTCGGGGTTGGTCTCGATGGCTTTTTCAATTCCCCCGGCACCTGAAGCGGCAAGGCTCACGTCATATTTCCGCAGGGTGAGTATTGACTGGAGGGCCCTCCGTATGGATTCTTCGTCGTCGATGACCAGTATTCTGACGTTTCTCTCCGGTGAGCTCATGGCAGCCCGGGCTCCGTTCCATCCGAGATGTGACTCGCAGGGAGGGAGGCGATGATCTTCGTCCCTGTCGGGACGTTGTTTTCGATTCGAATTGCCCCCTCGTGTACCCTGGCGATTTCCAGGGCAATGGGCAGCCCCAGCCCCGTGCCTCCGGGAAGAACGCCCGAATGAGCACCCCGGAAGAACTTGGCGAAGACCATTTTCTTCTCTCCGTCCGGTATTCCGGGGCCGTTGTCAGCTATCCGGAAGTCGAGCCCTTCATCGGTTCTCTCTGCCCCGACAGTGACCGGGCTGTCCTGCGGGCTGTAGGACAGTGCGTTTTCCAGGATATGCATCAGGAGCCTGCCCCATTGCTGGAAGTCTACCAGGATGAGAGGGAGGTCCTCCGGCAGCTCGGTTTTCACCCGATCCCTTTCCTGTCGCTCCAGGCGGAAGAGGACCCAGCCGAGCACTTCGCCGGGTTCGACCCACTGAAGGTCGGGTTTCCAGGCTTCAGCGGCGAGTCTTGAAAGGTCCAGAAGGGAGCCGATGGAATGTGAAAGCCTGTCCAGGTCTTTTTTTACCGATCCAATCTCTTTTTTCACGTGGTCGGCATTCCACGCAGTGTCTTCTTCCAGGATACCTGAGATAGTGGCCGTAAGTGAAGAGAGGGGGGTTTTCAGCTCATGGGAAACCGAGGAGAAAATTGCCGATTTGAGCTTGTCCCCTTCCTTGAGTGTTTCAGCCTGCCGGGCTGATTCGTCCAGCCTGTTTCTTTCGAGAAAGGTGCCGGCCATGTGGGCTGCCGCTGAAAGCAGCTGGATTTCGTTCCAGCTGTACCCTTTTTTGCTTCTCCTCTCACCGATGTGCAGTATGCCTTCGAGCCTGCTGGAGGAGAGCACGGGGAGAAAAACGTCATCACGGGAGACTGAGGGGAACAAGGCTGAGTGGCGTATGATTCCGCTCTCTTCCCCCGCTGCGGGATCCCGGGAAGAATCGACAGACGGAGAGGCAATTCCGATGGATTTTTCAGCCGCCTCGCGAAGGAAATCCTCTTCGAGGGGATCGGCGTCGAGTTCGTTTTTCATGCCGAAGAGCAGCGTCCTGATTTTCGGACTCTCAGTCAGGTGAAAACGAATGAATCTTGGAGAGAATACGGCTTCGATCTCGGTACAGAGAGCCTCGGCCATTTCCAGGGGGCGCTGTATGGCGAGAAGGCGCCCTGTAAGTCTGTTGAGAAGGGCCATTTCCCGTTCCTGGGCTACGGCCAGGGCCTCTCTCTCCCTCAGTCTTCCTGAGGTGAGCCCGATGAGGACACCGACCACCAGGAAGACGCCGAGGGAAATCCAGTCCTTCGGGTCGTCAACCCTGAAGGTGTTGTACGGAGGAAGAAAGAAAACATCCCAGGCCAGGAAGGCGGACAGGGCGGCGGCGAAGGAGGGGCGTGATCCTGCCGCCGATGCCACAAGAGAGATTACGAGAAGGTAGAGGAGAGCCCAGTGTCCTTTCCCGAGGAGCTCGCGCCCCGGAAGAAAAAGAACCGTTGCGGCCCCGACGAGGCCGGGAGCGAAGATGAAAGGATGGCTTTCGCCCCAGTTCCTGATGGTCTTGAAAAAAGTCATTGTTCTCTCCCTTCGGCGGCATGCGTCGTTCATACATCAGTGCTGAAGAGCACTGCCCGGCAGGGGGCTGCTTCTGCACCCCGGATCTTGAGAGGTGCAGCCGAGAGAAAGTATTCTCCGTCCGGGACCTCATCCAGCATCAGGGACTCGATGATGGCCACCCCGGCTGAGAGGAGGGGAACATGGATGCCGGCTTCGTCATCGGGAGGGGCGACAGACCGGGCGTCCGTTCCCAGGGTGAGAATCCCCCGCTGGAGAAGAAAGGACGCACCTGAGGAGGAAAGATGGGATGTCCCGCCAGATTTGAGCAGGAGCCGCTTCACCCCTTCGGGCAGGCGGCTCCTGAAAAAGTCATCTCCGGCGAGGGTGTGTCCCGGAACGGAGAGGACGAGGCATGGTCCGAGAAAATGATCGAGGGGGATGCCGGCAATGTCCTGTCCGTCGCGGCAGAAGTGAAGAAATGCGTCGCAATGGGTGCCGGCATGGAGACTGCAGCAGAGGGCGGAGAGGTTGAAGTCCGCTCCCTTCTTCATGTCGAAGGTGATTTCCAGCTCCGTTTGCCGGTCGCCCGGGTAGACAGCCGATGAGAGAAGCTCTCTGCTGATGTCGTAGTATTTCATGAACCCCGCTGGACCCCCGCTTCCATTACAGGGTGAAGGGCTCGATTTCCTTGAAGATGCCTGTTTTCGTCATGTTCCGGCGGATTTCAAAGCCGCCGATGGCCTCAACAGGATCGATGATGTCAAGGGCTGAGAAGTTGATGTCTTTCCACTGGTCCCTGTGCACCCTCAGGCTGTAAAGATACTGGTCTTCCTCCCGTCCCGTGGCGGACTGGATCTTCTGCGTGTAGCCCGAGAGGACGATTTCCGAAATGGACGGAAGGGCGCGGAAGACTTCACCCAGAAGCAGGAAAGCCACGCCATGAACATGGCGTGCGTAATCCTTCCGGATCTGGGTTTCGCTCTTCTGATCCTCCGTGATGCCGCTTCGGCTGGAGAATCCGTAGGTGACCGCAGGCATGTCCTCTATTTCCGGCAGATCCACGTCAAGGAAGGCCATCTGCCCGTCAACCTGGAAGGATACATGGGTTTCACGGGGCCATTCGATGGCAGAGACAACCGCTTCCAGGGCTGTTTCAGGCTTCTCTCCCGAGAGTTTCATCGCCTCTTCGAAACGGACGGCCTTTTTGGCATCTTCCCGCTCGAAGGCTGCTTTCCGTTGCTCCCAATCAGCCATGAGAACGGCGTGATTCTTCTTTCTCGAATAATAGATGTAGCCTTCCCAGAGTGCCCACGGGATGAAGGAGAGCCCCTTCGTGAAGTAGAGGAGGACGAGGGCAGCAACCAGGACGGCGCCGCGCAGCCAGAGGGGGAAGGGGGAGGGAGGCAGAGCGGGAACAGGTTCACCGTATTCCGACGGAGTGTAGACAAGGGGGGCCGCAGGCGGAAGGGTGCGGAGATGTATGTCGATGATCTCCTGGATGGCCAGGTTCATCTCCTCCGCGTCACTTCTGCCCTCCTGCGTCCTGCCTGTGCTTGACGTTGAGCTTCCTGACGGCGATCCCGTTTTTTTCGACCCGCCGGGCCAGGGAAGAGGGAGTTTCTTCCGGTAAAATATTCCCGATCCGGGAATGCCCACGTTTGCGTGAACGCCCCCCTTTCCGATTCCAAGGGTAGCCCCCTTCGGGCCGACAGTGGCGCTGACGCCGCTCTTGCTCAGGTTGATCCTGATGCCCGGGGCGATGGTGATGGTTTTTCGAAAACGGATGCCCATAGTGCCCTTCTCATCCTCCTTCCGATGAGGCGGATCTTTTTTCGCTATTCCAAGGGAAACGATCCGCCCTCCCTTTCAGGGAGCGCTGCCACGCCGGGGGGAAAGGGGGTTACGCCTCTTCTTCTTCGGGGTCGAAGAGGAGGTAGTCCCAGCGTTCTTCTGTGATCTCCCTTCCCCAGATGTCGTGCTTCATTTCTTCCGTGGGGGAGAACCCGTAGAGTTCGTACAGGTGGCGGGCCTCCCGGAGTTCGGAAAATGTCCAGAGAAAGATTCTGTGGTAGAGGTTCTGCCTGCAGAACTCCATGGCTTCGTCCATGAGCCGCCTGCCGATGCCCATGCCCTGAAAGTCAGGGTTCACCAGGAGCCACCGGAGTTTCGCCGTTTTGTCATCCTCGTGGTCAATGGCGATGGAACCCACGACGGTGCCGTTGTGGTCTGCCACCCAGGCGCCGCCTTTCCCTGCCTCCCTGTTTTTCAGAAAGCGGGTAATGCCTTCGAAGAGGTAATACTCGAAGGAAGTGTCAAAATCATATTCCTTCATGTAGAAGTCCATGTGCTGCCAGACCATGAGCCCAAGTTCCCCCGGTTTTGCCGGCCGGATGGTCACTTCCCTCGGATCGTTGTTGAGAATGTCCCTGATGGTGTCCGTGGCACGGACAAGTGCTTCCACGTCCACTTTCGTGAGGGGAGAGAGCAGCTCTGAAGCCCTTTGATCAGAAGCTTTTTCAAGGGCTGTGAGAACGTGCTCTCCCCGCGGGGTGAGGCGGAGGATGTAGGCCCTGCCGTCCAGTGGAGAGCGTTCCTTTTCGAGGAGTTCGTCGTGTTCGAACCGCCGGATAATCCTGCTGAGATAGCCGGGGTCAAGTGCGAGCTGGACGTTGATCTCGCTTGCTGTGGGTGATTCATTGTGCTTGATTTCGTAGAGGACCCGCGCCTCGGCAATGGAGAATGGGCTGTTGAGTACCGACTGGTTGACTGCTCCTATGATTCCGGTATAGAATCTGTTGAAACTGCGGAGCTGTTTTGTTATCTTTTCAGGAATGTCCTTCACTTGATTGCCCTCCTTTCGGAAACTCTCATGCATCATGCTATTCCATTTCATTGATGATGTCAAGCAAAATATACAATATTTTCAGATGAGTCTTTCTTCCTGATCTTGGCCTTATCGCCGCTGTTGCCCTTTGGCAAGGTCTTTAAGCCCCTGGAGGTCGCGGGGGGACATATAACCGGCAAGATAGGATGAAAAGGCTGTCTTGTTGGAGAGAAGGGGTTCGTTCCGGAGGCCCGGCAAACCTGCGGCCGCCTCTTCGAAGGAGGGGGTTCCGGGCACGGGAGAGAATTCAGCGATTCGCGGGTTTCCTCCCTGTTCCAGGACGAACCGGATGGAGTTTTCGACCGACTGGAAGGACTGGCCCGGGAGCCCCGCGAGGATGTAGGTTTCAAGCTGACCGTCTGAAAAACCGGCTTTCCTGAGGGAGGAAAGGGCTGCGGCGTATTCCTCGCCCGACGTTTTGTCCGAGCTTTTTTTCTGTATTTCGGGATCGGAGCTCTCGAAGCTGAGGCGGAGGGTCTCGAAGCCTCCCTCTTTCAGTCTTCGCGCGCAATCGTCGTCAATCTCCCTGACGTGGAGTCCGTTTGGGCTGTGGAGCCTTGTGCCGGGGTGCCGTTCGGTCAGTTCCCTGAGAAGAGGGAAGAAATGGCGCTCCTTTCCGGCGAGGAGGGCGTCGTCGTAGAAGGCGAGGTCCATGGCGCCTCCGGAGAGCTGCTGTTTTGCGTCCTGAAGAATGAGGTCAGGGTCCCTACGCCGGAAGAATGGCTCCAGCAGCCGGGAAGCGCAGTAATCGCAGCGGAAAGGGCAGCCGAAGGTTGTGGCGAGGACGCCGTACCCCAGTTCCCGGTACAGGTCGGTGGCCGGCAGGGAGAACTCGAGGTCCAGGGGCTCCGTCTGGATCATGTCGGCTCCGGAGAGTTTGGCGTGTTCCGGACAGAGCCGGGCGTAGACGCCGCCGAGGATCACCGGCACTCCGGGAAAAACCTGCCTGATGGTTTCTATGCAGCTGAAGACCCCGCCGTACCAGTAGGTCATCATGGAGGTTACGAGGATGTAGTCGGGCGCGGGGTAGCTTTGGAGATGGCTGCGGAAGTCCTCTTCGCCGAGTCCGAAACGGTGGTAGCGCCGGGGTATTCCTGCGAGACAGGAGGGTTTTGAAATCTCCCTCTTCCGGATTGCGTTCCTCCCCCAGGAGAGTCTGCCGGTTCTTCCCTCGAAGATGCAGTCCGCAAGGAAGATACGGTTTCCCCTTCTCCGGATATAGTCCAGAAGGAAGAGCAGGCCCAGGGGCTTCGCCCAGAGGTCGAAAAAGGTGAAATCGTGGACTGGCGGGTTGACTCCGAGGACAGCTGCTCCCTTCATTTCCCGGAAGAGGGCGGACAGATCGGACACGGCGGCGTCTCCTTCCAAAATCCCCCTGAATGAAACGAAGGGGAGAAATTCTCCTGTGGAGTATAATAACAAAAATCAGCATGTCCTGAGCGGATCGAAATGAGCCCGGAAAACTGCCGGCCCGCTTTTTTACGCAGGGACGCAAATTTCGCTTGCAGGAGAGAACGATGATCCGGATTTCTGAAGAACTTCGCTCCATCCTTGAGGCTTTTCAGAGGACGGAGATTACGGAGTATGCCATCTATTCTGCGTTGTCGGGGCGGGTGAAGGGGCCGAACGGCGACCTGCTCCGGAGGATAGGCGAAGACGAAAAGAGGCATGCCGCCGTCTGGGAGGGGTATACCGGGATATCCATCAAGCCGGAAAGATGGAAGGTGGTCCTTTTCATTCTTCTTGCGGCGGTGATGGGCATCACATTCGCCATCAAGCTTCTCGAAAAGGGGGAAGAACAGGCGGAGAAAAATTACGCCGCCGTGGAGGCCGCAATTCCGGAGGCCGCCGCCATCCTGCGGGAGGAGACCGAGCACGAGGCTGCCCTTGCCGCACTTATTGACGAGGAGCGCCTCCAGTACATGAGCTCCATGATCCTCGGACTGAACGATGCTCTGGTGGAGCTGACCGGAGCGCTGGCGGGGTTCACCTTCGCCCTCGGGAACGGGAGAGTGGTGGCGCTTGCCGGGAGCATCACCGGCATCGCCGCGGCTCTCTCCATGTCCGCATCGGAATATTTGTCCCAGAAGTCGGAAGAGGGAGAGCGGGAACCCCTCAAAGCCGCGCTGTACACAGGGGTTGCTTACCTTGGCACCGTGGTGGTCCTGGTCTTTCCCTACATCATATTCGAAAGCCCCTTTGCCGCTCTTTCCCTGACCCTTTTGAACGGAGTGGGGGTCATTCTGTTCTTTACCTTTTTCATGTCGGTTGTCCGTGACGCGCCCTTCCGGAAGAATTTCCTTGAAATGCTCTCCATAAGCCTCGGGGTGGCGGGAATATCCTTCCTCATCGGCTATCTTGCCAGGCTCTTCCTGGGAGTGGAACTCTGAGTCATGGCAGGACTGCGGGCTGCCGCCGCTTCCGGCGGACTCATGGCCTTCCGGCGGGCCTGAGGGGGACTCAATGCAGACCTTTCTTCCCTATCCCGATTTTTTCCATTCAGCAGAGGTGCTTGATCTCCGGCGGCTCGGAAAGCAGCGGGTGGAGGCCCTCCAGCTTCTGAACGCCCTGTCGCCTGACTATGCTCTCCGGGGGTGGAGGAACCACCCGGCCCGGATCATGTGGAGCGGTTTTCCGTCCGCCCTTGCGTTCTATGGGGTGGTGATCTGCAGGCGATGGACCGGGATGGGCTACCGGGATACCTGCAGGGAGAAACTCTTGAATGCACTGGCGGCCATGGGAGGAGACAGCTGCGAAGAACGGCTCGAGCAGAGGTACCGGAACGCCTTCTCGGGGAAGGGGCGGGATTTTCTGCCCCCCTGGCTCGGAGACGGCAGTTTCCATAGTTCCCACCGGTCCAACCTCCTGCGCAAGGACCCGGAGTGGTACGGGCGGTTCGGCTGGGTCGAAGGGCCCGATCTCCCCTACGTCTGGCCGGGCGCCCATGGAGGAAAAGACAGCCGGGAGGGAGAATCCCTGCTGTCTTTTCCTCCAACGGGTGAAGGAGTATAATACTCTTATTCGCATCGGGGGAGTCCTTGACGGACTGAGAGGGGGCATCGCGGCCCCGACCCCTGGAACCTGATCCGGGTGATGCCGGCGAAGGGAAGGTGCCCTGTTCGAGGACATTCCTCCGATGCATATTCGCAGAGGGGGATTTTTTTATGGCTGGAGATAGAAACAGGATTCTCGTGGAAGGCTCCCTTGCGGTGGCCCTTTCCGTTGTGTTCTCGGCCCTGCGGCTGTGGACCATGCCCCAGGGCGGTTCAATCACCCTGGAAATGGTTCCTTTATTCCTGTTCGCCCTGCGGCGGGGAGGAAAAGCGGGATGTTTCGCGGGAGCCGTTTCCGGGCTGCTGCAGCTCTTTACTGGCGGTTACGTGGTCCATCCCCTCCAGGCGGTGCTCGATTACCCCGGGGCTTTCGGCGTCCTTGGCCTGGCGGGGTTTTTCGCTTCAAGACCGCTGGTTGGAATGGCCCTGTCAGGACTGCTGCGGTTCGGCTGCCACGTCCTTTCCGGCGTGGTTTTTTTCGGAAGCTTTGCCCCTGAAGGGAGCAATGTGTGGATATACTCTTCCGTGTACAACGGCTCCTTTCTTCTTCCTACCCTTGTTGTGTCCGCCGTGCTTGTGAGGCTCATTCTGCCCCGGATCCCGGCATTTGGCACCGGGAGATAATCCCCGCTCCGAAGAGCATTTTCCGAACCCTGGCGCTCCCGGCGGGAAGAGGAATGGAGGCGAGTTCAGAGCCTTCGACCCACCTTCCGCCGGGCAAATTTTTCTGTGAATTTGCATGAACGGGAACGACCAGTACCTTAAGGGTAATGCGCCACCGGGTGAAGGAGCACCGTATCTGGCCGAAATCTGTCCCCTCCGCCCGGGAAAGGGCAGGGAACACCAGCGGCTCAGCGGGGGGAGCTTCCCAGGGGAACTCTTCAAAATCCGCCCAGAGCCCGCTGGAGGAACGTTTCCTGAGGTAGACCCCCCGGTCGCTGAGCAGGACGAACAGGCGCCCTTCTGCGGATTCTCCTTTTTCCCGTTTCGAAAAGACGGGTCTTTGCAAGGCGGTTTCCCGTTCACGGGCGCGGCATAGGCGGGAAAGGGGGCATTTGCCGCACTTCGGAGACCTGGGAAGGCAGAGTGTGGCTCCCAGTTCCATCACCGCCTGGTTGAACTCTCCGGAAGAATCCCTGGGGAGGAGAAGGGAAAAGGCTTCCCTGACTGCTTTTTCCCCTTTTGACCTGTCGACGGGTTCTCCGAGGTCAAGGAGCCGCGAAAAGACGCGCTTCCCGTTGGCATCCACCGCAGGTACGGGAATGCCGAAGGCGATGCTGGCCACCGCTCCCGCAGTGTAGGGGCCCACGCCGGGAAGGTCAAGGAGTCCTTCGTAGGACTCCGGAAGCCTGCCGCTGAGTGTATCGGCGATCACCAGCGCCGCCGCCCGGAGATTTCTCGCCCTTCCGTAATAGCCCAGTCCCTCCCATGCCTTGAGAACATGCTCTTCGGGCGCCCGGGCGAGGGCTTCAACCGTCGGGAAAAGAGCGACCCACCTGAGGTAGTAGTCCACAGCCCTGGATGTCTGGGTTTGCTGGAGCATTACTTCGGAAATCCAGATTCTGTACGGGTCGGTTGTCTCCCTCCAGGGAAAGGGGCGGCGGACCTGTTCATACCACCGCAAAAGGGCCGCTGCCGCCCCCCTTCTCTCTTTTTCCGAATCGAAAAGCCGCCTGTCCGTCATGAAAGAACTCCTTCCGTTCCCCTGCGAAAAAGGGTCTTCCCCATGCCGTCATAGGGTACAATATCTTTCAGATTGATGCATCACCGGGGGGAGGAAAGAAAATGACCGGCGCCGGAAAAGCGGAATACGATTTTTCCCTTTTCGGGGAGATGGACTCCTATCTCTTCCGGGAGGGGAACCACTGCCGCCTCTACGAAAAGCTTGGCGCCCACGTGGCTGAGAAGGACGGCAGGCAGGGGACATTCTTTGCCGTGTGGGCTCCGAACGCCAAGGAAGTAAGCGTGACCGGAACTTTCAACGGCTGGAACAGGACCGCTCACTATCTTTCTCCCCGGAAGGACAGCTCCGGAGTCTGGGAAGGCTTTATCCCGGGAGTCGGAAAGGGGACGCTCTACAAGTATTCACTCCGAACCCGCGAGGGGCGGGTCATCGAGAAAGGGGACCCTTTCGCCTCCTTCTGGGAAGTGTCGCCCAAGACGGCATCCATTGTCTGGCCCCTTGAATACGAATGGGGGGACAGCGAGTGGATGGCCGCCAGGAAGGAAAACAACGCCCTCGACGCCCCCCTGTCGGTGTACGAGGTGCATATCGGCTCCTGGAGGCGGAACCCTGCGGAAGGCTTCAGGTCCCTCTCCTACCGTGAGCTTGGCCATGAACTCGGAGACTATGCCCTCTCCATGGGCTTCACCCACGTGGAGCTTCTTCCCGTGATGGAGCACCCCTTCTACGGCTCCTGGGGGTACCAGACCCTGGGGTATTTCGCCCCTTCAAGCAGGTACGGAACTCCCGAGGATTTTATGTACATGGTGGACGTGCTGCACCAGAAGGGCATCGGCGTGATCCTCGACTGGGTGCCCTCTCATTTTCCCGCCGACGCCTACGGCCTCGCCAGGTTCGACGGCACATGCCTCTACGAGCACGAGGATCCCCGGAAGGGGTATCACCCCGACTGGGGAAGCTGGATTTTCAATTACGGCCGGAACGAGGTGCGGGGCTTTCTCTTCAGCAGCGCCTATTTCTGGCTCGACCGCTTCCATGCCGACGGCCTGAGGGTGGACGCCGTGGCTTCCATGCTTTACCTGGATTATTCCAGGAAGGAGGGGGAGTGGATTCCCAACCGGTTCGGCGGACGGGAGAGCCTCGAGGCCATCGATTTCCTGAAGAAGCTGAACGAGGCTGTCTACGGTGATTTCCCCGACGTGCAGACCATCGCCGAGGAATCGACAGCCTGGCCTATGGTCACCCGCCCCGTTTTTGTCGGGGGGCTTGGCTTCGGCATGAAGTGGAACATGGGATGGATGCACGACATTCTCGCCTATATGACCAGGGATCCGGTCTACAGGAAATACAACCACGACAAGATAACCTTCAGCATCATGTACGCCTTCACGGAGAACTTTCTTCTTCCCTTCTCCCATGACGAGGTGGTCCACGGGAAGGGGTCCATGCTGGGCAAGATGCCGGGGGACGCCTGGCAGAAATTTGCCAACCTCCGCCTTCTCTACGGGTTCATGTTCGCTCATCCGGGGAAGAAGCTCCTGTTCATGGGAAGCGAATTCGGCCAGGGGAAAGAGTGGAATCATGACGACAGCCTCCAGTGGGACCAGCTTTCCATCCCGGAGCACAAGGGGATTTCCCTTCTCGTGGCGGAGCTGAACCGGCTGTACCGGCAGGAACCTGCCCTCTACGAGCGGGATTTCACTCCCGACGGCTTCGATTGGTGCGATTTCTCCGACTGGGAAAAGAGCGTGGTGTCTTTCGTGAGAAAGAGCGCTTCGGGCGACATGATCCTCGGGGTGTTCAACTTCACCCCTGTTCCGCGGCTCCATTACCGCATTCCTGTCCCCTGCGGAGGCTACTGGCGGGAGATCCTGAACAGCGATGCCGGGGAGTACGGCGGGGCGGGGTTCGGAAACTACGGCGGGCTTCATTCGGAGGAACTCCGCTGGAAGCAGAGCGAGAATTCTCTCTGCCTCAGCCTTCCTCCGCTTGGGATGCTTCTGCTGAAGCTGCAGCGGCAATAAACGGCGGGGCGGACCTATTAAGGACCGCCCCGTTTCTGATGAACCTTTCAGATCCTGGCTTTCACCAGGAAGAGCACCGCGCCGAGGACTACGTCCACGCCCTTCTTGATCTGTCCGTAGTCGGTCCATTCCTCCGGGCAGTGGCTTCGCCCTCCCTTGCTGGGCACGAAGACCAGGCCCGTGTCCGCGGCAGACGCCATGATCATGGCGTCGTGCCCTGCTCCGCTCTGCATGATTTTCGATGAATAGCTCCGCTTTGCAGCCTCCGCCCCGAAAAGGCCGAGGATCTCCGCCGACATCTCCACGGGGGGGACGGTCAGCTTGTCTGTGACGGATATGGTGACGCCGTGCTGCTTCTCCAGCTCCTTCAGGAAGACGGCGAAAGACCCGGTCACCTGTTCGAGCTTCGCCATGTCCGCCGAACGGACGTCGATGGTGAAGAACACCCTTCCCGGAACGATGTTCGCCCCCCCGGGAAAGACTTCCATCCTGCCCACGGTCCCTACCGTTCCCCCTGCGGCTTCCTTTGCCGCCCGGTCGAGGAAGAGGACCGCTTCGGACGCTGCGAGCAGGGCGTTGCACCGCATGTTCATGGGGGTTGTCCCGGCGTGGTCGGGCCTGCCGAGGATCTCCACTTCCCGCTGGCTGATGCCAACGATGGTTTTCACCAGGCCGAGGTCCGTTCCCTCGCTCTCGAGGATGGGGCCCTGCTCGATGTGCATCTCTATGAAGGCCTTCAGGCTGCCCCCGGGCCGGACCGCCTCGCCGATTTTGTCTGGATCGAAGCCGAAGGCTTTCATGGCCTCGGCGGCGGACACGCCGTCCCGGTCCCTGAAAGTGTCCAGGGCCTCCCGGGTGACCTTGCCCGTCATGGCCCTGCTGCCGTACAGCCCTCCGCCGAACCGGGCCCCTTCCTCTTCCACCAGGGCGGCGAACTCCAGGGGATGCTCCGAGGCTATGCCGTTCTCGTGGAGGACCCTGGCGATCTCAAGTCCCATGACCACACCCGCCGGGCCGTCGAAGGCTCCGCCGTTCTTCACGGAATCGAAGTGGGACCCTATCATGACGGCCGGTGCCCCGGGGATGGTTCCCTCCCGCCGCCCGAACAGGTTCCCTGCCGCGTCCTCGAAGACCGCCAGGCCCGCCCCCTTCATCTCGGAGGCGATGTAGTCCCTGGTCAGCCGGTCCTCCTTCGAGAAGGAGAACCTCGTCATGCCCTTTCCGGGCGAGGCCGTGAACCCGGCCATGGTTTCGATGTCCTTCCTGATTCTCTCTGTTTTTGCCTCCAGCATGTCTCTCCGTCCTTTCTTCTGTGTGCGGTCCGCTCTATTCTTCTTTTGACGCGATGAAAATACCCGCCAGGATGAGGGCACCCCCCGCCGCCTTGCCCAGGGTCACGGGTTCGGAGAGGAAGAGGGCCGCGAGGATGGTGCTGCCGATGGGCTCCCCCAGAAGGCAGAGCGCCACGGTTCCCCCCGAGAGCCATCGGAGGGCCCAGTTGTAGCTGGAATGGCCGAGGATCTGGGGCACCAGGGCCATGAGGAAAAAGGCGGCCCAGGTCGTCCCCGAATACCCCGAGGGCGGGAGCCCCATGGCGGCGACGATACCCCACAGGACAAGGGCCGAAGTGCTGTAGTTCAGGGTCACGTAGCCCGTCAGTGACATCCTCGGTCGGACTCTTCTGCCGAAGAGGATG
>CAZJAR010000062.1:0-14719 GCA_964543785.1 uncultured Synergistaceae bacterium | reverse complement strand
CGGAACGGGCAGCAGAAAGACAACAGTCAGAAACAGAAGCAGCGTGACAAGCGCCGTCAGCGTACGGGTGCGCATGATATTCCTCCTCTAGCTGAGCCCGCCGAAGCGCCGGGCCCGCCGCTGGTACTCCAGCACGGCGGCCTCGAGCGCCCGGTTGTCCATATCGGGCCAAAGCGTGTCGGTAAAGTAAAACTCGGTATAGGCGTTCTGCCAGAGCAGGAAGTAGCCGGGGTGTCCCCCGTCCACGGAGCGGTAGAGGTGTTCCTCCATGGCCAGGTTGAATGCGGGATCGTGGCTCTGCCCCTCGATGTAGTACATGTGGTATTCTCCCCTCTCGTCCATTTTTGTTTTGCAGCATGGAAGCTGAGGGAGGGTTGCCGGGCATAAGGTGAATTCGCCCCCCAAGGCGAAGAGATCTCGCTCCGCGTACTTTGCGGAGATATCCCCTGGGGGACAGCGCCCGAGCCGGGAAACCGACAGGGATGTCGGTTTCAGGCGCAGTTGTCACGGATGACAATGTGCGCCGTCAGCCCAAGCGAGCACCGGTAACGCTCCACGCAGTCCGGTGGTTTTGATGATAAGAACCTCTTGCCAGAAAGGCCGGCAGGCTTCATTATACAAAATATCCTGCAACGGAGGTGGTGCCGAAATGCTTGATTCCCTTGAAATCCTCACGCTGGTGGAGGATTCCGTGCCCATGCACGGTCCCTTCATCGCCGAACACGGCCTGTCCTTCCTTCTGACCGGAAAGAAGGAAGGCACAGTCGTCCGGGGACTCCTGGACGTGGGGCAGAGCCCCGAGGTGCTTTCCCACAACATGAAGGGCCTCGGGATCCGTCCTGAATCCATTGATTTCCTCGTTCTCTCCCACTGCCATTATGACCATACCGGAGGGGTGGCGAAGTTCGTCGCCTCCACGGGAAAGGCCAATTTCCCCGTGGTGGCCCATCCGGCCCTGTTCCGTCCCCATTTCAAGGCGGACCCCGTCCTCTCCTCCAAGGGCATCCAGACCGGGGACGAGCGGGAGTCCATCGAGAATGCCGGAGGCAGGCTGTTTCTCTCCTCCGATCCTTTTCCCCTCGCCGAAGGCCTTGCAACTACGGGACAGATACCCCGGGTGACGGATTTTGAAGGGCCGGGAAAAGCCTTTCTCACCCTTGAGGATGGAAAAGTGGTTCCCGATTCCCTCCCCGACGACATGGGCATCACCGCCAGGGTGAAGGGAAAGGGCGTGGTGGTGGTGGCGGGCTGCAGCCACTCCGGGATCGTGAACATCCTCAAACGGGTCCGGGAACTGTTCCCCGGCGAGCCCGTGGAAGGCGTTATCGGTGGGCTTCACCTGGTCAACGGGTCCGAAGAGAAGATGGAGAAGACCCTGGCGGGAATCCGCGAGATCGGGCCGAGGTGGATCGCCGCCGGGCACTGCACGGGATTCCCCATGCAGGTCAAACTCTTCCAGGCCTTCGGGACGGCCTTCTCCCCCCTGTGCGTGGGGAAGAAGTTCGTCGTCGAGGGAGCCTAGGGAGGCTGCAAGGGTTTTCGGTCAGGCGAGCTCCAGGAGCCGTTCCTCCCGCTCCCTGCACCCCGCGGCTGCGGCGAGCCTGGCGGCGTACGCCATCCGCTCTGACGTGAACCGGTCCCGCAGGGGCGACGGAAGGACATAGGACTGCCTCCCGGGCGGAAGAAACGGGGCGGATGCGGCCCGGAAACGGACCTGGTCCGGCAGGGTGTTCCAGACCCTGCTGAAGATGCCGTAGAGCTCGAAACAGTCGCTGAGTCCGAAGTGGGGAAGGGGGGAGCCAAGCATCTCCTCTGTGTCCGCGGTGGCTCCTGTGGCGGAAAGGTTCCCCCTGACCAGGGAAGATGCCTCTGCGAGTTTCGGCCATTTCCATCGTCTTCCCCGTTCCGGGCTTCCCGGAATCCGGCAGAAGTCGGTGAGTCCCCTCATGGAGCACCACCATTTTCTTCCCCGGACCGCTTCCGGCGGAAGGAAGGAAATATCGAAGGAGAGGTTATGGACCACGATCCCCTCGGGATTCCATCCGTCCCAGAAGGCGGCGAGACTTGTCCAGTCCCCGAGGAAGTGGCGTTCGTATTCCTCCTCTTTCCGGAAATGGCCGATCCTGCCGGGAGTAAGCCCGTGGACCGATTCGGTGCGGGGATCGGGCCGTTCCTCAGGGTAGTAAAACCTGTTGAAAAAATCAAGGATCCGCCCGTCCCCGGTGAAGACGATGGACGAGGCGGATACCGCTGAAGCCGCCCGAAAGCCGTTGGTTTCCAGATCGAAGACGGCGAAGCGTTTATCGGGTACCATGAAAACTCCTCCCGGCTGTGGTCTCAAAAACTTTCCCGCTTCCGCGGGAACCCGGTCTTCTCCCCCGGCGGAGAGAGAAAGGAATGACGCAATGTTTCAGGAAACCTTCGAAGATCTGAGGCGAAAAACCGCCGAATGCACCAGGTGTACCCTCTCGGAAGGACGCTCTAGAACCGTCTTCGGAGAAGGGCCGGAGACAGCGGCCGTGATGCTCGTGGGCGAAGCCCCGGGCGCCACCGAGGATACAACGGGACGTCCCTTCTCCGGGCGTTCGGGAAAACTCCTCACATCCCTCCTGGAAGGGGAGGGGCTCTCCCGGGATACACTGTTCATTACCAACATGGTGAAATGCCGTCCTCCCGAAAACCGCCTTCCATCAAAGACAGAACTGCTGGCCTGCAGGCCGTGCCTGGCGGCCCAGGTAGCCCGCCTTCGCCCCAGGCTTCTCCTTTCCGTGGGCAATGTTCCGACACGGGCTTTCCTCTCCAGCAGGGAGGGGATCACAAGCCTCCGCGGAAGGTTCCACACATGCCTGTGGGAGGGAATTCCCCTGACGGTTCGCCCTCTCTTCCACCCAAGCTACCTCCTCAGAAACAGGAGTTTTGCCGAAGGTACCCCGGGTTTCCGGACGCTGCAGGACATACGGGAAATCATCCGTTTCCTCGCTACCCCCGGATTCTGACCTCCCCGGTAAAGGAAAGAACCCTCTCCCGGAACGCTTCAGCAAACCAGGCCGGCATGGGATCGGCTTCGGAGAAGGCGGCGTCGAGGGTGTTCCCGGGGCGGAATCGCTGCAGAACGTAGAGCGGGGCTCCCCGGACCAGGTCCCCGATTCCCGGGGCGTCCTCCAGCCCGTGGATGCCCGGAACCAGGGTGGTCCGAAATTCAAAGGGGATGCCCGAGCGGAGGAGGAGGGAGATGCTTTTTTCCACAAGTGAAAGATCCCCCTTCCATCCCGAGGCCAGGGGATATTTCTCCCGGGAGGCTTTCACATCCATGGCCGCATAGTCAGCCAGGCCCCGGTCCAGCACCTCCTCGAGCACATCGGGGCGGGCGCCGTTTGTGTCCAGCTTAATCCTGAGCCCCGTTGAACGGATTTTCTCAAGGAAGGAAATGAGTCCCTCCGACGCTGTCGGTTCGCCGCCTGTGACGCAGACGCCGTCGAGGAAATTTTTCCGTCTCTCAAGGTCGCCGAGTATTTCATCGCACTCGAAGGATTCGCCTCCGATTCCAGGAATGACCAGTTCAGGATTGTGGCAGAAAGGGCAGCGGAAGGGGCAGCCCTTCAAAAAGACAACAGCCGCTGCGGCCCCGGGGTAATCAAGAAAGCTCGTGGGGATATACCCACCTATGGGAACAGATTCCATGGCGCTTTCCCTCCTTTTTCGCCTCCATAATATCACCCCCTCGGGAGGAGAAAAAAGTCCGCCGATAAGAAAAGGTATTATAATAAATGATTCAGGGCAGGAGAGAGAAGGTTCGCCCGGCACACGGACAGCGGGCGGGTCCTTCGGGAAAACATGGAGGAGCCAGGCATGAAGTACTCTTTCGGCACCTGTGCGCGCAGGGGCGGAGCAGACGGGAAAACTCCGGCAGGAGGGAAAGGGAAGGGCGAAGGGAGTTCCAGTTCACGAAAAGGGGCTCCCGGAACGATTTCTCTTCTTTTTGCCTGTGCAGTGGCCCTGTATCTGCTTTTTCATCCCTACCCCAGCCTTTCTCCGTCCCGGGCTCTGGAAATTGCACAGAGTTCAAGGGATCTCTCTCCCCTTATGAGCAACGAGGAGTTCATCAGAACCTACCATGAAGCGGCCAATGCCCAGGAAACTGTGGGGTGGCTCGTGGACAGAAACAGGGACAGCGGTTTTCTGGTTTCCTACATCTACCTCGACCGGAAGGGCGACTTCAAGGGATGGTTTTTCGAAATTCCCGCCGGAAGCGACGTGGCCAGGAGGATCACCCGCTCCATGGGCGAACACTACGCCTCCCTGATAGACAGCCGGTTTGAGCGAAGCACTCCCGCAATTTCCGAAAAGGACAGGGTGACCCGGTGGGTTAAGGAAGCAAAAACCTCGTCCGGCGGCGGAACGGTGCTGGACGAAATCTCGAGGGAACTCGACAGAACGGGAGTCAGGAAGGAATACGGATGGATGGCACATCCCCTTGGAAACGGCAAATGGCTGGTGGGATTCGTGTATGAGCCGGAAGGGGCCCGGGACGGAGAAAAAAAAGGATGGGTGTTCCATGTGAGTGCCGGCGGCTCTTCTCCTCTTCCCGGAGGCGGTTTTCCAATGGGTCCCGGGTCCATGGACGATCTTCTGCGCCTCTTCGGCGGCACCGGGAATACATCCCTCCATTCCTCGCCATTGCCTGCGGAGGGTGTGGTTTCCATGCCCGTGGGGCTGTTTCTGGAATCAACTCTCAGACGCTTCGGGAGTTCCCCTTCAGAGGCGAAGAACCGGTTCGGCGAGCCGGGGGCGGTGAGGCGGAGAACAGTGTCTTTTCCATCGAACCCGGCGGACGGAAGGGCCGTGCTCACCATGATGTGGCCCGGGCTCTCCCTGGATTTCACAGGAACTCCGGGGAGCGAAAAGCTGGTGTCTGCCGTGGTGAAAGCCGGAAGCCACCCCTTCGGGCCGGACCCGGGGATCCGGGTGGGGGATCCCTTCTCAAAGGTGTCAGACCTTCTCGGCCAGCCAAATGAAAGAAGCCCCCGCTCGCTCGTTTACTCCGCCCGTGACCTTTCCTCCGACCTTGTCTTCAGCCTGAGGAAGGATGGCAGGATCGCCGGAATGTCCTTTTCCGTCCCGTTGGAATAAGGCCTCGACAGAGTATCCCAGGAGGTACACATGTCCCTGATATTACGATTGCTTTTGAAGGCGGCGCCACTGCTTCTTTTCATCCTCCTTTCCCGGGCGGTCCGGGATATGTTCCGGGTTCAGCAGGGAACGGAACGGGACTCCGGCCGGACTCACCCCGGCGGAAACAGCCGGGGATCCGGAGCCCGGAGGGATCCCTACACGGTCCTTGGGTGCTCACCCTCATCCTCCGACGGAGAGATAAAAAAAAGGTATCGGGAACTTCTCGGCAAGTATCACCCGGACAAATTCATCGGCCAGGATCTCGATGCCGATTTCGTGGAGCTCGCCTCGAAAAAATTCCAGGAGATCCAGGAAGCCTACGAGGCAATCCGGTCACGGAGGGGTTTTTGATCATTTTATTCTTTTATGAAGGGTATTTTTCATAATAATCTTATAAACGTCATCTCATTGCGTTTCGCTCAGCGGTACGGCCCGTGGTACAATGACCCCGTCCGGCAAGGGCGCCGGATACAAAATTTCCGTCCCCGCCCGGGGAAAAGGAGAGTCGCCATGTCAACTCTGGAGTTCTATAAGGATCCCGGTAGCTTCTCTTCAATCAAGTCCCAGGCGCGAACCACCATTGAAACCGCCTTTTTCGGAAACAACGTGGTCCAGGTCGCCAATCTGAGGGAAGCCTATGATCTCGCACGGACGAGCCCCGGTACGGTGGAACTTACGGGAATGCCTGTGTATCGTCCCGAGGGACAGGGGCTGCCCGCCGGAAGCAATGTTCTGCTCATGAACGACGGTTCAGTGGTGGGCCGGTGTGCCGCAGCCAGGAAGATACTGGGGGAACCGGGCGTGAACATGGGAGAGCTGGCCCCCATCCTCCGGGAGGCAGTGTACGGAAGCAGGTTCCGCACCTTCTATTCCGCTGAGGCCTATATCGGTCTCGAGAACGATTTTATGGTGAAGGCCCATCTCCTCGCTCCGAAGAATCATGAAAACCTGGTCTACAACTGGATGCTGAACTTTCAGTACCTGAACAAAACCTACATCGACATGTACAGGGAATCCCGGGCACTTCCCGACGGCGACATCTTCATGTTTGCCGATCCGGACTGGACGTCCCCCGACTACCCCCTCGGACTGGCTTTTTTCGATCCTCTCCACAACTGCGCCGCCGTTCTCGGCATGCGGTATTTCGGCGAACTGAAAAAGGGAACCCTCACCCTCGCCTGGGGAACCGCCGTGCGGAACGGCTTCGCCTCCTGCCACGGCGGGCTGAAGCGGTACAACCTGAAAAGCGGCCGCTCCTTCGTCTCCGCGGTGTTCGGCCTGTCGGGTTCCGGTAAATCCACCCTCACCCACGCCCGGCACGGAGGGAAATACGACATCACCGTCCTCCATGACGATGCCTTCATCATCAACGTGAAGGAGAAGTACGCCATCGCCCTGGAGCCTTCCTATTTCGACAAGGTGCAGGACTATCCCATGGGGTGCGATGACAACAAGTTCATCATTTCCCTGCAGAACTGCGGCGTGACCAGGGGAGAGGACGGTCTGCTCTACCCGGTGACCGAGGACCTGCGGAACGGAAACGGCAGGGCCATCAAGTCGAAGCTCTGGTCTCCCGTCCGGGTGGACCGCATCGACGAGCCCATCAACGCCGTGTTCTGGCTCATGAAGGACCAGTCACTGCCCCCGGTCCTTCGGCTCAAGGGGCCGGACCTTGCAGCAGTCATGGGGGCGACCCTGGCCACCAAGCGGACCACCGCAGAGCGCCTGGCCCCGGGCATCGACCCGAATGCCCTGGTGATCGAGTGCTATGCCAATCCTTTCAGAACCTACCCCCTCGCCCTGGATTACGAGCGGTTCCGGACCCTCTTCCTGGATGGGGTGGACTGCTATATCCTGAATACCGGGGATTTTATGGGCAAAAAGGTAACTCCTGCGGATACTCTGGGAATTCTCGAAGCCATTATCGAGGAAAAGGCGCGCTTCGTTCCCTTCGGTCCCTTCAGCGACATGGAGACCCTGGAGCTTGAGCGCTTCCCCGTGGATTTTACGGACGAGAAATACAGAAGGGAGTTTTTCGCCCGGTTCCGGGATCGCCTCGCCTTCGTGACGTCGAGGGAGACGGAAAAAGGCGGCCTGGACAGGCTCCCGCCCGAGGCGGAAGCCGCTTTGCGGAAGGCCCTGGACGAGATGGGCTACCCCGTGCAGGACTAAAACGAAGGAATACTATCGCGGGCCGGGGTTTTCCCCGGCCCTTTTTCTTTCCGGACGGGCGAAATACTCCTTCACCAGGCTGTCCGCGCGAAAGAGCTGCGCCCTGGAAATGACAGCCCTTCTGCAGACCCATTCAAACCCTTCCCTCGCCTTGTCCTCGGTGGTCCTGTCCCGTTCCATGACGGTCGGCTCTTTTGCGGCCCCCGGCCATGAGCGCCATTCGCCCGACAGGGGCTCCTGGTAGAGTACGAGCCAGGAATAGTCCGACCAGAGCCCCGGAACGCGGAAGCGCCTTCGCCCGTCTTCACCGGCGTGGATCAGGATGCTCAGTTCGTCCCGGAACCTCGTGGCCGTCCCGCGGTACTCCTTTCCTCCGAGCGTCCCCGTGAAGGACGCCCCGGTGCCGTGGCCGCGTATGCCTGAAGCTTCGCTCCACTGCCGCAGCTCCTCGAGAAGTTCTTCGAAATTCAGCGCGATGCCTCGTGCGGAGGCATACGTTTCCGCGAACCGCCGTTCCAGGAGATAT
This sequence comes from uncultured Synergistaceae bacterium, assembly GCA_964543785.1. Lineage (GTDB taxonomy): Bacteria > Synergistota > Synergistia > Synergistales > Aminobacteriaceae > Aminivibrio. Next base: position 6,849 of record CAZJAR010000062.1, on the reverse strand, counting down.
TCGCCGGGCCTGGGCGACGGGGCGCAGAAGTCCTGGAGCCGTGCGGGGAAAAGGGGCCTGATGCTCATGGGGTCTCCTTCGGATACACGTGCCGGTTCCAAGCTGCAGGCATCTTGCCGGGTCCGGCGTTCTCCCTGAATCCGCAGACAGCGTCACCGGTGCCCGCTGCCTGCGGATTCGGGTTTTCTGTTTCGGCTTTACTATATTCTTCTTTTCTCTATAATCATACTCCTGACGGAAATCACATCGGAGGCTTCGATTATGGCACATTCGCACGACAGAACCCACGTCATGGGGACCGATTCCATCCCCCGGCTGATGCTCCGGTTTTCCCTGCCGGCCATCGGCGGCATGCTGGCCAACGCCCTGTACAACATCGTGGACCGCATCTTCGTGGGACGAACCGTGGGCCCGGCGGGGATCGGCGCCATCAGCGTTGCTTTTCCCTTCATGCTTCTGGTCATCGCCTACGGGCTTCTCATCGGTGTGGGCGCCGGGGCGCTCGTCTCCATTTCTCTCGGTGAGAAGCGGAGGGCCAGGGCGGAAAAAACCATGGGAAACGCCCTTGTTTTTCTCGCAGGGGGCAGCATTGTCATCGCGGCGGCGGGAGGAATGCTCAGCGGCCCGGTCCTCGAGCTGTCCGGAGCGAGCGAGACCATGCTCCCCCTGGCGAAGGAATACCTTGACATCATTGTCTGGGGCATCCCCTTTTCGACACTGGCTTTCGGCCTCAACTACTTCATCCGGGCGGAGGGGAATCCGCGGTATGCCATGTACACCCTCTTCGTGGGCGCCTTCGCCAACATCGTCCTGGACGCTGTTCTCATCCTGAAGCTCGGCATGGGCATCAGGGGTGCGGCCCTGGCCACGGTGGCCTCCCAGCTCCTCTCCCTGGGGTGGGCTGCCGCCTATTATATCCGGAAATGGGGGACGCTCCGCTTCAGGCTGAAGAATCTCCGCCCGGACAGGGTCATCGTCGGGAGGATGCTGGCCATCGGGACCGCCCCCTTCCTGACGGAATTCAGCTTCACCTTCATCATGGCGCTCTTCAACCGTTTCCTCCGGACCTACGGGGGAGATCTTGCCATCTCCGCCATGGGAATCTTCTTCAGCCTCGACAGCCTCCTCTTCCTTCCGGTCCTCGGTCTTGCGGAGGGAGTGCAGCCCCTCATCGGGTACAACTACGGCGCGAAGGACTACGGCCGGGTGATTGCCGCCGTCCGGTCCGCCATCCTCATGGGGCTGGCCTTTTTCGCAGGGAGCTTCCTGCTTATCATGACGGTGCCCGAACCGCTGATACGCATCTTCAACGACAATGACCCGGATCTGCTGGCCCTTGCCGTCCGCGGGATGCGGATCGGCTACAGCGGGGTCATGTTCGCATCGGTGAGCATTATTGCCTCCCATACCTTCCAGGCCATCGGGAAGCCGAAAAAAGGGCTGTTTCTCACCCTTTCCCGGCACTTTCTCTTCATTCTCCCGCCGCTGTACTTCCTTCCCCCTCTCCTGGGAACGGACGGCGTCTGGATGGCCCTTCCCCTGTCCGATCTCGGCGGCGGGCTTCTGGGTGCCTGGTTCCTGAAGCGGGAGTTCGCCCTGATGCGCAGGAATCAGCGGATCGAAGACATTGTGCCGCTCCCGGAGGGGCCCCTTCCTCACGATTCTGTATAATAGCCGGAGAGCAACTGAACTCCTGGAGAATCCGGAGGTGTACCCATGGAGAAACGAGACGTTCCCCCAGGCAGAAATGAAGGAAAGACAGCAGGAAAACAGGCACCGCCCGGAGGAGTCCCGGAATGAAAGCCACCGGAAAGATCGGATTTGAAAAATCCCTCGTCGGGGAAGGCGGAAAGGCGGCGTTCCTCTTCGCCTTCGGAGTCCTTCTCTGTCTTTTCGGCTTAACCAGGGACTCCCTCGCGGACATTCTCTCCGGTCTCTGGCGGATTCTCATAGAGCCGGACTATCTCATATCGGACTACATGGACGTGGGCGGCATGGGAGCTGCCTTTGTCAACAGCGGGCTGCTGACCCTCATCTTTACCTCCATCCTTGTTGTTTTACGGGTCCACATCAGGGGAATTTCCATCGCCGCGGTCTTTACCGTGGCCGGTTTTTCCTTCTTCGGCAAAAATCTGCTGAACGTATGGTTCATCATGGCAGGAGTCTGGATCTACGCCAGGAGCCAGAGGGAACCCTTTCTCAAGTTCATCTACATCGCCTTTTTCGGCACCGCCCTGGCTCCGCTGGTAAGCCAGCTCATGTTCGGATTCCATTTTCCCCCCTCCCTGAGAATTTTCCTCGGGGCGGCAGCCGGGCTCTCTGCAGGGTTCCTCCTTCCTCCCCTCGCCGCCGCCTTTCTGTCGGTACACCATGGCTTCAACCTGTACAACGTAGGGTTCACCGCCGGAATGGTGGGGACTCTCTATGTCTCTGTCTTTCGCTCCCACGGGTTCATCACGGCGAGCAGGGTCATCTGGTCCACGGGACACAACAGCCTTCTGTTCCCGGTCTGCACCGTCTTCTTCATTCTTCTCGCGGGAACGGGGCTGCTTCTCGGCGGCCGTTCTCCTGAAGGCCTGAGGTCTCTGTGGAAAAATTCCGGCCGTCTCCTTGCCGATTTCGTCGATCTGTATGATTTCCCCGCAACCCTCATGAACATGGGACTGACCGGCCTGACCGCTGTCGCCTACCTCCGGCTGAGCGGGGGAGACTTCAACGGACCCACGCTGGGAGGACTCCTGACCATCGCCGGATTCAGCGCCATGGGCAAGACCCCCTTGAATATAACCCCCATCTTTCTGGGGGTTATGCTGGGCAGCGTCACAAAGGACTGGAGTCTTACCGACCCGCCGATCCAGCTGGCCGCCCTTTTCGGGACCACGCTGGCCCCCATCGCGGGCGAGTTCGGCTGGGCCGCCGGCGTCCTCGCGGGGTATATCCATTCCTCGGTGGTGCTGAACGTGGGGGTGCTCCATGCGGGATTCAACCTGTACAACAACGGCTTCGCCGGGGGCATGGTAGCAGCCATCCTCGTTCCCCTCATCGAGGCCTTCAGAAGGAGGGATAAGGGATGAGGCACGAACGGCTCGTGGTGTCCCGCATCGTGAGCGAGCTGATGAACTTTTTCTTTTCCATGGGAGCCCGGAGCTTCCAGGCACGGGTGGCCCGGAGCGACGAGGGGCACGAGATCGTCATCGAGTCTGATTACGCCGGCAGCCAGGGAAGCAAGCTCCGGGAGATGACCCGACTCCTCCGGATGCCCCGGGCACGGGAGATGGAGGAGTACTCCTGGTCCCTCTCAGGGGACATCAGCACCGGCCAGGAGATCTACCTCGTGGGTATCCTGACCGATACCGTTTCGGTAGACCTTGACGAAGAGGCGGGAAGGGTGTGCATCACGCTTTTTCGGAAGTGGAACTGATGAGGAAGGAGGATCACAATGGCAAAGACGGAACTCACGCGGGAACTGCTCGAAGCCGCCGTCCTGGGAGCCTCACTCCTCGGCGGAGGGGGAGGAGGAACTGTTGAAGAGGCCATCGAGATTGGGGAAACGGCGCTGAAAATCGGTCCCCTGCACCTGGTGGACCCGGATGACCTGGATCCGGCAGCGACCATTCTGACATGTTCCACGGTCACATGCCCCCACCGGAAGGACCCTTTCATCTCCCCGAGGGCCAGGGTTCGCTCCGTGGAGATGCTCCTCGAAGCATGCGCTTCCAGGCCTGCAGGGCTGATCCCCAACGAGTTCGGCAGCACGGGCATTGTCAACGGCTGGATCGAGGGAGCCATCCTTGGGCTCCCCCTTGTGGATGCTCCCTGCAACGGCAGGGCCCATCCCACGCCGGAAATGGGCTCCATGGGGCTCCACCTTGTGGAGGGGTATGTCTCCTCCCAGTCTTTCGCCGGAGGCAACCCCGCAAAGGGGGCTTACATCGAGGGGATTCTCCGGGGTGCCGTGGAAACGGTATCAAGCATGATCCGCCAGGATGCCTGCGTGGTGGGAGGTGTTCTCGCCGTGGCAAGAAACCCGGTGAACGCTCTTTTTGTGAAGGAAAACGCAGCCCCCGGCGCCATACGGCAGGCAATCCGCATCGGGGCGGCCATGAAGCTCGCTTCGGAAAAGGGACCCGGCGCCGTCATCGACACTGCTGCGGAGCTGCTCTCCGCCACGGTGATTCCGTGCGGTCCCGTGGAAGGAGTGGACCGGTTCACCGCCGGGGGCATCGACACGGGAACGGCATTCCTCGGCGGCTACGAAGTCACCTTCTGGAAGGAGTACATGACCCTCGAGAAAGACGGTGAGCGGCTGGCCACCTTTCCAGACCTCATCACCATCCTCGACGCCGGCACCGGGAGAGCCGTTCCCAGCGACAGCCTTCAGCCCGGAATGAACGCCGTCCTGTTCACTGCGTCCAGGAGGGAACTTGTGCTCGGCGGAGGAATGCGGTCACCCGCCCTCTTTGAGCCAGCGGAGAAGATCCTTGGAAAGCCGATTCTTCCCTTTCTTCACATCTGAGCAGGGGACACTTGAGAGCGGCCTTCGGGCCGCTTTTTTCCTGCCTGCGATGGCTGGTGACGCCGTATCAGAGGGATGCTCGGCGTTGCTCTGATATTTGACATAATATAATATGCGTGATAATCTCTTCCCAAGGTGTATTCTGCCCGGATCATGTCCGGGCATACAAAATGGAGGTGTATGAATGGGACTTGAAGACCGGGTTTTGACCGGCGTCCATTTCATGCAGGGAAACTATGCTGCAGTCGAAGGCGCCATTGCGGCGGGATGCGACTTTTTCGCCGGGTATCCCATCACCCCTGCGAACGAGGTCTCCGAAGGGATGGCCAGGAGGCTCCCCGCCGTCGGGGGCGTCTTCTTCCAGGGAGAGGACGAACTGTGTTCCATCTATGCCATATCCGCGGCGTCCCTCGCCGGGGCGAAGGCCATGACGGCCACAGCCAGTGCAGGGTATGACTACATGCAGGAGGGCATCGAGTACGCCGTGGCCGTGGAGGCCCCCATCGTGGTGGTGGACGTGATGCGCTGCCGGGGCGAAAACTTCGCCACCCAGTCGGACATCATGCAGGTCCGGTGGGCCGCCGCGGGCGACCACGAGATGATTGTCCTCGCACCTTCCACGGTGCAGGAGACCTTCGATTTTACCGTCCGGGCTTTCAATCTGGCGGAGGAGTACAGGACACCCGTGGTGGTGATTTCCGAGATGTCCCTTGCCCTCATGAGAGAGCGCCTCGAGATCCCTGAGGCCTCCGCAGTTCCCGTGGTGAACCGGAAACGGACCGCCAAGTCCCCTGCCGACTACCTGCCCTTCCACGCAGATTCCGAGTACGGCGTTCCTGACTTCGCCGAGCTCGGCACGGGCTACCGGGTCATCCACTCCATCAACCCCCACGACGAGCGGGGAGACATCGAGTGGGAGCCCCATGCCTTCGATCGGCTCTACAGAAGGATCACGGGAAAGGTCCGGGAGAACCGGAAAAAGATTTCCACGATCCAGCGGTTCGGTCTCGACGATGCGAATATCGCCCTGGTTGCCTTCGGCAGCGAGGTGCGTCCCGCCCTCGACGCCATGGAGATGGCCCGGGAGAAAGGGATCAAGGCAGGCGTGATGAAAATCGACGCGCCGTGGCCCTTCCCCGAGGAGGCCGTCCGGGACCTGGCGTCCAACGTGGGTGCCGTGGTCACCGTGGAGATGAACATGGGCAAGTACGCCGGAGAGATCGAGCGGGCTGTCTGCGGAAAGTGCCGCACCGCGAGGGCGACGAAGAACCTCGGGACGCCCCACACTCCGGACGAGATTCTTTCCGTCATCGAGGAGGTGCGGGCATGAGCGCTCCCGAACTGAACACAAAGGGCAATCCCCTGCTGAAATACATGAGGCAGGACAAGCTGCCCCATTTCTTCTGCCCCGGCTGCGGCTGCGGCCAGGTCGTGAGTGCCTTTCTCAGGGCCGTGGAAGCCCTCGGGCTGGACCTCGGCACCATGGTGGGCATCGGCGGCGTGGGATGCACCGCCCGGATTCCCGTCTACATCAACATGGACTGCCTTCACGGAGTCCACGGCAGGACTCTTGCCTGGGCTACCGGCATCAAGCTTCACAAGCCCGACACCAAGGTGGTGGTCTTCGCCGGGGACGGCGACGCCCTGTCCATCGGAGGCAACCACTTCATCCACGCCGCGCGCCGCAACCTCGACGTGACCTTCGTGGTGGTGAACAACTTCAACTTCGCCATGACGGGCGGCCAGGTGGCCCCCATGACACCCGACGGCTCGGTCACCATGACAACCCCCTACGGAAGCAGCGAGCCTCCCTTTGACATGTGCAAGCTGGCGGCTACGGCGGGTGCGACCTACGTTGCCAGGACCCTGACCTCCAATCCCGCCCAGATGACCGCCTTCCTCAAGAATGCCCTCTCGCACAAGGGATTCTCCGTGGTGGAGATTCTCTCCCAGTGCCCCACCCACTTCGGACGGTACGCCCTCGGAAGCGGCAGCCCCAAGGGTCTGGTGGAGTGGATCAAGAGCCGCACCGTCCCGGCGTCCGCCGCCGGAAAGATGTCTCCGGAGGATATTTCCGGGAAGTACCTTGCGGGTGAGTTTGTGAACGTGGAGAAGCCGGTGTTCCGGGGAAGCACCGTGTATCCCCCGTCGTCCTGCGGCTGCGGCGGGAAGGAGGCCCAGTGATGAACACGAAACAGACGAGCATCCAGTTCTGCGGCTTCGGAGGCCAGGGGATCATTCTGTCCTCGGTGATTCTCGGCGAGGCGGCGGTGACCAGGGAAGGCATCTATGCCGCCCAGTCCCAGTCCTACGGGTCCGAGGCCCGGGGCGGC
>CAZJAR010000061.1:0-14889 GCA_964543785.1 uncultured Synergistaceae bacterium | reverse complement strand
ACGGCTCTGTGTCCATCCCTGTTTCCGGGGCCATGGCTCTCAGGCTGTGGATGGATGACAACGACAGTCTTGCTGACGGGGGCACACGTTCCCTCCTGACTCTTACCTATGATGACGGAAGGACTCTCTCGAGGGAACTTCAGAGAAAATTGAGAGACGTCGCTTCCAGTGAATCAGAAACCGAAAAGGAAGAGGACACGCAGACGGAAAAGCGGCAGCTTTCCATAGGAAGCCCCAGACAGGCTTCAAGCAGTGATTACGTAGGCCTTGGAGAACGTCCCAAGAAAAGCGGCAAGAAGGACTGGGTTTTTGATCTGCAGATTTCCGGAAAAGGTGAAGTCAAAAGTATGGAGCTTCAGGGAACCGCAGCCGGAAGATCTGCGTCCTGGGATACAATTCCACGGAACAGAGTCCCCCTGCTGGGTGTGTTCATGCAGGGGAAGGGCCTGTTGAACAATCAGAACGGAGCTGTTTCTTTCCCGGTTCCGCCCAACAGGAACCTCATGCTTTTTGTCGAGGATGACGGATTCCTTTCCCGAAGAGGGCAGAAGCAGTTTCAGCTGACCGTAAGATGGAGTGACGGGACAGAAACCAGGGCGATGTTTTAATCAGCGAAATATCGGGGGAAGGATTTCGGGCCTTCCCCCGATATTTTAAAGGGGCTGAAAATATGAAAAGGCGTTTACTGCTTCTCCTGCTGGCAGTTATCCTGATTCCGGCAGCCGCATACTCGTATTACTACGTGTATCCTGTGGGAGGGACGTGGGAATATTCGGGAAGGACCGCCATGGTGTACCGTGGGAGGAACGTGGACCTCTACGATACCGGCAGAATAGTGATCGATACCGATTACGAGTATGACTGGTGGTATGACGATTACGACGAGTGGATCGAAGACTTCCGGGCCAGGGGGACTATCTCGGTACGGGGCCACCATGATTTCGACCAGGCGTATGTAGATTACAGGCGGATCAGGGGATGGTACGATTTCCGCGACTTTTCGACAGAAGCAAACGGTACCTGGTATTACCTGACGAACATAGGGGAATATTACGCGGATCTTGATATCATCAGGTTCGTCGACGGAGTTGAGACCAGAATCTCCTGCGTTGCCCACAGGATCAGGTGGGATGACGACTGGGACGATGACGACTGGTACTGGGGTTTGGGAGGAGGAGGCGGCGGATGTAGTACCGGGTCATCCCCTGCGGCCCTGCTTCTTCTTTTGCCCGGATTGTTGCTGTTCCGCAGGAAATAGTATTCCCTGGCTTTCCCGCTGGACATCGGCAAAAGAGTATGGTAAAAAATACCAGTGCCGGCCGGGGTGGCGGAATGGTAGACGCAGCGGACTCAAAATCCGCCGTGGGCGACCACGTGGGGGTTCGAGTCCCCCCCCCGGCACCATTTTTCTTCGTTGCTCCTCAGATTGCGAAATTTGCTTCCAGCGTCTTTTTCAGCTCTCGTCAAGGCCGGCCCCGCAGACCTGCCCTCATGTATTTTAAAATGATTTTCTTCCAGATTTCCATTCCCGTTGCTCAAATCTGCAACCCCAACAAGAAAAAAGGGAACCTTCGTGAAAAGTTCTGGCCGGAATGGGGCGTCATTGCGGAAAAAATCTTCCCTTCATGCTATCATGCTGACCGTAATCATTTGCAAAGACGCATCCTCTTCTATCGGCGGGAGTTGGATTGCTATTGGAGCATCGCCCCGCCTCTGAATGAAAAATGCGGTTATGACAAGCATTGAAAATCCTCGCAATAGACCCGGGAGGTTCAGCCTGCGATGAAACTTTTTCTTTCGAGAGCTCTTCTGCCTGTTCTCATTCTCCTCTTATGGTTTGGAGCTTCCCCCTCTTTCGCAGTTCCTTCACAGGAGGAGCGCGACAGGCTGTTCGCCAAATTATTGCTTGAAATCGAAGTGGCGGCAAAAACAGCAGAAGCCGAAATTGAAAAACTGCCGAGCATTGTGGACGACGAGCGTTCAAAAATAAAGAATGCCCTGGATCGTTGGGCCAACACACGCCTGACGAAAATAGTTGAGGAAAATTACAGTCATGTGGAGAAGGCCCTTAAGGAAACAAGGCTTCCCCAGGAAGAGGGTACATTCAGCGTCTGGTGGAAACAAACCAAAGCAGGAGCAGGAAGCAACGAGGATCTGACAAAACTCGTGGAGTTGTTTTTCGCAAATCTCCAGCCCAGGCTCTCCTCTGTGAGCGAAGGTTTCCAAAGGAGGCTGCTTGACAGCCTCGAAGAAGAAACACAAGTACATCTTGCCGATTCAATGGAACGGATACGGAAACCATTTCTCGGCATACTAAAACAGCGTCTTCCTGTCTATAACACTATACCAATTCCGAACACAGAAAAAGCGGCCATGTCTTTTGGATCGTCGGGAAGAAAGAACGGGCTATCCGAGGGGGCTATCCCCTTGAAAGGCCTGGTGGGAGTGGCCCTGGTTCTTCTCGGAAGAAAAATCATCACAAGGATTATGAAGTTTATCGTTTTGAAAATAGCAGGGAAAGTGCTTGCAAAACTGGTACCTGTAATCGGATGGGCACTTCTCGCCTTTGAAGTGTATGACATGACGGGGGCACGCGACCGGCTCGAGGAAGAAATGCGAAAGTCCTTTCTGGAGGAATACAAGGCCGAAATCAGCGCAGAAACATTGTGGTGGAAGGGCGAAAACGGTTCAGGACCTTCCATGAGGGACGAGGTCGACCGAAACATAGGGGCCCTGCTGAAAAACTGGGAGCGTATCTGCAGGTCAGAAGCCGACTCAATGATACAAAGCGCTCATATCCTTTCTTTCTCAGAGGAAGTCCGTGAGTACGTTTCGGGACAGATTGACGAAGGAGCAGAATTCGAGCCGGTGCTCCAGAAGATGAGTATTTTGTGGGACGTTTTTGGTCAGCTCCTGGCACAGGGACAAGTCCAGGTCTTCGAGTCCATGCTCGTTTCAGCCCCTGACAGGAACGAACTCCGGTTGCTCGCCAAAAGCCTTGGTCCTAAACTGCCGGAACTCTATAATAAGTACGGACGCGATTTTCTGCAGGCGGTAAGCAAAATCGGTGCGCAAAACTACCTTTCTTCCGATGAATGGAGCAGCGGAGAAATAGACTGGCATCTCCTGAACGAACATCTCCTCTTTCTGCCGGACCTCGGCGACAACAGAGAAGCCGCATCGGGATTATTGGCACTTATGCTTGAAGGTGCACCGGTCAGGGGACTGTCGCCGGAATCCCTGGCAACGATAGCAGTTCAAAAGGGGCTCTTCGCCAAAATCTGGCCGGTCCTCAAACCTGATATGGGAAAGACCATTCTTCTCCTTGGGAACAGAAAGGCTGCCTCTCACATAGGAGAAAGCCTGGAGCTTTACCCGGCATCCGCTTTTGTCTTCCTCAAGAACTACGGGCCGGAATTTTGGAGTGCATGGTCTCGGGATGAAATTCTGGATCTCCTGCAGATAACTGATTTCCGCTCTTCTAATTCCGGAAAACCTCATGAGGCTGCCCTTGTTCCACCCGAGGACAGGGCTGAACTGGTCAACATCTTCCGCCAAGCAGGCAAACCCGGAATTTCCCTGTGGGACATCTATGCCACTGAAGGTACGGGCGCCATGGGAAAGAACCTGGCACGACAAAGCGTGGCCTGTCTTTCAGACGGTTATGCCTTTGAGGACCTGAAAGAAAAGGATCGTCTGGAGTTTGCCGTCCTGTGCAGAAAGATTCCGTTCATGGGTAAATTTTTCTATGACACTTTTAAAAATCTGGGATTCCTGCCCCGTTTTCTCGTCATCATGACAGGAACTCTTGCAATAATCGCAACGTTCTTCTTTTTCTTCAGAAGAAGAAAATAACAATTTTTTCACTACGGGACAGGAGACTACAAATGCCGAAAAAAAACGTACCCGTTCTCACGGTTGACAGTCTTGCCGGGAAAAATTATGAATTCCTTGGATGCATCACAGCTTCTTGTTGTCTTTCGAAGTCAATCGTTCAGGACATTTCATCCAACCTGAAGAACTGGACCATCGGCGGTGAGCTGAACCAGTACCGGGCCATGATTGACCAGTCAGTTGCCATAGTACTTTCCAGGATAGCGGAAAAAGCGGAGAATACCGGCGCCGATGCGGTTCTCGGATTCCGTCTTTCCACGACGAGTGTTTCCTCAGGAGCAGCAGAAGTTATCGGATATGGAACCGCGGTTAGGTATTTAAAATAACGTGACGGGATGTTTTCAGCAAAGGGTCTTCAGCCATTGTTCCGGTTGAAGACCCTTTTTTTTTTAAACCCTGCGTCTCACAAAGCAACAATTATTTCATTATAAGACAGCTAGTTGAATATTTACAAAAACTCATCACTTAGCGCAGGGATACTTCGAAAACATCACCCGGATTGCCGGCAAAAAACAGATAACTCCCCTCTGGGGCATACACGTCTCCTACATTGGAAATACTGTCATAGAGAAGAGAAGGGTCGCTTTTTCCGGAAAAGAGGATGAACCTGCCATCCTTCGGTTTAACGCAAGAAAGTATGGCTCCCCGTGTCATTTTCCTCCATTCGTTCTCTCCCGCGTCTCCTATTGAAACCTTTCCTTCAGACACTGGGCGCGAATCGTCCGCCCTCGAGAAAATTAAATGAATCACCTTCGCCCGAATCTCTTCTCCCTTGCTGAACAGCTTGAGGGATGACTGATCCCGAAAACCCGTTGCGGCAATGGAGGCGTATTCCGGAGATTCTACTTTTTTTAAGCCCCAAAAATTGACATACCCAGGAAGCTCCGGAATTGTTGAGGATCTGACTAAAAGAGAATCAGCAGATTGAAGGAATGGAGAACCGTTTCGCAGAAGCCACACAGTGTCTTTCATGTTTGTCAGAAGAGATTGTGGTGATTCCGTGACGGTAATTTTCTGGAAGAAGGGAATGTCAGCCCCGTATCTTGGTATTTTGGAAAGAACCAGGAAAGTTTTCTCTCCACTACCAATAAAATAATACTTTCTCTCTTCGTCCAAATCATGGAAAAATCCCCCGTTGTAAACAAGCACAAGGGATGAAGAGGATGGGGCGGCTTCCGGCTGCTGTAAAAACCGTACGGTGAGGAACCCCTTGTCCCTATCGAATTCGAAGAGTGCGGCTTTTTCCGAATCAACATAGTACCCCGCATGTACTAGCAATTCTTCAGGAATCGGTTCCGGCACCACGGGAACCGAGAGAGGAGAATATGCAGGAACTGAAAGACCTTTCTCCTTCATCAGGGCTTCCATTATTTTATATGTGGCACGTTCGGCGGCGCCGTGCCCGGAAAAAATAACCGCTACAGATAAACCTTTTGAAGGAAGAATCTGGAGATTTGTGCTATAAAACACTGACCCTCCGCTTTTGCCTACCATCTGATGGCCCAGTGCCTGAAAATCGGGCAAAAGGGCATAGTCCCAGCCGAAGGCATCCAAAAGTGCCTGTCCCTTAAGGTCTTTTGAGAAAGGTGTTGCCTGAGGGCTCAATATTTCCTTCAGCGAAGAGGGAGAAAAGATTGACTTTCCCCCAGGCATGAAAGCTTCAGAAAAACGGCACAGGTCCTCTACCGTGGAGGAAAGTCCACCCGCACCCAAAACGGTAATTGCTTCCATAGGGTATTTTTTCCCATCGTTATCGTAGTATTCTGCGCAACTTCCGCCGGATGCTCCCAGGCTCGCCCCCGTACTGTTCATTCCCAAGGGCAGAAAAACCTTTGCCGAAAGAAACTTGATAAAATCCATACCGGAAACCCGCTCAACGATCATCTCCGCAAGAGTGAAGCCGTCGTTGCAGTAAATGCTCATGGCTCCCGGGTCATGTTTCAGGGAACATTCCTTTAATGTTTCGAGAAGAATCAAGTGGGGATTATCATCAGCTCTGTAGCTGAAGGTAAATGTTGATCCCGGGAGTCCGGAGGAGTGGTTGAATAACATGCGTATCGTGATGTCCCTATGCCTTGGATCATTCATAACAAATTCAGGCAGGTGTTTTACTACTGGATCATCGAGAGTTAGCTTATTTTCATCAGCCAGGATAAGAATAGCTGCCGCAGCAAACATTTTGCTCGTTGATCCAATGTTGAACCGGGTTTTGCCATCCGCGGGGCGGTTTGTTGACCTGTCTGCGGCTCCGAATCCCTCCGAGTAAACTATTTGACCGCTATCCATAACGGCGACGGCGGCACAGTTGATCCCACCTGAGGTGACAGCATTCCATAGTATTTCCCGTGCGGTACTGATTGTTTCAGAATAAATCGGGCCTGCCTGTGCGGATGCCGAAAAAAACAACATAAACGAAAAAAACGCTAATTCCATGAATCTGCGGAAACTTTTCATTTAATCGACCTCCTTTTAGAATAACTGCATACAAACGTTTCTTCCATACTGGAAATTTCTGCTTCAAACAAGTGATTTGGGAGGACTATACTGTACCACATTCTGCAAAATACAGCACATTCAGAGGCGGCACTTTGTGAGAAATAGAGGAAATATCCGGTTGGCAAAATCAAAAAATTACTGATAATCCCGAATCTATGGTATTCTTTTCGGGGTGAGAGACTTCATCTTTCTTGGCTTGATGCTTCCTTTCTTTATTATCTTGGTGGTTTATATCAGCATTGGACTTTTCATAGATTATCGTATGGAGGGAATAGGATATGACCAACAAAAAGTACAAGATTGCCATAATGGGCGCACCTGGCGCTGGAAAAACCGTCTTTTTCAGTTCCTACTTCAATTTGGTAACCAATCTCGGTCAAGGAAAGCCAATATCCCTGAATACCCTCGAGGCATTGAAGGAAGTCAACCGGATTATCGAAGCACTCTTCAAAAAACAAATTCATGGGAAGGAAAAACTTAAAGAAGATATCATTTCCTTTTCCGTCGACTCACTGGAGATGGACATTCGTTTCTTAGACGTTCCTGGTGGGGGATCGAAAAAACGGCGCGACTGGGAGGATCACAGATTCCTCCCTGAACTTAAATCTTCTGACGGAGTTCTTTTTTTCATTTCTGCCGATGAGCTCCTGAAAAACCCTGAAAGGACTCTTCGTGACAACGGAGCTTTTCAGGAGGCTCTCTCCTTTCTTTTGGAAAACAATTCATCCCGATGGAACGGCGGGAAATCCGCGCCGGTCGTCTTTGTCTTCACAAAAGGGGATGCCGTTCCGGATGTTACTGTTGAACAGCTCAGGGACAAACTGACCGAATTATTCGGAAGAGATCGGCAGAAATCTTCTGCCCTTGCAGCCTTTCTTTCCGAAGGCAACAGCAGCTTCAAAGCCTTTAAGGTTGTATCCATAGGCACATGGCCGGATCAAAAAAACCTTCCACTAGAATATGAACCTCAGAACGTAATTACACCCATGGAGGAACTATACAAGATGATGAAAAACCTGGAGCGGGAAAGAAAGAAGATCAAATCGGCTGCAATAGCTGTCGCGGCGCTTCTCGTAGCATCAACAGCGGTAACCTGGGGCATGGACCAGTACCGGTGGAGCAATACAAAAACGACGGTAAGGAATCTCGTTGCAGCCTCTAAATTCGAAGAAGCCATAAGGGCAGTGGATTCCTTCGGTAAAAGCTATATTTTCCCCGATCCTATCCCTCTCATCCCCTCCGCCCTGCGCGGAGGCACCGAAAAGGAAGCCCTCAGGACGGGAATCATCAAGACCTACGAAAAAGAGCAATTCAGCACTCTTCTTCCTCTCATCAAAAATATGGATACCGCAAAAATGCCTGATGTAAAGTCAGAACGGTATCTGGATGCATCCAGAAAAGTGGAGGAGTACCTTTCCAATTCTGTTTTCAGAACAGTAAACCAGCCAAACTACGATACGATTCAATCCATCAGGTGGTATTTCGAGGCGGGACAGGCTCTTCTCGGAAAAACTCCCGTACACATGACTGAAAAAATCAGTGATTCTGGAGAGGCCCTTGGACTTCTGGAAAGATGGCTCGAATTCATGCCGAAACTTCCCGAACAATGGAAAAGTGAAGGGGCTCAAAAGGCAGGAGAACTTTTTGCATTCTGGGCTAATATGCTTCCTCCAGATGCAGAGATAGATCAAGTGAATGAGTTTGTTTCGTCAGCGGCAAAAATTGCAGAGAACCCCAATGCAACAGCAGAATTGAAGAAACTCGTGAACGAAAGAACATCCGCATGGCAGGTCATGATATCCTCCAAATGGACCGCTGTGGCTGAGCATTTGATTCAAGAGGCAGCCAGCCTTCTTCCCGAGGAAGGAATTGGAAAGATCAATGACCTCATGAAAAGAGGAGATGTGCCTGAGGAAATACGGACAACCCTCTCCACCGCACTGAAGAAAGAATACCTGCGCCTTGGCGAAACCCTTTCAGGGGAAAAGAACGCCGGCATAGACACAATAAAAGACACTCTTGCCAAGTATCCGCAAATGCCTGAAGAAGCAAAAAAGAAACTTGAAGACCGGATTGTTTCAATAGCGAAAGAGGAAGCTTCCCGGATTTCAGGCGAAATCGAGGCAGTCCAGTCTCTTGAAGCTCTTGGAGCCAGGCTCTCCGATTTGAACCTCTCCTGGCCTGACTATCCCGTCGGGAAAGAGGAAACAGCAAAGGTTTTCGAAAAAACCTTTGCAAGGCTTGTATCTTCTGAATTGGATCATATTGTGGAAAAAGGAGCCGCCTTGACTGAAAAACAGGACTTTGCGGCTGCAAAGGAAGCGTATATCGCTTCTGTCGAAACTCTTACCGCGAAGCTGCAAAATTCCGGGCTCGGAGCATTCGGAAACGGTGCTGTGGCAGAAGCATCCGAAGTCCAGGTAAAAAAACTTGAAGAGCTTCGTCAATCCCACCTCTCAGCCTGCAAATCATCCTTCGACGGGCTCAAATCCTCCAAAAACAAAGATGAAATAGCGCCTGTCATCGAAAAGCTGAAGGCTTTCGCCGATCTCTGGCCGGATGCGAAAGAAGCCTCAGAGGCAAAAAAGGCTGTCACTTTTCTCGATGCTGTGCAAAACGGAGCCAAGGGCGTCCTGACAATTGTGAACGGCGATTTTACCGAAGCCGATTCGCTTCTCGACACTCCTGACATGAAAATTCTGCTGAAAAAAGGCGGCAAGACACTTCTGGAGACCAAAACGGTTGACAATGAGGTCCGGCCTGCTTTCGGCGAAAAGCATGAATTCACCTGGGACGTCGGCTCCAGCTTTGATTTCGTCGGAATTGAAACTGGCGGCGTTCTTGGGTCGGACAAAGAAATTTACAACGTTTCAGTCGATGCCGGCGGAATCTTCGGATACGAAAAACTGAACGGAACCCTGAAAAACAGTGGAAATTCACTCACTATAAAAATGGAAATCGATCTTCCCGAATCTCCCTGGAAATAATTCATTTCTCCAGTTCAAACAATGAAGGGCGGAACCCTGTACGGGTTCCGCCCTATTTCAATCCATCACTTTCAAAAATCACTTCTCAGCGTATTCTTTAATGAAGTCCTCAATAAGCTCCCCTGATAATTTGTCGGCGAGGCTTTCCCACGTAGCCGACACCTTTGAAAAAATCGGGGCAAGGTCTTCCCTGGAATAAGTATGAACTTCGACCCCTGTTTCTTTCAGAAGGTCAAGATGCTTCTGCTGGTCTTTTTCAGCAAGGTCAATGCTGATTTCCGTGATTCTTGAACAAATCTCAGCAATGACTGCGCGGTCCTCTTCCTTCAGCTTCTCCCATGTCTTCAGGCTGATCATGTAGTTCAGGTTTTCCATGGAATACCGGAGATCGTACCAGTATTTCAGAACCCCCTTCAGCATGGAGTAGGCCGCTGTCGGCGTCATGCCGTTCACGCCTTCCGCGAAACCGTTCTGGAGGGATCCCCGCACTTCGTCCCAGGGGATGGTTATGGTCCTGTATCCCATGGCTTCTGCACCGAGCTTGAAAACCTCCATGTTCGGGATGCGGAGCAGAATGCCCTTCTTCACCTCAGGATTCAGGGGTTCGTTCACGGGTTTTGTGCTGCCGATGCCAATAAAGCCTTCCATCTGAAATGCGAGAAGCTTGACTCCAAGACGGGTATGCAGCTCATCCATCTTTTTAAAAAGCCAGCCGTCAGGGGCGAAAAGCTTCCTGGCACCGTCAAAAGTACGCACAATGCAGTTGATATAGGCCATTTCGAGCCTCGGATCGAACTGGCTCGGAACGGTGATTGCCGCCATGTCGATGGATCCCCGGATCAATTCTTCGTAGACTAGTGTGTAATCTCCAAGTTCGTTGTCAGGGAAAACCTTGATTTCAATGCGCCCCCCGGTCTTCGCCAGGACTTCCTCCGCAACCTGACGCATGAGCATGGTTGCAGTATGGCCTTCAGGAAACTGACCGGAAAAGCGGAGCGTCATTTCCGGCGCCGCAGCCGCGCATCCGGAAAAGAAAGCCGGAATGAAGAAAAGGACACCAAGAAGAACGGACAGGACAACCTTTCGCATTAAACGCACTCCTTTCAGAAATGAACCCTTCGCCTTGTTTCATGACCGCGCCGTCTCCGCAGGGACCGGTACATCTTTCCTAAGGGTAATAATACAACATTTGAGCTCTCTGGAGAGGGCATTCTTCGTTTCTGAAGGATGGATCAGGCTCCATGGTCAATCTTCAGCGTGAAAGTGAATTCCTTGAGCCTTCAGCTGATGCTGAACTCTACCCGCCGGCGGGTATTTTTCAGAACCAAATGATTTTCATCTTTCTGTGCTCTCTTCAGGCGAAATGCGGGTAAAATCGCAATAGAAAACATAAAATACTGGAGTAAGGGGATTTGATCCCTCTTCATCTGCACCGCCACCTGCGGGAACCTGTGAACATGCGGGAAGAGCAAGGGCCGTTCGGCTTCACCCGGTCAAACTCGCATTCCGTGCACACCCGGGCAGGTGCAGCAGCAGTTTTACAAAAAAGGACGTGATCCCGTGACCGACGAACATCCCGGCACCATTGAGAGAAAACCGGCAGGCCCCTCACAGGAAGCTTCCGCAGACAAATCCATGGTGCGGAAGCTCTATGAAATCTTCACCCCTCAGGAACGGATTCAGGCCCTGCTGATCTTTTTTGCCGGGCTTATTACGGCCTTTGCCCAGATGACGGGTGTTTTCTCCGTATTCCCCTTCATCAACGTCGCCATGAACCCGACATCCATACAGACCAACCGGTGGCTCGCATTCGCGTACACCACGTTCTCCTTCTCATCCCCCGGAGAATTCATGGTCGCCCTGGGAATCGCCGTCGTCATACTCGTCATCCTCTCGAACGGTATCACCGCCCTTACCATGTGGGCAAAAACCAGGTTCGTCCTCAACAGGAACTACACCTTCTCCAACCGGCTGCTGGCCGTATACCTCGGCAGGCCCTACGCCTTTTTCCTGAACAGCAACTCGAGCGACCTCGGCAAGAACGTCCTGTCGGAAATCAACCAGCTGACCACCAGCTTCCTTATGCCCCTTTTCGAGGCGATGATCAACATCCTGATACTTGCGGTCATCGTCTTCATGCTCTTCTCAGTAAACCCGGCCGTCACCGTCCTCACCATCGGCTTCCTTGGTACAGTCTACGGCACGCTCAACTTTTTTCTCAAGGTCAGACTCAAGCGGATGGGGGCGGAGCGCATGGAAGCCAACAAAAAACGGTTCCGTGCAGCCACGGAAGCCCTCTCCAGCATCAAGATCAGCAGGGTCATCGGTGCGGAACCCTTCTTTCTGGACCGCTTCGCCGAGAACTCCAGAAAATTTGCAGACCTCAACGTGTTCGCGAAAGTGGCGGGACAGCTTCCCTCCTACCTCATGGAGAGCATCGTCTTCGGAGGACTCATCCTCTTCGTTGTCCTCGCCCTCGTCCGGGGAGGCGAAGTTTCCTCGGTCGTACCCCTGGTCAGCCTCTACGCCTTTGCCGGCAAGCGCCTGATACCTGCACTCCAGCAAATCTACGCCTCCGTTACCCAGATCTACTACAACAAGGCCATTCTCGACAGGCTCTACCAGGACCTGGTCTCCGACGAACAGCACGACCTCTTCCCCAAAGAAGGCGGAGAAGGGAAAGAGCTACCCTTCCGGCACCGCATCCTTCTGGAGAACATCCGCTTCCGCTACCCTGAGGGAGAACGGAACGTCATCGACGGACTGGACATCGAAATCCCCAGGGAAAGCGTCGTCGGCCTCGTCGGAACCACCGGCTCCGGAAAGACCACCCTGGTGGACATTATCCTCGGGCTGCATATTCCCAAAGAAGGGAGGATGCTTATTGACGACACGCCCGTTGCCCCCGCCAACATCCGGGCCTGGCGCCGCAAGATAGGCTATGTCCCGCAGGATATCTACCTGAGCGACGACACCGTCACCCGAAACATCGCCTTCGGTATCCCCGACGACAGGATCGACGAAGAACAGGTCCGCCGGGCGGCCCGTATCGCCGCCCTCGACGACTTCATCCAGACCCTGCCGGAGCAATACGGCTCCGTCATCGGCGAGAGAGGAGTCCGCCTCAGCGGCGGGCAGCGCCAGCGCATCGGCCTGGCCCGGGCCCTGTACCGCAGCCCGGAAGTGCTTGTGCTGGACGAAGCCACCAGCTCGCTCGACGGCGCCACCGAAGAAGCCGTCCTGAACGCCATACGCAGCGCATCGAAGGCCAAAACCGTCATCATGATCGCCCACAGGCTGAACACACTGAAGGATTGCGATGTTATATACATGCTGGAGAAGGGGCGCATTTCTGCAAGCGGAACCTATGAGGGGCTCCTGCTGGAAAACAGGGAGTTCATGAGGATGGCGAAGGTGGAAACCGAGCGAAACAACGATGAACCGGAAGAAAAGAAACCGGCCGCGCAGTGAAAGCAGGAAACGCTCCGGTCTTCCTTTTTATTTCCGCAGTTTATTCGTATAGGTCAGTTGACCCTCTCCCAGGCATCCTGCGTCAGCATGTACACCACGGTCTGCCCGAGCTTTTTGTTGTCCTGTACCGCAACACGGATGGATCTTCCCGTTCGTGTGTGCTGTATCCGGAATATCTTCCCAAGCCCTGTCGTGCCTGCGGGAAAACCTCCCCGGGATTCAAGCTCGTCACAGACCTCGTAACCCGACATGTACCCTTTCTTGTAAATTTGCCCCAGAACATTGATTCTACCGTCAAGGCCGTACGACACAAAATACCAGTCGAAGTAGGAAGAACCGGAAATCCTGTACATCTCAAGCTCTGCCTTGAAGGTAGTATTCCAGCTCACGGAATCCGGCTCGCCTACGTTGTTGTACACCCAGTTTCGGTCACGGAAAAGGTCGAGCCGCTCGGCGAGGCCCTGGAAAATGGAAGCCCATGCGGAGACAGCCGATAGGCAGAGAATAAAAACCGCAAAGAAAATAATAATACGGTTTATCGCGTTCTTTTTTGGCATGAGATCAACCTCCCCGTAAAATTTGCCGGATATGCCATGTATAGAATATCGAAAAGCAGGAAAAGAAACAACCGAAAGGGCAGCGTTGCCTGTACCGCAGCTCCTATTCCCGGTATACGCTGCTCAAAAACAAACGGAGGAAAAGTGTTTAGTCACTTTTCCTCCGTTTGATCCAGTATAAAGGCGAAATAAATGGCGGAGAAGGAGGGATTCATTACCATTTTCCTCCCTTTCTATAAGATATTGCAAACACTGCATTCTTCAAAAGCCCGTTGTGCCGTTTTGTAACACCACTTTGTAACACCACATCCGCCCCCCGCAACGGTTTTATTCTACATTACGGAACACCAACGTTCAAGAAGCAAGAGCGATTTTTCGTATAGTGTTCAGACAGATTAAGGAGCTGTCAAGAGCTCTTTGAAACATAAAATGACAGCAAGCAGTTTGTCGGTTTGTTTGTACTGATCGACGACTTATGGAAGGAAGTCTTTATTTACATTGAAATTTGCATTTATTCAGAAGACCAACACTCCTAAAATTTCGGGAAATAAGGTATACTTCCTTTTGTGAGAGTTGAGAGTCCGTTCAATGTCAAAGAATCCTCCAGTAATAAGGGATTCTTCCCAAACAACCCCAGGAGTGCAAAAAAGCTACGATTTGGATCTGGAGGGCCTGTGCTCGACAGGGCCATCTCATAATACAACGAACATGCTGATAAACTGGGGTGTGGCATCTCCAATAGGGCCATGGAGTTTCCTTTTTAGCTGGGAAAAAAGTGAACAGTAAAAATAAAATAATCTGTGATTCCTGAGAGTTTTTTTAAAAAGTGATTCATTGAATTCCGGAAATATCCATTGGTTGCAGATCATCGTTTTTATTTATTTGATTGAGGTGGAAAATGCTCAAAACACCTTGAGAAGGATTGGGCCTGATGAGTAAAAATAATTCAATAAACGGAAATGAATCAGCTTTCACTCTCGAAATAGGGAAACTCTCGTCCCATCTCTGGGAGGCAGCCAACATTCTGCGCGGCCCTGTAGATGCGGCTGACTTCAAGACTTACATCTTTCCCTTGCTGTTCTTCAGGAGAGTTTCCGACGTCTATGATGAAGAGTTTGCTGCAGCACTGGAAGAGTCGGGAGGGGACGTGGAATTTGCCCTTTTCGCGGAAAACCATCGTTTCCAGGTTCCGGAAGGTTGTCATTGGAATGATGTTCGTTCCAAAAGCGAGAATATCGGTCATGCTTTGCAGAAAGCCATGCGCTGTATCGAACAGGCGAACCCGGACGCTCTGCACGGAATTTTCGGCGATGCCCAGTGGACCAACAAAGACCGTCTTTCCGATGCCCTGCTCAAGGACCTGATTGAACACTTCTCGTCACTTAACCTGGGCAATGAACACTGCAAGGCGGACATTCTCGGCCAAGCCTATGAATACCTGATCAAGAAATTTGCCGACCTGACCAACAAGAAGGCCGGTGAAT
>CAZJAR010000060.1:0-14927 GCA_964543785.1 uncultured Synergistaceae bacterium | reverse complement strand
TCAGCGCCAGAAGGTTCGTCTGGTCGGCTATCTGGGTGATGGTGTTGACAAAGCCCGTGATG
This sequence comes from uncultured Synergistaceae bacterium, assembly GCA_964543785.1. Classification (GTDB taxonomy): domain Bacteria; phylum Synergistota; class Synergistia; order Synergistales; family Aminobacteriaceae; genus Aminivibrio. Next base: position 14,865 of record CAZJAR010000060.1, on the reverse strand, counting down.
CCCGACACTGATTTGGCCAGTTCCGTGACGGCCGAGTTGACCTGGGCTCCCGATTTCGAGACGCTGCCGATGAGGTGGACCATCTCCTCAAGAGCCTTGCCTCCCTTTTCCGCCGCCGTCGATATTTCCTGGGCCTGCTCGCCCGATTCCGCGGCGGCCTTCGCTCCCGCCTGGGACGCGCTCGCCACTTCCTCCACTCCCGCGTTGGCCTCTTCGATGGCGCTCACCGTTTCGTGGGTGTTCTTCGCCACCTTCCCAACGAGGTTGATCACTTCCTGGACGGAGGCGCTGCTCTCCTCGGACGCCGCACTCATGTCCTCAGCCCGGGAGAGAACCTTCGAGGCGCTCCCGAGGATTTCCCTCACCGTTCCCGCGGTGCCCGATATGAGGCGGTTCAGGCCGTCGGCCACGTTCCGGATTTCCTCGATCGTTGTGTCCGCCTCCACCGAGACGGTGAGGTCGCCGGTCTCGGCAACGTACCGGGCCCGTTCCGCCGTCGCCTGGAGGGGACGGGCAAGGCTCCGGGAGAAGATGAGCACCACGATGGATGCCACCACCAGGACAGCCGCTATGCCGATGTAGACCGCCCGGCGCATGGCCCCTACCGCTGCGAGGGATTCCGTTACGTCGGCCGCAGCGAAGACAACGTATCCGTTGGCAAGGGTCCAGTAGGACATGGTCTTCGGGACGCCGTTCCACATGTAGTCGATTCGGCCCTGTTTCTCCTTCCCGATCGCGTCCGCATACGTGGCGAAGCTTCCGTCCATTACCTCCCGGAATCCCGGTCCGTCGAACTTCAGGGTTGGGTGATGGAGATATTTCAGGTCACTGTTGAGAAGGAAGGGATACCCAGTATCATAGATTTTTACCGAATCGAGGAGGGTTCTCACGAAATTGAAGGAAAAGGTCATTCCCACGATGGCAGCCACCTGTCCGTCGATGAGAACGGGCTGGGAGTATACCACCACTTCCTCGCCGCTCTCGGAGGCCTGGATGTCGCCCCAGTAGGGGGCAATGCTGTCAAGGGGTCTCCAGAACCAGGCCGAGGAGAGGTCCTTTCGGTCGATGAGCTGGGCGGGGTTTATCTTCTTTCCGTCGAGAAACATGAAGAGAGAGCCCGCATCCGCCCGTTCGAAGGCCACCATGAATGTTTGTTCCGTGCCGTAGATCTCCGGGTTGAAAATGACGAACAGTCTCCGCGCCTCCGGTGACTGAATCCCGAGGTCAGTCATGAACTTTCCGTTCTGGGCCCCGAACTGGGGGACAACGATGCTCGCCACCTCAGGGTTGGGCAGGCTGGTGAACCTGGTAGTCACGAGGGCAGAGAGGGCCTGGAGCATACCGTCGAATTTGTTGAAGGTGGCGTCAAGGCGGTATGAAAGAGATTCCGCCAGGGTTGTCTCGTACTGCCGTGCTGAATTCTCGAGCCCCCGGCCTCCCACGTTCATGGCGTAAAATCCGATGCCGCCCACTGCCAGGGCAAGAAGAACGATGACTACGGCCAGAATGCGCGTTGCCAGTCTGTTGAGTTTCACGGAAGAACTCCCCCTCTGATGGATGATGTGGAAAAAACATGCCCCATGAGCCGAAGGTTGTCTGATTCCCGGATCTGCCTCCGGCGGCCCGGCTGCCGAGGCCCGAAGGCCTGAGTTCCCGGGTTGTGCGTTCCGGACGTGCGCCCGGAGTTTCCTTTGGAGTACAGACGGATGCTACAGACGTTCCCTGAGTTCCTTCAGCTGTTTCGCCCGTTCTTCGCCCTTCTCGTCAAGGCCCATGCGGTTTACCACAACCCGCTCGTTCACTCCGCGGAAAATTGTCCCCAGGGCGTCGCTCCCCGTCACGTCGAAGACGAGCCTGTTCCCCCTGATTTCCCTGAGGACGGCTTTCACGGTCACCGTGGTGCCGAGCATGGCGGGATTCTCATGTTCCAGGTCGATCCTCCGCCCCACGGAGAGGTAGCCCTCGGGAAGCATGTTTTCCGTCGCCGCCATGGCCGCCTGGACCGCCAGCGCCGTACAGCCGGAAGTGGAAAGATACTGGTTCAGATACGGGGAGGAATTTCCGATGGTGTCATCAAGCTCCACCGTCTTCTTCACTTCGGCGCTCAGCCCCGGTTCCATCAGTTCGGAAAGGTTCAGCATGGGACATCCCTCCTTGATCTTGTGGTGATGGTTCTTTTTACTGCTTATTCTACATTAAATTCTCTTTCAGGGGACAGTTGATCATCCGGTTCTTCGTCCAGTTTCTTTCTGTTCGCCAGGAACAGGGCTGTGATCCCGGGATCGAACTGACTGCCCGACTGTTTCTCCACCTCCAGAAAAGCTTCTTCCCTTGTCAGGGGAGGCCGGTAGGGCGTTCCCCGGGTCATGACATCGAAAGCGTCTGCGAGGGAGAGTATTCTTGAGAGCAATGGAATATCCTCCCCGGAGAGCCCTGACGGATAGCCGGATCCGTCCCACCGTTCATGATGGGAGAGGATTTCGTCGGCCACCGAGGCGACATCCGCAGTTGCCGACGAGGCCACTCTGTATCCGGCTTCGGCGTGGCGTCTTACGTCCTCCCATTCCTCAGGGGTCAGGGGACCGGGCTTCGAGAGAATCCTGGCAGGGATGGAGGCCTTTCCGATGTCGTGGAGATAAGCGGCGAGATCCAGGCTTTCGAGGTCTTTTCTGTCAAGGCCGAGCAGGCGTCCCAGCATGCGGCAGATTGTCCGCACCGAAAAATTGTGCTCCTTCGTTTCAGGAGTGTCTTGCGAAAGAGACGTGAAGATGCTCTTGAGAATGGTCTCCCGGATCTCCCTGCTTGCGGCTGTTTTTTTGTCGTACATGTCCTCCTCGGCGTCACGGAGAACATTCGCGAAATCCTGCCAGCGATGGAGCTTCGCGCTGTATCCAAGGGACATGCTGGGAGGAACGGGCATATCCTTCACCTGAATCATGCCGAAGGCGTCTTCTATGCGGCCGACGATAGAGGCGGCGTCCTCCTCCCGGGTGTGGGGGAGCAGGATGACGAATTCGTCGCCTCCCCACCGGAAAAGAAGGTCGCTGCTCCTGCAGATTTTTCGCAGCACCTTCGCCGCCGCCTTCAGCAGGGCATCCCCAACCATGTGCCCGAAAGCGTCATTGGCCATTTTCAGGCCGTTGAGATCCCCCATGATGACGCTGAGAGGAAGCTGGCGGTCGCAGTCGAGGCGTTTCAGCTCCTCCTCGAAGAAGGCCCTGTTATAGAGCCCTGTGAGGGGGTCCTTGAAGGTTCCCCTGGAGAAGCCGTCCCCAGCTGTCTTGATCTCCGAGACATCCCTGGCGATGGTCAGAACGGCCGGTTCTTCGCCCCGGACAAGGGGAAAGAAGGTGAGCACGGCCGGGAAGGACGTACCGTCCTTCCGGCGGACGATCCCCTCCGCCGAGAAGGGGTGCCCCGTCTCCAGGTTTTTCCAGGCCTGCTTCAGCCGCAGGGGAACGGGAGAGGCAAGAACTGCCGTCATATCCAATGACAGCAGCTCCTGGGCGGAGAAACCGAGCCCTTTTGCGGCAGCTGAATTGACCTCCCGGATTCTTCCGGGGAGGGTGTGGATAAAAACGTATTCTGTTATCCCTGTCATGAGGGCGGAAAAAACTTCTCCGGCCTCGAAGGGCGAGTTATCGTTTTCGGGAAGGGATTCAGTGTGGTCCATTCTGGTTTTCCTCCTTCTTTGCCTGAAAAAAAATATCTCTTCAATTATACTCCAGGGCGCAAAAAAAACAGGCCTTTCCCCAAAAGGGGTTTCTTGTTATATTGTACTGGGTTGCCACCGAATTTTTCATTCCGCAATCGAGGAGGTTTTTCATGAGAATCGTCGGCTTCTGCAATCTGAAGGGCGGCGTGGGGAAAACAACCGCGTGCCAGAACCTCGCTGTGGCCCTCGCCCGAAGGGGACTCAGGGTCGCCGCCCTTGACCTCGACCCCCAGAGCAACCTCACGGCAGGATTCGGCATTTCCGTTCCTGAGGATCATCCCTACATCTACGATTTTCTCCTTGGGGACGCATCCTTTCACGATGTCAAAATTTCCCGTGAGGGAGTCGACGTGGTGCCCAGCACGCTGGATCTCGCCATGGCGGAAATGCAGCTTGAGAGCCAGCCGGGGAGAGACACCCTCCTCAGGGATGCCCTTGAGTCGTCGAATCTTTCGGACTACGACTGTGTCTTCTGCGACAGTCCTCCCCAGCTCGGCATCTTTACCCGAAACGTTCTCGCGGCCTCCAATGAGGTCGTCGTGCCGCTGGAGAGCGAATTCTACAGCCTTGCCGGCCTTCGCCTCCTTTCCAGGACGGTGGAACTTTTTCGGAAAAGGCTGAACAAGGGACTGGCCATCGGCGGGGTGCTCCTCACCAGGCACAATCCAAAGATCATCATGAACAGGGAAGTGGAGAAGGAAGTCCGGAGCCATTTCGGCGACAGGGTGTTCAGGAGATATGTCCGTCAGAACATCAGCCTTGTTGAGGCCAGCGGCGCGGGAGTCTCCGTCTTCGGCTATGATCCTGAAAGCAACGGTGCCCTCGATTATTCCGTGGCCGCCGATGAACTGCTTGAGAGGTGGAAGAACAATGGCTAAAAAAAGACCCAGTCTGAAAAATTATCTTGCCACGGGGGATGTATTCGCCGGGGAAACCCCGCCGGTCCTTTCGACGGATGGACAGGGCACCGTATCGGAAGCGCCGGCGGAAGAGAACGGAAAAGCTGCGGAAACAGCACAGTCAACACCGGCAGCTTCTGCCTCCGCAAAAGGAACGGCAAAGAAAAAGACTGCCCCCTCAGGAAAAAAGACTCCGGCTGCGTCGGAGAAAAAGGCGCCGTCAGCAAAAAAAAGCCCCGCAGTGAAAAAAAGCCCCTCGGTGAAAAAAAAGCCTTCCTCCGGGAGCATGCCGGAACACCTCCCCGGAGGGCCCGGAGAAGCTTCCCGGGAGAAGAGCGGCGATATGGCTTCAGGGGACGCGGCGGCTCTGCTGGATATGCTGACTCCCGAAGACCGCAAGTTGTGGGAGAAGCTCTTTGCGGCGGCGGAGACGGAGTACCTTTCACTGGACCTTGTGGAGCGGAGGGAGGATTTCCGGACCATGGTCCGTGACCGGTTCACCCTCTTCCGTCTCGAGGAGCCCGGGAAGCCCCTCCTTCACGTGAGAACAAGCGTCCAGATACGGGAGCCCCTGGTCTGCCTTATTAAATGGGACGAGACGGGGAAGATTTCCGTATTCCGCTGACTCAGGGCAGCTTCAGAAGCACTTCCGTCGCTTCGCCGAACGGCCGGGGGTACCCGAAGAAATACCCCTGGCCGTAGATGGTGCCCTGTTCCAGGGCCCAGAGGTATTCATTTTCCCGCTCGATACATTCAATCACGGTTTCCATCCCCAGGTCGTCGGCAAGAGCGAGAATCCCCTTCACGAGTCGGCGGTCGCCTTCGCCTATGAACAGCCGTCTGACGAAGCTGCCGTCGATCTTTATCCTGTCGATGGGAAGGGTATTGAGGTACTGCAAAGAAGAATACCCCGTACCGAAATCGTCCAGGGCCACGTAAATCCCCTCTCTTCGGAGGGCCCCGAGTGATGCGGCGGCAGCTTCCGGGTTGCCTATGAGAACGCCTTCGGTGATCTCCACTGTCAGCAGCCGCGGAGAAATGCCGGCTGCTGCTGCCCCGGCGGTCAGAAGCCCGCAGTAATCCCCCTCCAGGATCGACCGGGCGGAAGCGTTGACCGATACCCTCATCTCCGTGCCGTTCTCCGCGAGATCCGCGAACCGGGCGATATCCCTGCAGGCCTGTCTCGCCGCCCACCTGTCTATTTCCGTGATGAGCCCCGTTTCCTCCGCCAGGGGGATGAAATTGCCGGGAGGAATAAGGCCCCGTTCAGGGTGCTGCCACCGGATCAGCGCCTCGAAGCCCTCCACGGATTTGTCCTTCATCCTGACGATGGGCTGGTAATGAAGTCTCAGCTCCCCCTGTTCAAGGGCATTCCGCAGCTGTCCCTCGGCAGTCAGGATATCCTCGGTTTTCGCCGCCTCGTCCTCCCTGAAGAGAGCCGTCTGCCCGAGTCCCCGCCCCTTGGCCCGCAGCAGGGCGATTTCCGCCCTTGCGAGCAGCGCGGTTGATGAACCGCATTTTTCCGCAGCCAGGAGGACTCCCATGCTGACGCTGGGGAAGATGGTCTTTCCATCCATGTAGATAGGCGTCATGACAGCCTTCTTTACCTGAATGAGCGCAGGGGAGGCATCCTCCCAGGTGCCGATCTTCCGGAGAATGATGCCGAAGCCGTCTCCTCCCGTTCTTGCGAGCACATCGCCGGGGGAAAGAAGTCCCTGTATCCTGCCGCTGATCTCCAGGAGCACGTCGTCACCCTTCACCGGGCCGACCATGTCGTTGATGAGCCGGAACCTGTCCATGTCCAGAAGGGCCACCACAAAGGGCTCGCCAGACCTGATGGCTTCCTCGGCCAGGAGGAGAAAGCGGGACCGGTTCGGGAGTCCCGTTTTTTCGTCGAAATAGGCCATCTTCCTGAGGGAATCCTCCAGTTCTTTTCGGGGCGTGATGTCGCGGGCCACCGAGAGGGTCAGGGTCCGCTCGCCGAGAAGGAATGTCTGGCGGTGAATTTCCACTGGAATTTCGGGAGCATTCTGCGGAAGAAGTTTTCCCTCAAAGACGGGGGATTCGTCTTCCGGAAGGGAAACGGGGACTTCTTCCGTCAGGAAGGAACTCAATATTTTCCCTTCGAGGTTTTTCTTCTCAATTCCCAGAAGAGCGCAGGCTTCCCGGTTGGTGTGCACAATCATCCCCGCGTCAGAGAGGAACAGCGGGTCGGGAATGTTCTCCACGAGACGCTCCAGGGATGAGAGCATGGAGTTGATTGAACCGGAGAGGGATGTGATTTCGTCTCTGCCGGAGAGGGGCATCCGTTCTCCCACCCGGCCGCTGGAGGCGATCTTCACCAGGATTCGCCGGGTGCTTTCCAGCCTGTCCGTGACGGTTTTTTTCAGAAGAAAGAGGACAAGAACGGTCTGGAATCCGCCGAAGACGGCAAGCCAGAGAAAGAAATGGATCAGGGTTCCCTTCCCCTGGAGGAAGATATGGCGCCGGGAGGTAATCTCGATCAGCCCGGCAGGGTTGCCATCAATGTCACGGAGGACGGAGAATCCCGATATTTCATCAGGAGAAAGGGGTCGTGAGAAGAAAGACGTTTCCGATGACTCCATGGAGGCCAGCGCTTCCCGGAGGTCTTCGGGGAGAGAGGGGCCGACCGTGTGGATTTTCAGCGGCAGGAGAATGGAACCGGAGAAGGAGGCGATGGCTTCCTCCCCGATCTCCCGGGCGAAAACGAGAACTCCCTTCGGCGGCCCCGAGCCGTCGCTTCTGAGGATGGGAGCCCCCGACACTATGAAGAGCCCTTTCTCCAGGAGGAAAGAACCGGAGAAACCGTCACTTTCCGCCGCAGATGCCAGAGAGGGGCCGCTGCCGCGGATCCAGTCCAGGAAGAATGCTTCTCCGGAGGATGACGGAGCGAAGGCGACCACCTCTCCTTCAGGTGAGAGAAAGACCATGGCGGAGAGGTTAAGGGTTTCCAGGGTCTCAGGCTGGAGATTGACTCGTTCGTAGACCTTGTTCAGATCGTCCATGTAGGCATAGGTGTCGTCCCAGAAGGACCAGTCCCGGTTTACCCGGAGAAGAGCGCCGGATTCACGGGAGAAGAGGTTTTCAAGCCGGGAGACATTCCGGGAGAGGTCGTCGTTCTCGAGGTTCCTGTAGCTGTCCAGAACAAGCATTCCGGACAGGACGGACATGGCCCCCATGAAGAGAAGCATGGAGAAAACAATGATAAGAAGTGTTCTCTGCCGGAGGGACACAGGACCAACGCCTTTCTGGAACAGGATATAATTTTGGGAATATATGAGTTGAAAAAATTATAGCAGAAAAGGGTAAAAATCGCCCCTGAATGGTATCCTTGCACTATATGCATGATATGCATAAACTCTTCCGTGAAAGGTCGGTTTTTTCCCCATGTTTTTTTTCGAGATGTTCCTCTCAGCCGCTTCTCTCTCCATGGATGCCCTGGCGGCGTCCCTCGGGATCGGGGCATGCCTCGGAACCGCCACGGGAGCCGCCGCGGCCTTCAGAGTGGCGGGGGCCTGCGGCGGATTCCAGTTCGCCATGCCTCTCGCGGGGTGGTTCCTGGGAACCCGTTTCCTGGCATCCATTTCCGAGTACGATCACTGGGTGGCCTTCGCCCTCCTCATCCTCGTGGGGGGGAACATGATCCGCGAATCCTTTGCGCCCGGGGATGACACATGCCCTCCTTCCGATCCATCATGCGGTTTGGCTCTCCTCACGATAGCGGTGGCCACGTCCATCGACGCTCTCGCTGTGGGGGTGAGCTTTGCTGCCGTCGGAGCACCGGTGATGGTGCTGGCTTCATGGTCCGGAGCGATCACGGCCTTCGTCTGTTTCGGAGGAGTCCTGGCGGGGTTCAGGGTCGGACAGTTTCTCGGAAAGAAAGTGGAGTTTGCCGGGGGACTTGTGCTCTGCCTCATCGGGGCGAACATCCTGAGGACTCACCTCATGGGGTAGACCGGAGAGAGGCCTGGGTATACATGGTGCTTTGCATGGACGGAACCCTGTACACCGGATGGACTTTCGACCTCGCGGCCAGGATGGAGGCCCACAACTCGGGAAAAGGGGCCAGGTACACTGCTGGGCGCCGTCCGGTGAAGCTGGTGTACAGCGAGCCAGTTCCGTCAAAGACGGAAGCCCTTCGCCGGGAGCTGGCCATCAAAAAATTGTCCCGGCGGCAGAAAGAGAATCTCGCGGCGGAGCAGCCTGCCTTTCCCCTTGTGTCTCCGGGAGGGGAAGAACTATAATACAAAACACACTTCATCAGATGAAAGGAGACCGGCATGGAAAGCGAGAGTAGCGCGAGACCTGAACCGTTGTGCGGCCACATCCGCTGAGGGCGTCCCGACGTTTTTTCGCGTCCGGCGCCCGCCGGGCGTGAAGGGAGGCCCAGGGCAGCACAGTTCTCTCCTTTTCGCCCCCAACAGCTCTCCACCCTCCGGTCCCCGGACATTTTGCCCGGTCGGAGGAACATCCGTGAAGGGGGATATTTCAATGATTTCCATTCTGAAAACCTTTCCCGACAAAACCAGCCGCTCCCTGACCCTGGACACTCTGGAAGCGGGGGCCTGGATCAATCTGACGGCTCCCACAAAGGAAGAGATCGACGCGGTGAGCCGTACCGTGAAGTGCCCCGCCGATTTTCTCGCCGCCGCCCTGGACCCGGAGGAGGCCTCCCGCATTGAGGCTGACGATGGCTGTCTCCTTGTCGTTATTAATGTCCCCAAGGTTGAGGGGAACTTCAGGTTCGACGCCATACCCATGGGCGTCATCATCACCACGGAGCAGATTGTCACCGTCGCACTGGAGCAGAACGATGTTCTTCCCTCTGCGCCACAGGCCCTTGCGGCAGCCAGCACATTCAAGCGCACCCGATTCCTCTTCCAGGTGCTGTTCCGCGCAGCCACCCTTTTTCTGAAATACCTCGTCCAGATCGACCGCCGGTCCAACACCATCGAGGCAAATCTCAGAAAGTCCATGAGAAACGAGGAACTCTTTCAGCTCCTGGACCTGGAGAAGAGCCTTACCTATTTCACAAGCGCCCTGCGGTCCAACCGGTCGGTGGTGGACAAGCTGATCCGGCTCTGCGCCAACGCCCAGATGCACGAGATCGTCAAGGTCAGGGAGGAGGACGAGGAACTCCTGGAGGACGTGAAAATCGAATACGACCAGGCCTACGAGATGGTGCAGATGTACAGCAACATCCTCAGCGGCATGATGGACGCCTTCGCCTCCATCATCTCCAACAACCTGAACATGGTCATGAAATTCCTCGCCTCCGTCACCATCATCCTGGCCATTCCCACTGTCGTGGCCAGCTTCTGGGGAATGAACGTCCACGTCCCCTTCGGCGGCCACCCCCTGGGATTCTGGAGTGTCCTGGGCATTTCAGCCCTGTTTGCGGGGGGCTCCGCCTTCCTGCTCTGGAAGAAGCACATGCTGTAAAGCGCCGCGAAAAGCGAGGAGGCGAAAAGATGGCGAAGCAAAGAAGGGAAGAAAGGGAGCCCTGGGAGTACCTCGGGAAAAAGCGCGTGCTCTGGAAGCAGATCGTCGTGCTTCTTCTGTCGTTCATAGCCCTTTTCCTCATCGTCGTCCTCGGAGATTTCCTGTTCCATTTCTTTCACCTCGGCAAGGACTGGTCCGACTCCCTCCTGGTGAGGATGATCGTGGAGCGGCGGCTTATCCTTCCTTTTGTCAGGTAGGCACAACGGCCTTCCCGGTGAAAGGGGAAGGCCGTTGTCTTTCTCCCCCGGAAGTTCCGGCCTCCCCCCGTACTTCTTCTCCCCGCTGCTTGCCTGGGCGGCTTTTTTTGACCTCACGTGTTTTTTGCAGTATAATAATTTCATTAGTTTGCTAAAGTTGCTTCCCTAATCTGTGCAGCAATCCTGTCGATACAACTCCCCGGCGGTCCGGCGGAGAATTTCGTTCCCCGTTTTTCCTGCCTTCTTTGTCCTTCCGAAGGGCTAAATCCATGAAAGGAGCAGATAGATGAAAAAACACACATTTTTTGTTCTGCTGGCATGGTGTCTGGTGTCAGCCGCGGTTTTCGTTCCCCCCCTGCAGGCTTCAGGAGACGAGCCGCCTGTTGTCTTCGCTGATTTCAGCTGGGACAGCGTTCAGTTTCACAACAGGGTGGCAGGCTTTATTCTCGAACACGGATTCGGCAAAAAGGTTGTCTATTCCTTTACTGAGGAAGTGCCCGGTTTCCTGGGGCTGGAGCGCGGGGATTTCCACCTGGCCATGGAAACCTGGGTTGACAATTCGGCTCCCTACTGGGAAAAGGCCCAGAAGAACGGCAGGATGATCAGCCTCGGAAAAAATTACCAGAACGCACCCCAGGGCTGGTATGTTCCCACGTTCATAATCAAGGGCGACCCATCCAGGGGCATCGAGCCCTCGGCCCCCGGACTGACGTCGGTATCCGACCTGCCACGCTACTGGGAGCTGTTCAAGGACCCTGAGGACGAAACGAAAGGCCGTTTTCTCAACGGTCCTACCGGATGGCACGTCAGCGTCACCAATGCAGCGAAACTGGAGGCCTACGGCCTGAACGGGCACTTCAGAAATTTCCATGCCGGTTCGGCGGCAGCCCTCGCCGTAGGCATAGCGTCAGCCTACGAAAGAGGAAAAGCTGTTCTCGCCTACTACTGGGAACCGACGCCCCTTCTGGGAAAATATGACATGACGAAGCTCGAGGAACCCCCCTACGATCCCGAAGTTTTCAACACCACCGGGGGATGTGACTTCCCCGCATGCAGGGTCCTGAAGACAGGGAACACGAAATTCCTGGAGGAGGAACCGGAAATCCGGGCCTTCATCGAGCGGTACACCACGACCCTCGAACTCACCAACCAGGCACTCGCGTTCATGGAGGACAATAGCCTCAGTCACGGAGAAGCAGCCGCCGCGTTTCTGAAGAAGCATCCGGACCTGTGGCGGGAATGGGTGGACGGGCCGGTGGCGGAAAAGGTTGCCGCAGCGCTCTCGAAATCGGGGAAGTAATGGCTGTTCCTGCAGGGAAAGGCGGACCGGGGCTCCCCCGTCCGCCCTTCGACGATCCCGTCCGGAGCGGAAAGACGCTGGTCGAATGGGCGGAGCCCCTTCTTTCGGGAAACGAACTGGCCCGGTCAAAAGAGGCGGCCGAGGAGTTCGCCCTCTTCAGCGGCCCGGCTCTCCAGGAGGAACTTGACAGGATACGGAACGACGAAGGGGACACTATACTGGGCAGGCTGATTCCCTACTGGGAGGGATGGTATCTTTCGTCAAGGGATCCTCTGCCCGTCCACTCAAACCCCTTCTACCTCTTTGCTTCCGACGCTCTGCCCGGCGGGGCCTGTCCCTTCAGGCTGGCCGCCCGGCTGGCCCTGTCGGCCGCGGCATTCTGCACCGAGATCGACAGGGGGACTCTTGAACCTGACACGTTCAGGGGAGCCCCCCTGTGCATGAAGGAATATGAAAGGCTCTTCCGGACTTCCCGGATTGCACTGCCGGGAACCGACCGGCAGGTGACCGGAGCGAAAACCGGGCCTGCCGGTCGCTGTGCCCTCGTTCTCTCCGGGGGTGTGCCCTTTCTCCTCGAACTGTACTCGGAGGAAGGCGGCCTGAGGGATGTGGAAGAGACGGCGGGGCATCTCCGGGAGATCGCGTCTTTTTCCCCGGGCGAATCCCCGCCCGTGGGGCTGATCACAACCCTTCACAGGGATGAGGCGGCCCGTGGACGGCGGCTTCTCCTTGAAAGGGGAGAAGAGAACGAACGGCTTCTTTCCCTTGCGGAGGGATCCCTTTTTGTTCTCCGTCTCGACAGTCCGTGCGGCTCCAGCCCAGGGGAGCGGGCACGGCATTTTCTCTTCGACGGAGGGGGAAACGGCTGGTATGAAAAATCATTCCAGCTCATCGTCACGGCGGACGGGCAGGCCGGGATCAACTTCGAACATTCTTCCAGGGACGGCACCCACGTAGGACGTCTCGTGAAGGAAATTCTTTCCAGGGCGCCTTCCGTGACGGGAAGAGTCTCGGGGCTTCCGGCGCCTGTGCGGCTGGATTTCGCCCTCTCCCGGGAATGCAGGGATTTTCTGGACGGTATTCCCGAAAAAAACCGGGCGCTTTCCGATTCCAGGATTCAGGCCGTTTTCAGGTTTGACGCCTTCGGGACCGGGGTGGTGAAAGAAAGAAATATAAGCCCTGACGCCTTTGTCCAGATCGCCATGCTCATGGCCGCGGAGGGACTGTGGGGGGAGCGCAGAAGCGTCTACGAGTCGGTCCAGTTTCGCCGTTTCGCGGGGGGGCGCACGGAAGGAACCCGCCCTCTTACGCCGGAAGCGGCTGTTTTCATAGACGGCTTCCGTTCGGGCAGGGAGTCTTCCGGCGCTCTCCGGAGGATGCTGTTCGAAGCCCAGCGGTCCCACCGGGAAAGGATACGGGAATGTCTCGAGGGAAGAGGCGTAGAAGGACACCTCCAGCTTCTGAGGGGCCTGTGGAAAGAGAGGGGAGGGGCACTCGGCATGAAGGAGGAGCCCGCCCTCTTCCGTTCCTCCGCCTGGGAAAAACTGACGTCCTGCCCTGTATCCAGCAGCACCACGCCGGGGGAGGGCTTCGCCCTCGCAGGCTACGGCCCCGTCCAGCCTGGAGGGCTGGGCGTGCGGTATCTCTCCCGGAAAGACCATTTCATAGTTCATGTATCTTCATGGACACAGGATGGCCTTCTGGCGGCAGAATATGCCTCCTTTCTGGAAAAGGCGCTTTCGGACATGGGAAGGCTCCTGGCCGGGAAGGAAAATCCGTAAAACGGAAATTATGCTGTTCCGATATGCATCACGGGAGCCCCGCTACGCGGGGCTCCCGTGATGTCTGGGTGAGCTGCGGTTTAGATGCCTAGAGGTTCCGCACCACCATGGCCACGCCCTGGCCGCCGCCGATGCAGGCGCTGACAATGCCGATTTCCTTCTTCTGAGCCTTGAGCGAATAGATGAGCGTCGCGAGGATCTTGCCGCCCGTAGCGCCGATGGGGTGACCGAGGGCGATGGCGCCTCCGCACGGGTTGAGTTTATCCATGTCGAACTTCATCACCCTGTGGCATGCCAGAATCTGGGAGGAGAAAGCCTCGTTGATCTCGATGATCTCCATATCCTCCATGGACATTTTGGCCATCTCGAGGGCTTTCGGCATGGCGACCGTGGGGCCGAGTCCCATGTGGACGGCGTCAAGGGCGCCGCTGGCATATCCCACGATCTCCGCGAGGGGAGTGAACCCGTTGGCCTGTGCCCAGTCGCTGTCCGCCACTATATATGCGCTTCCTGCGTCGCAGAGGGCGGAACTGGACCCCGCCGTGATGGAGCCGTCTTTTTTGAAGATCGCCGGGAGCCTGGCGAGGGATTCACGGGATGTATCCTCCCGGGGGATCTCGTCTGTGTCGAAGACGATGGTCCCTTTTTTCCGGTCCTTTATCTCCACCGGAACGATCTCTTCGGTGAAGCGTCCCTCTTTTATGGCCGCCACGGCCTTCCTGTGGCTGTTCAGGGCGTATTCGTCCTGCTCCTCGCGGGTGATGGAGTATTCCTCGTTGAGGACTTCAGCCGTGGCACCCATGAGCATCCCTGCAAGAGGGCAGTTGAAGCCGTCCTTGTGGAGTCCGTCCTCGGCCGCTTTCTCGCCCATGCGGAAACCCCAGCGGGCATCCTTGAGCAGGTAGGGGACATTGGTCGCGCTCTCCATTCCTCCGGCAGCCACGGCCTTCATGTCGCCCAGGCGGATCTTGTCCGCCGCGAGCATGGCCGTCTTCAGGCTCGAACCGCACCGTTTGTTCACCGTGAACGCGGGGATGGACTGGGGAAGGCCCGAACGGAACAGGGCTATGCGCGCGGGGTTGGCTCCCACTCCGGCCTGCCATCCGTTGCCCATGATGACCTCGCCGATGTCTTCGGGGGACACTCCGGAACGTTTCATCGCTTCTTTCAGCGCTATCGCCCCAAGGTCGGGGGCTTCAAGTCCTTTCAGGCTGCCGCCGAACTTGCCGCCGGGAGTCCTGCATGCGCTTAGAATAACCGGTTTTCCCATGATCCGGTACCCACTCCTTTCATTCTATGCCCTTCATGGAGCACAGGTCGGGCGAGACCGTATAGTCCATGGTGGTGTTTGCCTTGACTTCTTCTTCAGTGACTTCGGGGGCGATTTCGCAGAGAACCATTTTTCCGTCGATCTTCCTGAAAAGGGCGAACTCCGTAACGACGGCGCTGA
>CAZJAR010000059.1:12594-14989 GCA_964543785.1 uncultured Synergistaceae bacterium | reverse complement strand
GGACGGATCTCCGGGGAATTATTGAACAAAGCGGCGAGTATTTTGAAAGGAGAGAAGAATACAGTGGATGCACAGTATGAAAAGGACGCCCCGAACCGTCTCCCCCAGGGGAACGACGGAGAGGACGAGATCGTCCGCCAGCGGAAGGACAAGCTCGAGCGGCTGATCGCGGAGGAGGGCTACAACCCCTACCTTGTTGAAAAATGGGACAGGAAGCACAGTCTCTCCTACGTGCGGAAAAACTTCAGCCACCTCGCCGAAGACCAGCTTGACGAGTCGGTGACCATTGTCACCGCCGGCCGGATCATGACCCTCCGAAAACACGGCAAGGCCGCCTTCGCCAACCTGGCCGACGAGACGGACAACCTGCAGCTCTACTTTCAGTTCAACGCCATGGGCGAGGAGAAGTACACCTTTACGAAAAAGTGGGTGGACTCGGGCGACTGGGTCGGCATCGTGGGCCATCCCTTCCGTACCCAGCGGGGAGAGCTCACCATCCATGTCCGTGAGTGCGTGCTCCTCTGCAAGGCCCTCCGCCCCCTTCCCGAGAAGTGGCACGGCCTGAAGGACACCGAGGTCCGGTACCGTCAGCGGTACACCGACCTTATCGCCAACCC
Source organism: uncultured Synergistaceae bacterium (assembly GCA_964543785.1). Lineage (GTDB taxonomy): Bacteria > Synergistota > Synergistia > Synergistales > Aminobacteriaceae > Aminivibrio. Next base: position 14,372 of record CAZJAR010000059.1, on the reverse strand, counting down.
CGAGGTGCGGGAGACCTTCCGGAAGCGGTCGAAAATCATCTCCTCCATCCGGAAGACCCTGGAGGACCACGGTACCCTCGAAGTGGAAACTCCAATACTGTCGGTCCTGGCCGGAGGGGCCAACGCCAGGCCCTTCAAAACCTTCCACAACGCCCTCAGCATGGAGATGTACCTCCGCATCGCCACGGAGCTCTATCTCAAGCGTCTCGTGGTGGGCATGTTCGGCCGGGTCTACGAGATGGGAAAGAACTTCCGCAACGAGGGGCTCGATACCATGCACAACCCGGAGTTCACCGCCATGGAGGTGTACTGGGCCTACGCGGATTACCACGACATGATGGACCTCACCGAGGAGATCATCCGGAACGCAGCCGACGTGGTCTGCGGAGCCGGCAGCCCCAGGAAGGTGCGCTTCCAGGACGTGGACCTCGACTTCGACAGGCCCTTCAAGCGGGCGAGCATGCTTGACCTGGTGGCGGAATACACGGGTGTGGATTTCCGCGGCATAGCCGACGATAACGAAGCACGGAGAATAGGGAAGGAGCGGGGCGTGGAGATCAAGGGGACAGAGAGCCGGTTCACCGTCCTCAACCTTATGTTCGAGACCTTTGTGGAAGAGAAGCTGATCCAGCCCACCTTCGTCACCGGTCATCCCACGGAGATCTCCCCCCTCGCAAAGAGAGACCCGGAAAACCCCGACTACACCCGCAGGTTCGAACTCTTCATCTGCGGCAAGGAAGTGGCCAACGCCTTCAGCGAGCTGAATGACCCCATCGACCAGCGGGGCCGGTTCGAGGACCAGCTCAAAAAGAAGGAGGCAGGGGACGACGAGGCCCACGATTTCGACGAGGATTTCATCAACGCCATCGAGACGGGTCTTCCCCCCACGGGAGGACTGGGCGTCGGCGTGGACCGGCTCGTCATGTTCCTCACCGACTCCAGGTCCATCCGGGACGTCATTCTTTTCCCGACCATGAAGCCCCTGCCTTCCCGTACCCGGGAGGACGATGGGGAGGACGCCGGGAAGTAGGAGGCGGCCCCCGTGCCCCGGGACGAGGAACGGACACTGGAGATACCTGAAGAGGCCCGGCGGCGGGCGGCCTTCCTGCAAAGGGAGCTCGCCCGCCACGGGCGCCTCTATTACGTGGAGGACGCTCCCGAAATACCCGATGACGAATACGACGCCCTCTACCGGGAGCTTGTCGGGCTCGAGGCCGCCTGGCCTGAGCTCGCCTCCCCCGAGTCGCCCACGAAGCGGGTCGGCGCGAAGGCGAGCGAACGGTTCGAGAAGGTTTCCCTCTCGGTCCCCATGCTCAGCCTGGACAACGCCCTGAACGGGGAGGACCTGGACGGCTTCCTGAACCGGACCGCCCCCCGGGCGGCGGGAGGATATGTCTGCGAGCTGAAGATCGACGGCCTCGCCGTCTCCCTCACCTACGAGGACGGCGCTTTCGTCCGGGGAACGACCCGGGGGGACGGGCGGGTGGGGGAGGACATCACCGCCAACCTCAGGACCATCCGCACCCTTCCCCTCACCCTCTCAGACTTTCCCCGTGGCCGGGTGGAGGTCCGGGGCGAAGTGCTCCTTGAGAGAAAATACTTCGCCGCCCTCAACGAAGAGCGGGAGGAGCGGGGAGAACCCCTCTTCGCCAACCCCCGGAACGCAGCCGCCGGAAGCCTCCGGCAGCTCGACCCCGCGGTCACCGCCGGAAGAAGGCTTTCAATCTACCTGTACTCGGTGGTTTCCCCCGAACGGCTTGGTCTCGCCTCCCAGAGAG
>CAZJAR010000059.1:0-12584 GCA_964543785.1 uncultured Synergistaceae bacterium | reverse complement strand
GGGGCATCCTGGAATGGCTTTCAGGGGCAGGATTTCCCGTCCAGAAAGCCTGGCAGTTCTGCCCCGACGGCGCTGCCGTCAGGGAATTCATCGCTGCCTGGGAAGAGGCGCGGTTCTCTCTTCCCTATGCCACCGACGGCGTGGTGGTGAAGCTCGACTCCCTCGATGCATGGAGCGAAATGGGGTCCACCTCCCACGCGCCCCGGTGGGCCGTCGCCTTCAAGTATCCTCCGGAGGAAAAGACCACCCGCCTTACCGATATTCTCGTGTCCGTGGGCAGGACCGGTGCCCTCACTCCTGTGGCCGTCCTCGAACCCGTGACCCTCTCGGGCTCGGTGGTCCGGCGGGCGAGCCTCCACAACGAGGATGAACTCCGCCGAAAGGACCTCCGGATCGGGGATCTGGTCCGGGTCCGGAAGGCGGGGGAGATCATTCCGGAGGTACTCGGAGCCGTGGCAGAACTTCGGAACGGAACCGAGCGGGAGTTTGCCATGCCGTCCGCCTGTCCTTCCTGCGGATCCCCGGCGGTCCGTCTCGAAGGCGAGGCTGCTCTCCGGTGCCTCAACAGGGCATCCTGTCCCGCCCAGCTCAAGGAGGGAATCCGCCATTTCGCATCCCGGGGCGGCATGGACATCCGGGGCCTGGGCGACAGGCTGGTGGAGCAGCTCGTGGACAAGGGAATCGTCCGCACGGTGTCCGACCTGTACCGCCTTCCTGCGGACGCGGTGGCCGGGCTGGAGAGGATGGGGGCCAAGTCGGCGGAAAACCTGCTGGAAGCCGTCGGGGCATCGAAGGAACGCCCCTTTTCCCGACTTCTCGCCGCCCTCGGAATCCGCTTCGTGGGCTCCAGGGGAGCGGAGATCCTGGCAGAGGCCTTCAGGGACGTACAGACTCTCAGTGAAGCCCCCGAAGAGGCCCTGGCGGCTGTGGAGGGCATCGGGCCCGTCATGGCGGCGTCCATCCGGTCCTTTTTCGACCGGGAACAGAACAGGAAACTGCTGGAGGAACTGGCGGAGCTCGGTCTTCGGGGCGCCCTTCCCTCCCCGAAGGAACAGGCCGGGAATCAGGGGCCCCGGTTCCTTGAAGGCATGCGCATCGTCTTCACCGGGGAGCTGGAGTCCCTGACCCGGAGCGAAGCGGAGGCCCTCGCGAAGGCCGCCGGCGCGGTGTGTTCCTCCAGCGTGAGCGGCAAAACATCCCTGGTGGTGGCGGGCAAGGAAGCGGGGAGCAAACTCGCGAAGGCCGCCGCTCTTGGGGTGCCCATCGCGGGAGAAGAAGAATTTCTCGAAATGATCCGCAGCGGAAGGACTTCCTGAAGACCTCTTCAAGAAATACCCCACCGGTCGTTTCGTCGAACAGGAGGCAAAGCCAATGACGATCAGCGAAAAGGACGTTCGGCACGTGGCCGATCTCGCCAGGCTGCGCGTGGAGGAAAAAGAAATAGAACCTCTCGTGCGGCATTTTGAAGCCATTCTGGGCCATTTCGCCACCCTTTCCAGGGCCCGGGAGGAAGGGCGTCTGAACCTCGACGGGGTGGACCCCTTTCTCTTTTCCGAGAGGGAAGCGCCTCCCCTCCGGGAGGATGAGCCTGCCCGGTCGGCCGTCCGGGAAGACGTGCTGGCAGGAGCCCCGGAGCGGAAGGACAGCTTCTTCGTCGTTCCCCGGATTCTTGAGGAGGAGTAGACCATGGAGCTCTTTGCCCTTTCCGCCGCGGAGATGGTCCGCGGCATACAAGCAAAGGATTTCTCCGCATCCGAGGTGTTCGCCTCCTGTCTTTCCCGGATCGAAGCCCTTGAGCCGGAATTGTCCGCCCTCCTGGCCCTCACCGCCGGCAGGGGGCGGGAAGAAGCCGCCCGGATCGACGGAATGATCGCCCGGGGTGCGGACCCCGGCCCTCTCGCAGGTGTGCCCCTGGTGCTGAAGGACAACATGTGCCTCCGGGGAGTTCCGGCAACCTGTGCCAGCAGGATCCTCGAGGGATGGATCCCCCCCTACGACGCTGGAGTCGCGGAACTGCTCACCGGGGCCGGAGCCGTTTTCGCCGGGAAGGCCAACATGGACGAATTCGCCATGGGAAGCTCCACGGAATTCTCCGCATTTCACCCCACGTCCAACCCCTGGGATTCAGGCAGGGTCCCCGGAGGCAGCTCCGGAGGAAGCGCCGCAGCCGTGGCGGCCGGATATGTTCCCCTCGCCCTCGGGAGCGACACCGGGGGGTCCATCCGCCAGCCTGCCTCCTTCTGCGGCCTCTACGGGCTCAAACCCACCTACGGCCTTGTGAGCAGGTGGGGCTTGGTGGCCTTTGCCTCGTCCCTCGACCAGATCGGGCCCTTCGCCCGTACCGTGGAGGACCTCGCACTCCTGCTCTCGGTCATCGCCGCTCCCGATGCCAGGGACGGTACGTGCAGCCGCAGGGAGCGCCCGGACTACATGGCCCCTCTCGCCGCCGCTTCCCTCCGGGGAAAGAGAATCGCCGTGGTGAAGGAGCTGGATGCCATGCAGTCCTCCGTGGACCCCGAGGTGCGCCGGGTTCTTGAGAACACCCTAGACTTCTGCCGGGCCGAAGGGGCCGAGATCGTGGAAGTTTCCCTTCCCGTCTCCCTCGAGTTCGGCCTGCCCTGCTACTACATCCTCGCCCCCGCCGAAGCAAGCTCGAACCTCGCCCGGTTCGACGGCGTCCGGTACGGCCTGTCCTGCAGGGAAGACTCCCTGCTCGACCTCTATCTCAGGACACGGGGAGCCGGCTTCGGCGCCGAGGTGAAGCGCAGGATCCTCACGGGAACCTACGTCCTCAGCTCGGGGTACTACGACGCCTACTACCTCACCGCCCAGAAGGTCCGGTCCCTCATGAAGGCGGAGTTCCGGAAGGCTTTCGGGGAGTGCGACCTCATCGCACTGCCCACGGCCCCCACGCCGGCCTTCAAAAAGGGCGAGATGGTGGATGATCCTATACGGATGTACCTGGCCGACGTGTTCACCCTTCCGGTGAACCTCGCCGAACTGCCGGCCCTCTCCCTCAACGGGGGATTCACCGGCGGAGAAAAACCCCTGCCCGTGGGCGTCCAGTTCATCGCGCCCCAGTGGGGTGAGCCCGAGCTGCTGAACGCCGCGGCGGTCCTGGAGCGGCGCCTCGGAAAGGCGCCCATAGCGCCCGGGGGCTCAGCGACGGAAGGAGGGAACGCCCCATGACTTTCCGGTACATCCCCGTCATCGGCCTGGAAATCCACGTGCAGCTTTCCACGGCCACAAAAATCTTCTGCCCGTGCTCCACCGACTACATCGGGACCGAGCCCAACACCAATGTCTGCCCCGTGTGCCTCGGCCTCCCCGGGAGCCTTCCGGTGCTGAACAAAAAGGCCGTGGAGCTGGGCGTCCGGGCCGGGCTGGCCCTGTCCTGCACCATCAGGAACCACACGGTCTTCCACCGGAAGAACTATTTCTACCCCGACCTGCCCAAGGGCTACCAGATCAGCCAGTACGACCTCCCCCTCGCCGAGGGGGGAGAGATTATCATTCCCGGCGACGACGGCCGTCCCCGGCGAATCCGCATCACCAGGCTCCACCTCGAAGAGGACGCCGGAAAGCTGGTCCACTCCGCCGCTGACGGGCGCCTTGAAGGGGCCGCCTTTTCCTTCGTGGACTATAACAGGGGCGGCGTTCCCCTGGCGGAGATCGTCTCCGAGCCCGACATCACCTCCCCGGGGGAGGCCCGGGAGTACGTGGCCCGCATCCGCCAGACAGTGCGCTACCTCGGCGTCTCCGACGGCGACATGGAGCGGGGCTCCCTCAGGGTGGACGCCAACGTGTCGGTGAAGAAGACCGATGAGGTCACCGGAGAGGTACTGTACTGGGGAGAGCGGACTGAGATAAAAAACATGAACTCCCTGCGGGCCGTGGAGCGGGCGCTTGAGTTTGAAATCCGGCGCCAGACAGCGGTCCTCGCCGAAGGGGGAACCCTGGAGAGGGAGACCCGCCACTGGAACGACGGCGAGGGGGTCACCATCTCCATGAGAAGCAAGGAGGCCGCCAACGACTACCGCTATTTCCCCGACCCCGACATCCCCCCCATCGTGGTGACGGAAGAGCTTCTGGAAAGCACACGGAACGCTCTGCCGGAGCTGCCCTGGGCAAAGGAGCGGCGGTTCGCGGAGGAGTACGGCCTTCCTGAGGCCGACGCCGCCTTCATGGCGGAAAGCCTCCCCGTGGCCCTGTATTTCGAGGAATGCGTCACAGGCGGCGCTTCTCCCCTGCGGGCTGCCAACTGGATCCGCACCGAGGTCTTCCGGGTGATGAACGAACAGGGGCTCTCCATGGAGGCCTTCCCGGTGAAGCCCTCCGTCCTGGCGGAACTGGTCTCCCTTGTGGACGGAGGAAAACTCTCCACCACGGTGGCCCGGGAAGTCTTTACCCGCCTGGCCGAAGGGCGATCTTTCAAGGATGCCATCGAATCGGCCGGCGCTTCTCCCGGAGGGCTGTCAGCCGAAGACGTGGAAAATATGGTGGAGAATGTCCTTTCGGCCAACGGCGAGGTGGTGGAGGAAATCCGCTCCGGCAGGGATCTGAAGGGGAAGAAGATCAAGTTCCTTACAGGCCTTGTCATGAGAGAAGCCAGGGGCCAGGCCGACGCGGCGGCGGTCTCCGGAATACTGGAACGCCGGCTGAAAGAGGACCGGTAGATACCTTCCGTTTTTGCCAGGGTCCGAAAACAGCGGGCACTGGTAACGCTCCCCGCTGCGGGGGATGAAGTCCTCTTTATTTTCAGCTCCATTTGTTGACGAACGGAAACGTTATGCGTAAGATATTAAAGTTGCCCTCAACGGACGGAAAAAACAGTCCGGGGCACAGCACGAGACGCCGGAGGAGGTAGTTGGAATGGGAACCCGTCAGCCTGAGAACACACGCACTATCGCATTTGCGGCCCACGGAGGGGCAGGTAAGACATCCCTCGTCGAGGCCATGCTTTTCGATAATGGCATCACGTCCAGACTGGGAAGGGTCGAGGACGGCAATACCGTCAGCGACTTCAGCCAGGAGGAACAGAAACGGCAAATCTCGATCAATACTTCCCTTATCACCATGGAGCGCAAGGGCAAACAGCTCTTCGTCCTCGACACCCCGGGGTTTGCCGACTTCGTGGGTGAAATGCGGTCCGCGGTCCGGGTTGCCGATTCGCTGCTCATCACCGTGAGCGGCGTCAGCGGCATCGAAGTCCAGACCGACAAGGCCTGGGAGACGGGAACTGAATTCACCCTTCCCGCCGCCTTCTACATTTCCAAGCTGGACCGCGAGAACGCCGATTTCGGCAAGGTCGTGAACGATATCCGGTCCGACTACAGCGACAAGGCCGTGCCGGTTTTCCTGCCCATAGGAGCCGAAGCCTCCTTCAAGGGGATTGTGGACATCCTCCGGAACAAGGCCTACGTCTACGAGACCAACGGCAGCGGCAAGTTCACCGAGGGTGACGTTCCTGCCGATCTGGCCGACGATGCCGCGAAGGCCAGGGAGTCCCTTGTGGAGGCCATTGTCGAAGCGGACGACGAACTCATGATGCGCTACCTCGACGGCGAAACAATTTCCGAAGAGGAACTTCTTCCCGCACTCAGGAAGGCCATCGTTTCCCGCACAGTTCTGCCCGTCTTCCCCGGCTCCTCAACCCTGAACGTGGGCATTCACCAGATGCTCGACTTCATCGCCGACTTTTTCCCCTCTCCCGTGGAATCAAGGAACCGTCCCGCCCTGAAGGGTGAAGAGACCGTCGAAATCACTCCCGACCCGGCAGGACAATTCTCCGCCATCTGCTTCAAGGTCATGGTGGACCCTTACGTGGGAAAGCTCTCCTTCATCCGGGTCAACTCCGGGAGCCTCTCCTCCGACAACACCATTTACAACGTGAACAAGGGCGAGGAGGAACGGATCAGCTCCTTCAAGTTCATGACGGGAAAAGACGGCAAGGACGTCAAGGAGATCTCCGTGGGCGATATTCTCGCCATCCCCAAGCTCCACAGCACCCAGGTGGGTGACAGCCTTTCCGTGAAGGGTTCCACGATCACCTTCCCGCCCATCGACTTCCCCAAGCCTGTCTACAGCGTGGCCATCATAGCCAAGAGCCGTGCCGACGAGGACAAGCTCGGCAACGCCATCCACAAGACTCTTGAGGAAGACCCCAGCCTCACCTTCGAAAAAAATGCCGAGACCAACGACAGCGTTCTCTCGGGAATGGGCGACATGCACATCGACATCGTCCTCTCCCGCATCAAGGAACGCTACGGAGTGGAACTCGATACCAAAACCCCCCAGGTTCCCTACAGGGAAACCATCCGGAAGACCGCCGAAGCCCAGGGCAAGCACAAGAAACAGACTGGCGGCCATGGCCAGTACGGCGACGTCCATGTCCGGTACACCCCCCTCGAGCGGGGAGAGGGCTTTGTCTTTGAGGATAAGATTGTTGGCGGCGCCATACCCAAGGGATTCATTCCCGCAGTGGAGAAGGGGCTTCGCGAAGCCCTCGTCAAGGGGCCACTCGCCAGCTTCCCCGTGGTGGACTTCAAGGCCACTCTTTTCTTCGGCTCCTACCATGACGTGGACAGCTCGGAAATGGCCTTCAAGCTTGCTGCCAGGCTTTCCTTCAAAAAGGGTATTCTCGAGGCGAACCCCATTCTCCTGGAGCCCATCATGAACGTGGAAGTTACGGTCCCCGAAGAGTATCTCGGCGACGTCATGGGCGATTTCAACGGCCGGAGAGGCCGGATCCTCGGCATCGACAGCAAGGGTCACCAGCAGGTGGTCAAGGCCCAGTGCCCCCTCTCCGAGATGTTCCGGTACGCCATCATCCTCCGCTCCATGACTTCCGGACGGGGAACCTTCACCATGGAATACGACCACTACGAAGAAGTACCCGCAGAGATCGCGAAGAAGGTCATTGCGGCCCACAAGCAGGAGGACGAAGAGGAATAGGGTGTCGAAATTCTGCGAAACGTCTACGGAGCCCCGCGCCATGCGCGGGGCTCCGTTCATAGAGAGGAGGAGTATCATGGGGAAAAAAATCATTGTCGTCGGGGCGGGCGGAGCTGGCCTCACCGCCGCTGTTGCCGCGGCAAAACAGGGGGCGGAGGTCCTGCTGCTCTCAAAAACAGCATGCGGAGACGCGAACTGCACCGCCTATTCCGGGGGGCTTTTCTCTCTTGCCTCGGGGACGGTAACGCCTGAGGATCACTGCCGCCGGCTTCTTGAAATCGGAAGGGGAGTAAACGACAGGAGACTCGTGAGAGTTCTCGCTGAGGAGTCGGAAGGTTCCCTCCGGACACTGGCGGACTGGGGGATCACACTGAAAATCAACGCCTCGGGGCACGCCACCGTCCGGAAAACGGCCCCTTCGGACATCATGGGCGGAGGGGGAATGACCAGGGAACTCGCCGCCCTTGCAAGAGCCGAAGGGGTGTCCATCCTCGAAAACTGTGCGGCCACGAAACTGCTCACAGGGGAGCGGGGTGCAGAGGGCCTGGAATGGGTGAACTGGAAGACGGGGAAAAGCTACAGGTCCCCTGCTTCAGCAGTCATTCTCGCCACCGGCGGGGGAGGCAGAATCTATTCCAGGACGGACAACCCGGCACGGATGACCGGCGACGGGTATGCCCTCGCTCTCGATGCGGGGCTGGACCTCGTGGATATGGAATACGTCCAGTTTTATCCTCTTGGCTGGAAAGACCCCGCTTTCCCCCTGTGGATGGTGGGGCTCAGCATCCTCGACTACATCCCCGTCACGGATGCCGGCGGAAAGGAATTCCTGCGTGAAGCCATACTGTCCTGGGGGCTCTCCTCCGGGAAGGAGGCGAATCTTTTCGCCAGGGATAAAAGTGCCGTTCTCCTCTCCCGCCATGAGCGGCAGGGAGGGAAGACCCTGCTGCACCTCGAGAAATTGAGTGAAGAAATGCTGACCATCCCTGATGTACGGGTGTCCCTCATGGTGGATCTGCCTCCCGACATGCGGACCCGGCCGGTGGAGCTTTCCCCCATCCAGCACTACTTCACCGGTGGCATCCCCATCGATCCGGAAGGACGCACAGCGCTTCCCGGGCTGTACGCCTGCGGCGAAGTCACCGGCGGAGTGGATGGCGCCAGCCGCATGGGAGGAAATGCCCTGACGAACATTGTCACTTTCGGCCTTCGCGCCGGAAGGACAGCCGCGGAGGAAGCCCCGGAAAGCCGGTCCGGAGAAATTGCCGGACTGCCGCGGGCAGGGGGTCGCGATGATGGACTTGTCCGGCCGAAGGATGCAAGGGCTGGCCTGCAGTCCATTGTCCAGGAGGAACTCGGCCCCTGCAGGAGCGCCGGGGGAATCCGCCGGTGCCTGGATGCCCTGGAGGAATGGAAGGCGTCGTGCCCGTCCCTGAAAACTGAAAACTCCCAGGACCTCCTTCATGCACTCGAGTTGAAGGGGCTCTCCTGCACCGCAGAAGCGGTGGCCCGTGCGGCGCTCCTCCGGGAAGAGAGCCGGGGCGTGCATTTCCGGGAGGACTTCCCGGAGGAAAGGGAAGAAATGAGGCCGCGGATTCTTGTCTCCTCGGTACAGGGAAAGCTCGCCGCTGCAAGGGAAGTGTAAGGAGAAAAACAAAAAAGGAGGAGCGGGGGAATTCCCCGCTCCTCCTTGGCTATGAACGCAATGCCTAGAACGTGTCCTGGGGCGCCCACATCTCGAGGAAGCTGAGGCCCTCACCCTTCCAGATCATCATGGCCGCAGGCTTGTTGAGGGGGTTGTGGGTCTCCTTGTCCACGGTCATCCTGAAATGGACGAGCTGCAGATCCTTCGTATTCTCAAGGGCATCCTTGATGGCGGGGCCTTCCGCCCTGCCGGCCCGTTTGATCGCGTCGGCGATGAGGGTGACGAGGTCGTAGGCGTAGGCCACGTTCGAAGGTTCATCCGCCGGCTTGCCGTATTCCTTCTGGAAGCGGTCCATCAGCCCCTTCACCTCAGGTGTATTGAGATTCATGCTGTAGACCCAGTAGCTTCCCTCCATGGCGTCGCCCGCGATCTCGTGCATGCTGGGGCTGAATCCGTCGCCGCCGATGAAAATGGGCTTCCAGCCCAGTTCCGCCGCCTGCTTCATGATGAGCCCCATCTCCTTGTAGAGGATGGGAAGAGCCACTGCCTCAGCTCCCGTCGCCTTCATTTCGGTAAGCTGGGCGCGGAAGTCCACGTCGCCGCCCCGGAATCCCCAGACGCCCTTCAGGTCGCCCTTCAGCTCAGTGAAACGGGCCGTGAAGAACTCCTTCAGCCCTTCGGAGTAGTCGCTGCCCACGTCGGTGATGACTGCAGCGCTCTTGATCCCCAGCTTGTTGATCAGGTAGTCCGCCATGACTTTCCCCTGGTAGGGATCGGTGTAGGTCATACGGAAGGAGTAGGGACGGACGGTGTTGGTCTTGGGGTCCACAGTCACCGCCGGGTTCGTTGTTGCCGTGCCTATCTGGGGAACTTGTCCCGCGTTCACGATGGGAGCCGTGGCGATGTTCAGTCCGCTGTAGTTGGTCCCTCCCATGGCCACCACCTTGTCCTCGTGGATAAGCCGCCGCGCCGCCTGGATGGCGTCCTCCTGCCGCCCGCGCACGTCGTAGTACACCAGCTCCAGGGGGCGTCCGAGCACTCCACCCGCCTCGTTCAGCTCTTTCACGGCGAGAAGGGCGCCGTCACGCTCATGCTGGCCCCAGGTGGCGCCGTCTCCTGTAAGCGTGGCGAGGTAGCCGATCCTGACGGGGTCGCCCGAAGGCGCCGCAATCGCAGCCGCAGCGCCGATGGAGAGAAGTATTGCTGCCATAACAAACAAGCCATATCGTTTCATTATTCCGCCTCCCTGCAATTTTTCCGATTAGTCTAAAGGCGGCTGTTCTTTGTGTCAATGGGTTGACGTAAAATCAACAAAAATTCACAGGACGGCTTTCGCCGCCCTGTGAAAATGTGAAACGCACTTTTTTTCAGTCTCAGCGTGCTACGGGGTTCGAGGGTATCCTTCCTCCGGAGGGGAGGGCAGCCCGGGACAGAAGACCGCAGATCGTCCGTCCTGTCTTTTTCGCCATGGGGCCCCTTCGGACTGACAGCTCCCTGCCCTCCATGTTTACCGTGGTCCCGTCTTTTTCCGTCCACGGAAGAAGGGGCAGAAGGACCGATGCCTTCTCCGAGAGAGGCGAGGAATCTGGGGTGAGAACGGCGTAGTCGGTGCCGCTGAGATCGCCTTCGGTGAAGCCCGCATCTTCAGGTGTGATTCCCACGAAGAGTGCGGTTGACTGGAAACTCTTTTTTGCTTCGGTGAGGGAGAAAACCTCCGGTATTTCCGAGAGCATTCCAGCAGTTCCCGCTCCCCTGAAGAGGAGGAGGTACCGCCCTCCCTGAAGGGTTGCAGCCGCATCGAACGAGGGGGCTGCAGGCATTTTCGGGGACATGAGGGTAACGGGGTGCTTCGCGGCTGCCAGAAGACCTGCGGCTTTTTCCAGTGCTGCGGGGCAGAGGCCGCCCTCGCCCGCCAGGGCCGTGAAATCTGCAGGAGTCTTCTCCCTGACAGACCGAACTGCAGCGGTGAGGGACCGGATCGCTTCTGCTTCTTTTCCCGCTTCCGGGACAAGGATCACGGAGTCTCCCCTGTCGATGATGCCTGGGGTGCCGCCGAGGCAGACCACGGCTGCCTTCCGGTGGCGCATGGCCCGCCTGAGCCATGAGGTCAGCACGGGCTGCTCTTCGTCAGTGTTGGCTCCCAGGAGCAGAAAGGCATCCCCTTCGTTGAAGGAGGCGTAGGCCGCGCGGACAGTGTCTTTTCGCTTCGCTGCCTCGGCAAGGAAGGGCAGGAATTCCGCTCCCTCCGCCGCCGAAATGACTGCTTCGGGCGTGCGGAGCGCCGCATACTCCCGGAGCGCCCGGGCCTCCTGCAGTGTGAGGTTCACTCCCGCAATGTAGACCGCGCCCGTCTGTGCGGCGAGGCTGTCGAAGGCCGCCACGGCAGCGTCAAGGGACACGGATTCGCCGTTCACCGCCGGGTCGAAGTTCCCGGAATCCTTCACGTCCCGAAAGCCGTACCGTCCCATGAAGCAGCAGGAACCGAAGGTGGGAGCTTCGGGGTTGTCCAGGTCGGTGGTGACGCGGACAATGCGGGAACGCCTGCGGTCGAGGTTGAGGTCGAGTTCGCAGCCTACCGGGCACATCTGGCAGGTGGTCGTGACGATCTCCGGCTCCTCAAGGTGAGGCCACCGCTCAGCCCGCTTTTCCATGAGGGCTCCCACGGGGCAGACCTGGGTGCACAGGCCGCAGAAGGTGCAGTCGGAGTGTTCCATGTCGTTGTAAAAATGGGGCGTCAGCACAGACTCGAAGCCCCGCTTCGCGAAGTCGATGGCGTGGAAGCCGGCAATTTCATCGCAGGCGCGGACGCATTTGGAGCAGAGGATACATTTGTCCATGTTTCGAACGTAGTATTCATTGGCGTCCTCGAACTTGGCGATGTGCTCGCCGGCAAGCTTCTCAGGCTGGACTTCATGGGTGGTGGCGAATTTTCTCAGCCTGCATTCAAACACGTCGGCGCAGCCGCACTCCATGCACCTCGCCGCGTCCCGGAGAGTCTGTTCTTCGGTGAGGCCGGGGCTGTATTCCGTGAAGGGAGCCGAAAGACGCTTCTCCCCGCTGACGTGGGGCACATGCTCCTGGACTGTCTTCTCCACGTGGGCAAAATCTTCGGGGCCGAGGTCGGTCCGCACGATGTCGTAAAAGAAGGGCTTCTTGGGTGTCCCGCGGGTCAGATAATGGTCAAGAGAGTCGGCGGCCCAGTGGCCGTTTCCGATGGCCTCAATGGCGATCTTCGGTCCTGTCTGCTGGTCGCCGCAGACGAACACGCCGGGAAGGGGTGTGTCGTAGTCCGGGCCGACCTTCATCTTGCGGCCGTCGTGGAGCTCCTGGGGTACACCGGAGAAGTCGATGGCCTGGCCCACGGCGGCGATGACAGTATCCACCTCGAGGACGAAGGTCTCGCCAGTGGGAATGGGGCTCCTTCTGCCGGAGGCGTCGGGCTCTCCAAGTTTCATGCGTTCGCAGACAACCCGCTCGACCTTGCCGTTTCCTTCGACGGACTTTGGTGCCGCAAGGTAGATGAAGTTCACGCCCTCTTCCGTGGCCTCCTCGATCTCGAGGTCGTCGGCGGGCATTTCTTCCCGGGATCTCCTGTAGAGCACCGAGACCTCTTCGGCCCCAAGCCTCCTGGCGGAACGGCATGCGTCCATGGCGGTGTTGCCTCCTCCCACCACTGCCACCCTTCTGCCGACCTTCACCTCGGGATTGGTCTTTACGTCGTACAGGAAATTGATGCCTCCAAGGACACCGTCGAGGTCCTCCCCGGGCACTCGCATGGGGGAGGATTTCCAGCACCCCATGGCCAGGATCACGCCGTCGAAATCCCTGCGGAGTTCGTCGAGGGTGACGTTTTTGCCCAGTGTCATGCCGGTGCGCACCTCCACACCGTGGGCGAGGAGCCAGTCGATTTCCTTCTGGAGCACCGCCTGGGGAAGGCGGTAATCGGGAATGCCGTAGCGCATCATGCCGCCGAGAAGGGCTTCCT
>CAZJAR010000058.1:0-15034 GCA_964543785.1 uncultured Synergistaceae bacterium | reverse complement strand
GTGTCCCAAACCGATTTTCCATCTTCGGAGCGGAGCTCCAGGTTCGCTATGGCTCCGCCTATTCCTGTAATGGTAATAGTGAAGACAGCGTCAGGATTTCCGTCAGGCTGGGCACTTTCGCCCGGTCCCAGAATGTCGCCGTACTCAAAACCGGCAAAGGAGAAATCACTGATATCCCCCATGGCGGCCATGGCCGGCGAAGCCAGGAGAACAAGCGCCAGAAGCGAAAAAAGGATTTTTCTGAAGGGTGTTTTCATCAAAACATTCATCTCCTTTTGATACCCCGATTGGGTATTGATTTTTTCAATTATATCATGGTTTTATTTTTTGATTATTAGTTCCTCTCCATTTTTACCCATCAGTGTATAATGAAAACAGCCATTTTACTGAAAGGAGATTACCGATGAACAGACTTTTTATCCGCCATTACATTCCTGCGCCGGATTCAGGAGTATCCTGCGTTCCCTGCGCGGAAACAAACAGGATTCTTCTTTCCATGATCGAGCAGCTTTCTCCAAAACTGGCGAATCTGGATATACAACCGGTACTCCAAGTCATGGAAATTCATAATGTCACGGAAAGAAATGCCGGTAAACTGAATTTTATTTCCTTCTTCTCACCGGAAATGGCAGTTCCTGAAGAAAAAAGCATCGAGGAGATTCTGGGAGTTCCGGTGATGTATGAAGAGTGTGAGGGCTGTTTCCTTTCCGGCGGCACCCCTTTCAAGGGAAGGACACTTGAAATAGACAGCAGGCGATATCAGACATTGCCTCCAGGAGTGCTTACCGATGCTCTTATCCGGGTGGTATTCTCAGCTTTGGGAGGCTGTTCGGGAGGAAGCTGCGACACCTGCGATGGCTGCGGAAACCATTGAACAAGGGAGATGGATGAAATGGCAGACGTTTGGATTACAACAAAGGGAGGCGACAAGGGAGAAACATCCATAGGCAACGGCGAGAGAATCCCCAAGGACCACCCTAGGGTGGAAACCTATGGAACCCTTGACGAATGCCAGGCTCATATTGGCATGGCACGGTCGCTGTGCGAATACCCTGATATCTGCGAACGTCTCTGTATGCTGGAGCAGGAACTGGGCAAGCTGATGGGCTATATTGCTCTTTACCCGGGCCTTTCATGCCCTGACATCCTCAGGCTGGAGGAAATTACGGAGAAAGTCGGGGTAGTCACGGGAAAGCATTTTCGTTTTGTCCGTCCGGGCGATTCCACTCCCGGAGCAGCGTTGCATAGTGCACGGACTGTGGCGCGACGGGCTGAGCGGGTTGCCGTTGCGCTTTTCAGGACCGGTGAACTTGCTGATGATGCCTACAGATATATCAACCGCCTGTCCGACGTCATTTACGCACTGTCCCTGTGGTACGATCATCTAGAACGGGAAAAAAGGGGAGAGCCAACGGGGTGCCCATAAAGTTGCTCCTAACACTTTTCCAGGTACTTCTCATGCAGTATAATGAGTACATTGTGCTGTAAGGGGAGGTAAATTCTATTGGAAAAGAACCCATTGTCGCCGGCATTCAACCAGGGGCTGCGGCAGATAGTTTTTGAGAAGCTGAGAGAAGCCATCGTCAACGGTGCAATTCGGCCGGGTTCAAAACTATCTGAGATCGAACTGGCAGAGCAGATGGCAGTCTCACGAACTCCAGTCCGGGAAGCCATTCGACAACTTGCTCAAACAGGACTTGTCACTCTGACACCCAGGCGCGGGGCCTTCGTAACACTGCCCAGTATCAAGGATGCGGCAGACCTGTACGAACTGCGGACAGAACTTGAAATTCTTGCCGTTGATAATCTGTGTGCCCAGCCTCCGAAAGATGAGCTTTTAAAATTCAGCGGTATTTTTAAAGAAATGACAGATGCAACTCCCGTTGAATCCTACGTGAAGGAGGACAGGGCCTTTCACCTGATGATCTACGAGGCCTGCACCAACCGTTTCCTTACGTTGATGCTCAACAACATTTCCGACCTGATTAACCTCTGCAGGCCCTTTTCCGTCGAGAGGTCTCCCATAACCCAGTTTACCTGGGGACATATGGCGATTATCGACGCCATTCTCTCAGGCGACAGAAAAAAAGCCAAGGATGAAACAAGAGCTCACATTGTTACAAGCAAGAACAGCCTCCTTGATTTTCTGAAAAACCACAGAGATGAAATTACCAGGGAGTATCATTACGGAGAATGACTTTTTCCTATTTTGTATATAAAGCAATAGGCGCCTTTCTGACTCCTCCCGGTTTTTTTGCGGCGGCGGCCTTTTTGGGAGGAGTGTTTTTTTCAATCAAAAGCGAAAAGAAGAGAATGATATCACCCTCTTCTTTCGCTTTTTTCTTTGCTTTCATTCTTTATATTCTTTCTCTTCCAGTGACCGCACGATTCCTTCTCGAACCGCTAGAAGGTCAATTTCCTCTTCAAATCGATTCCTCGGAAGGCAGGTCGCCTGTGGTTCTCGTTCTTGCTGGAGGTATGTGGTCAACCGGTTCTGATGACGGCGCTTACTGCATGAGTCCGGAAACATTGCAGCGTTTCGTGGCAGGAGCCGCTGCCGCCCGAAAGATGGGGGCAGCCCTTCTCTACTCGGGTGGGCATCCGGGAATTAATACTGACAAAGGGATAGAGAACATGGTCCGAACTACGGCGGAAATGATCGGTTTTTCAGGAAATCTGGTGGTTGAGGGGCGATCGAGAACCACATGGGAAAATTTACTTTTTTCTTCCGAAATAATCAGGCGTAAGGGATGGGATGAGGTTATCCTCGTAACCTCAGGATTTCATCTTTCCCGCTCGATGAAATCTGCCAAAAAAATACTGGGAACAGTTTCCATCCGTCCGCTTTCGTCCGGACGCCTTGAGGGATCAGGAGGAATCGAGGCTACAGACTTTTTGCCCTCCCCTTCCGGGCTGAGGAACACCTCCCTGGCCCTTCGGGAAATCGCCGGAATAATTGCCTACGCTCTTTTCAGCGGTATGAAGGATTAGGAGGCTATGCCTCCCCCTCTTCCCGAAATCGTCTCCAGAATTTTCTCAGGCGGGATGCCATTTCTCCTTCTGTTCCGAGAGTCCCGGGGAAATAGAATCGTTGCTGCCTGTTCATGTACTGTTGGGGAACCCAATGTCTGGGGTCGTCATGGGGATACACGTAGCCTGAACCGTCAGGCTTAAGATGAAAGGGGACTTCCTGGAGGTCTCCTTTTTCTATTGCTTTTGATGCGGAGTCCACAGCCAGATAAGCGCTGTTGCTCTTCGGTGCGGCTGCCAGATAGATAACTGCCTCTGCGAGGATAATTCTTGCTTCCGGCATCCCTGTCATTTCCACCGCCTGAACTGCCGAGGCTGCGACCGAAAGTGCGGCCGGATCGGCAAGGCCCACATCCTCCGCCGCTGAAATGAGTATGCGCCTGCAGATAAAACGCAGGTTTTCTCCTGCCGCCAGAAGACGGGCCAGCCAATATATCGCGGCATCAGGATCGGATCCCCGAATGCTCTTAATGAGCGCTGATACCACTGAGAAATGGTCTTCAGAACTCTTGTCGAAACGCACGGCCGCCAGGGGAAGCGCCGAAAGAACACCTTCTTCGGTGAGAAGAGATCCCCCCCTGGCCGCAACGGATCCGACGATAAATTCAAGGCGCGTGAGGGCTTGACGAGCATCACCTCCGGCCATTGATGCGATACGTCTCAAGGCATCTTCGTCTGAACTTATTTCGAGATCTCCAAGTCCTCTCTCCGTGTCAGAAAGAGCTCTTTTCAGAAGCTCCGTGAGATCCGTTTCTGAAAGAGGCGTGAGCTGGAAGACTACCATCCTGGAGAGGAGGGTTTTGTTTATCTCGAACCATGGGTTTTCCGTTGTTGTCCCCACAAGGATGAGATCTCCCCTCTCCACTGAGGGAAGGAGGGCATTTTGCTGAGTTTTGTTGAAATGGTAAATTTCATCAACAAAGGCTATGGCAGCGTGACCTGCTCTCATCGCCTTGAGATTTGAAGCTTCAGCAACGAGGTCCCGAAGTTCCGAAACTTTTGCCGAAACAGCGTTAATCTCCAGGATGTCCCTCCCTGTTTCCGAGGCCATAAGCCTGACAAGAGTGGTTTTACCTACTCCTGGAGGACCGTAGAGAATACAGCTTGGTGTTCTGTTGGATTCAATAAGTTTCCTGAGTGGTGCACCGGGGCCAAGAAGGTGTTCCTGGCCAGTAAACTCGTCGAGGGATTTTGGGCGCATCCTTTCCGCCAGGGGGACTTCCCACCTGTTTCCTGCAGGAACACTCACACCACGCCCCTCCCTGTCCTTTCAGAGGGCACTTCCCACTGTATCTCCTTGACTTCCATTGCTTCTGTTGTTAGAAGTGCAAGGGGATAGCGAATCTCAAGGAGGTATTGGACTACGGTTTTCAGCGGCTGATCAAGCCAGGAAGAGGAAAGGCCTGGGAGTTTTTTCCACTGCACCGGCGAGAGAGTTTTTCCGTGATCGTCCAAGCTGAAGAATAGAACCCCTTCATCCGCTTTTTCCAAAAGAAGAGGAAGAATATCCGGGGCATCTGAAGAAAGCACGACTCCTCTGCCGGCTCCTGCAAGAAGTCCATCCCGTCCTTTTTCAGATGCAAGAAAAGAATATTCCCAGGGGACCAGGGGTTCCGGGTTTTTCAGGGACACAACAAACTGGCAGAGCCGGTCATAGGAAACATCAGCCCAGTGTTTCCACTCGGCTTCAGGACGTTGTACAAGAACGGCTCTCATCCCTGCCCGGCGTGCTCCGACCAGGTCATATACAAAATCTCCCACCATAACGCATTCTTTGGCAGGGACAAGGATTTGTTCCGCTGCTGACCAAAGTGCCTCAGGAGCAGGCTTAACAGGCGGAATATCCCTGCTCCGCACCACCGGAGGCAGTTTGAGGCGCGCCTTTTCTGCGGCGAGGGTTATTGAGTCCATGCAGTTTCTTGAGACTACGCACCAGGGAATCTCATTGGTTTCAAGCCAGTCAATCAGTTCCCGGGCTCCCTCCACAGCTTCCGCTGTTTCGGCCCCAGCCATTTCAACGTCGTAGATGTCTTTTTTCAGCTGTTCCCCAAGAGAGGGCGGGAGGGTTTCGACAGCCTCAAAAAGAGGGACGAAGCGTCCATCGAAGTATTTTGCCCTGATGGGCGCAAAATCCAAACGTGTTTCAGCCAGAACGCCGTCCCAGTCGAGAATGAACCCCGCAGAAAATGCAGGGTGCCAGAATGGGGGTTTAACAACGGCGAACATGAGAGCCCCTCCTTTCAAAACTAAACAGGGGCGAGGTTATTCTCTCCCCGCCCCTGTATCTACCTCCCCCGCAATGTCGTGTCATGAACGTCTTGACCCGGTCCTTAACGTTTGGGGCCTGTTGAGCCTCAGTTCCGTCAATGCCGGAGCATCTCCATCACCGGCCCAAACTGTCAGCCCCGCAAGGCTCGAGTGTTGGCTCAAGACAAATATCACGATCACGGGCATCGCAGGGTGTTCTCATCTATCACTATGCATATTATACCATATAGAAAAGGAGAGACGCCTTTAGGGGCGCCTCTCCGTGAGGATACCTTCTCCTGGTTTTTAATCGAGATCGGTCAGCCCGTCCTTGAATATAAAGTAGTAGAATACCGCGACAAAAAGAATGCCGCCCACCATGTTTCCGATAGTCACGGGGATGAGGTTGTTGAAGAATCCGCCAAGAGAAACGCTTGCCATTGCCTGCTCCGATAGCCCGGAGGCGCTGACGGCAGCAGGGGTTCCCTTGAGAAGAAGGCCGAGAGACATGAAGTACATGTTGGCGATGGAGTGTTCAAAACCGGACGCAACGAAGGTCATGATGGGGAAGAAGATTGCCCAGACCTTCCCGATGATGTCTGTGGCCGCCATGGACATCCAGACAGCGAGAACGACGATCCAGTTGCAGAGGATGCCCCGGAAGAATGACTGGACGAACGGAAGAGACATTTTGCCCGCCGCTACCTGGAGCGCCCTTCCTCCGACCGCATTGTCCGCGAGGCCGGAAAAATAGATCAGGACCGCAATGATAATACTTCCGATAAGATTGGCCGTATAAACCCATCCCCAGTTGCGGAAGATTTTTTTCATCGGTGTGCACCCTGCGAGAAAACCGAGGGGCATCATGCAGTTTCCCGTGAATAGCTCTGATCCGCTGATGACAACCATCATGAGACCAACACTGAACACGGCCCCCGACATGAGTCGGGTAATGCCGCTGCCGTAGTGCTGGGTCATGTCGTGGGAGACTACGGTCATAAGCCATCCCGCGAAAGCGATATACGCTCCCGCGAGTATTCCCATGAGCATCATCTGGCGGACCGAAAGATTTCCCTTGACCTTTGATACCGCGCAAGCTGCCTTTGCAAGTTCTGCAGGCGTTTTCATTCTTTTCCCTTCCTCCTGTCGCTGATTGAATATGGGACTTCGATTTATCCGGGGATCCGGTGTATTTTCCGGATCCCCGGGCATCCTTTCGCTAAGCCTTCTCTACTTTGACAGCGCTGACCTTGAATCCGGGAGTTTTGGACACGGGGTCAACCTGAGAAGAAGTGAGGCTGTTTGCAGGTGTTTCGCTGAAATGGAACGGCAGGAATATCATCCCAGCAGGTACTCTGTCGGTTACCTTGACAGCACCCGTAACGGTTCCCCTTCTCGAGGTGACGCGTATCATTTCTCCGTCAGTGCATCCGAGAACACCGGCATCCTTGGGATTGACCTCGATGGCCATTTCTTTGATGAAGTCTCCTGTGGAGCTCCGCCGTGTCATGCTTCCGGAATGGTAATGGTAAAGCACACGGCCTGTTGTTGCGAGGAAGGGGAAATCCTCGTCAGGCCACTCATGGGGTGCCTGCCATTCGCATGGGGAGAAGTCTGCTTTGCCTCTCGGGAATCCTGAGGTATAGAGAACAGGTGTCCCCGGATGATCGCAGGTCGGGCAGGGCCAGCTGAGAGATCCGCCATCCAGACGTCCGAAGGTTATTCCGGCGTAGCTGGGCGTAATTTTAGCGATAGCCTGGAAGATTGTCTCCGGAGAGGTCATGTCCTCCCAGGGAGCTCCCATGCGCTTTCCGACGGCGAGGAGTATTTCCCAGTCAGGTCGTGCTTCACCCGGGGAATCCACTGCTTTTCGCACTCGCTGGACAGCCCTGCAGGTATTGGTGAAGGTCCCGTCCTTTTCTCCCCAGCTTGACGCAGGCAGCACAACATGAGCCAGCTCGGCGGTTTCAGTGAGGAAGATATCCTGAACAACGAGGAACTCAAGATTCTTCAAGGCATGTCTCACGTGGTCAGAGTCAGGTTCAGTCACCATGGAATTTTCTCCCATGATGTACATTCCCTTAATTTTGCCTTCCCCTGCCGCCTCCATCATCTCGACAACGGAAAGGCCGGGAGTTCCTGGGATGTCAGTTCCCCAGATGTCCTTAGCCTTTTGAATCGTCGCAGGTAGCGCTACTTTCTGGTATCCGGGGATAACATCCGGAAGGCAGCCCATATCGCATGCTCCCTGAACGTTGTTCTGTCCCCTTAGCGGATTCACTCCCGTGCCGGGACGGCCAAGCATGCCGCAGAGGAGGGCCAGGTTCGCCACAGTGCGGACATTATTGGTTCCAGTGACGTGCTGAGTGATTCCCATGGTATAGAAAATGGCGGAATTCGGCCCTTTGGCATAGGCTCGTGCTGCATCCTCTATGAGTTCAGGTGCGACGCCGGTGATTTCGGAGACATACTCCGGCGTATAGCGTGCGACGGTTTCCTTCAGTTTATCGAAATTGTTCACATTCTTCTCGACAAACTCTTTTGCGAAGAGATTTTCACGGATGATAACGTTCATCAAACCGTTCAGGAGGGCAACATCCGAACCGCTTTTCTGGCGGATATAGACATCGGCGTATTGTGCCATTTCGATTTTTCTGGGGTCGCACACGATGAGAGTGCACTTCCCTTTCCGCTTCTGCTCCTTGATAAACGAGCCGATAACGGGATGATTCTCAGTGGTGTTCGAGCCGATGATGAGAATAGTGTCAGCCGACTTGATGGATTCGAAATCGTTGGTCATTGCGCCGCTTCCGAGGGTCTCGCCGAGACCCGCAACTGTTGCGCTGTGTCACAGATGGGCACAATGGTCTACGTTATTGGTGCCCATCACCTCCCTTGCAAGGCGCTGCATGAGGAAATTTTCTTCGTTGGTGCATCGGGCGGAAGAGAAGAAACCAAGCGCGTCTCCTCCGTTGTTTTTCCTGATGTCGCCCAATTTGTCAGCTACAAGGGAAAGAGCTTCGTCCCATGAGGCTTTTCTGAAGGTATCCCCTTCGCGGATAAGAGGTGTTGTCAGGCGGTCGCCGCTGTTGACAAACTGCCAGGCGAACCTTCCCTTAACGCAGGATCTTCCCTTGTTCAGAGATGTGGGACTTGAGTAGTTCGTCGTGACGTTGGCAATTTTCCCCGTTTTCCTGTTGACATTGATCTCCAGTTCGCAGCCAACGCCGCAGTATGAGCAGATAGTCTTGACTCTTTCGATATCCCAGGGCCGGCCCATGCCAAGGGATGTTTTTTCAGAGAGTGCACCGACAGGGCAGACCTGTACGCACTGACCACAGAATACACAATCGGATAATTCAATGGGAGACCCGACAGGAGGCTGAATTGATGTCTTGATTCCTCTGCCCTGGAAATCAATGGCGTGGTACTGGGCCTGCTCTTCGCAGACACGAACGCACCGGCCGCACAGGATGCATTTGTTCAGATCCCGAACGTAGAACGGATTAGCGTCTTCATAAACATGAGAAGTGTTTGTGTCACCTGGATCCGCATACCGGGATTCTTTGATGCCCAGTTCATATGCTACATCCTGAAGTTCGCACTTGCCGTTGCTCGGACAGGAAAAACAATCCAGGGGGTGGCGGACAAGAATAAGCTCAAGAACTGCCTTCCTTGCCTCGATGACTTTCGGGGTGTTGGTATGGACTGCCATGCCCTCGGTAATGGGTGTCGTGCAGGAAGGAAGAAGCTTTGGGTTCTTCTCAACTTCCACGAGGCAAATTCTGCAGGCTCCGAAAGGAGACACTGCCGGGTGGTCGCAGAGCGTTGGAATGTGAATCCCATTCGCCCTCGCGGCCTGCAGAATAGTCATCCCGGGCTCGGCTGTTATCCTCCTGCCGTTGATGATCGCATTTATTGCATCCATTCTCTGATCATCTCCTTATTATCCTTTGGAAATAGCGCCCACAGGGCAGTTCGCCATACAAGCACCGCACTTGATGCATTTTTCCTGGTCTATTACATGGGGTTCTTTCACTTTGCCCGAAATGCAGCTCACCGGGCAGTTTCTGGCGCATTTTGTGCAGCCGATGCACTTCTCCGGGTCGATGGTGTAGCGAAGGAGATTCTGGCATGCTCCCGCAGGACACTTTTTTTCGTTTATGTGCGCCTCGTACTCGTGACGGAAGTATTTGAGCGTCGTCAGAACAGGGTTTGGCGCAGTGCCGCCAAGGGCGCATAGAGATGTGGCCTTGATTTGCTCGCCGAGATACTGGAGGGTGTCCAGGTCTTCCGGTTTCCCGTTGCCCTCAGTGATTCTCGTGAGTATATCGAGCATCTTTTTGGTTCCTTCTCTGCAGGGAACGCATTTTCCGCAGGATTCTCTCTGGGTGAATTCCAGGAAGAACTTTGCGGTGTCCACCATGCAGTTGGATTCGTCAAGGACCACAAGTCCTCCGGACCCCATGATGGCCCCAGCGGCAGTTAGAGATTCGTAGTCCACTGGAAGATCAAGGTGCTCTTCAACGAGACACCCGCCAGAGGGACCGCCTATCTGGACTGCCTTGAATTTTTTGTCGCCAATAATGCCGCCGCCGATATCGTAAACGATTTCACGGATTGTGATTCCCATGGGGACTTCAACAAGGCCCGTGTTATTCACTTTTCCTGTGAGGGCGAAGACCTTTGTGCCTTTCGACTTTTCGGTGCCCAAGGCAGCAAAGCACTCGGCTCCCTGAAGCATTATCCGGGGGACGTTCGCCCAGGTTTCCACGTTGTTGATGTTCGTCGGCTTACCCCAGAGGCCTTTGACCGCGGGGAAAGGAGGGCGGGGCCTCGGCATTCCGCGCTGTCCTTCGATAGATGCCATGAGGGCTGTTTCTTCGCCGCAGACAAAAGCTCCGGCTCCCTCTTTTATATGCAGGGAAAAGCTGAAGTCCGTTCCAAGGACATTCTCACCGAGGAGTCCATATTCCGTGGCCTGCTGGATGGCCGTCTGGAGTCTCTTTATAGCCAGAGGGTATTCAGCACGGCAATAGATGTATCCTTCGTCAGATCCCATGGCGTAGGCGCCAATCATCATTCCTTCGATGACTGCGTGGGGATCCCCTTCAAGAATTGAGCGGTCCATGAACGCGCCGGGGTCACCTTCATCAGCGTTGCAGATGACATACTTTTTTGTTCCTGGTGAAGCGGCACAAAAACTCCACTTGAGTCCGGTGGGGAAACCGCCGCCTCCGCGGCCACGAAGTCCGGACTTTTTCATTTCATCTACAACAGCTGCGGGGGTCATCTCCGTGATGCATTTCCCGAGCGCCTGGTATCCGTCCCTTGAAATGTATTCGTCTATGTTGTCAGGATTGATATAGCCACAATTGCTGAGAACAATACGATGCTGTTTTCCGTAGAAAGGTATTTCCTTGTAGTGGCATACTTTCTGGGCTGAAATGGGTTCTTTGTACAGAAGACGATTGACGATACGTCCCTTGTAGAGATGTTCCTCCACAATTTCCGGAACGTCTGCAGGTTTGACCTGGGAATAAAAAGTGCCTTCGGGATAGACAACAACTATAGGCCCGAACTCGCACATTCCATGGCAGCCCGTGGCAATGACGAGGACTTCCTTTTCAAGATTCTTCTTTTCAAGCTCTTCCCGGAAGGCTTCGAGGACCTTCGGAGATCCTCCGGAAGCGCAGCCGGTTCCGTGGCAGATGAGAACGTGTGCGCGGTACAATGCCATTCTTTTCCCCTCCCAGCTTCAGTCGGCTCTGCCGAAGAGTTTGTCTTGAACAATGCGGCCATTCACCACGTGTTCCGAAATTATACGGGCCACATCCGGAGGCGTAACCAGACAGTAGGTAATTCTTGGTTCTCCGGGACGAATCACGTCAAGGAGAGGTTCGTTCTGGCACATACCAATGCATCCGGTAGTCTCCACCGCAACGTTGTGAAGCTTTCTCGACTCCAGTTCGTGCAGGACAGCGTTCATTATTTCCCTTGCTCCTGCCGCTATGCCGCACGTCCCCATACCGATTATGATCTTGACCTTGTCATCTTCCGAACGAGCGGAGGTAAGGTCTCCGGTTCTCTCCTTGAGCTTCCGGAGGTCGTCCAGACTGCGGATCTTCTTTTCGGTCATTCGTTTCACCCCTGTGATCAGAAATTTTTCATGCTACAAGTACAATTCGTCAATATTCGATTCGATATACTCTTTTATACCGAGGGCGATTGCCGGTTCTTTAAAGGGATTGTCTCCACCGAGAGCCTGTTTGAGTTCTCCGCTGTCCACCGAAAACTCCCTGTCGTTCCTGCGGTGGGTATATTTCCAAGAAATTTCGGGATTCCCGATAAAGAGCGTCATGAGTGTCGAGGGAATATCGCCCAAAGGAGGTAAGTCGATGGACGATTTCAGGAAGGAGGCTTTCACTTCCGTTCCCTCTCCAGGTTCGGAAGCAACGGCAAACGTTCCTCCGCATAGTTCGGCAAGCTGCTTTAAAAATGGAAGACCAAGCCCAACTCTTCTTTCCGTTCTGGTTGTATAAAAGGGATTTACAACGGCTCTGACTGTTTCCTCTGTCATTCCCCGTCCGTTGTCCCTCACCGAAAACAGAATTCTGTCACCGGAATCGTTTATTTCGACAAATATTGCATCAGCTCCTGCGTTGACTCCGTTTTCTGCTATGTCTAGAAGATGGTGAGAAAGGTCTTCGAGCATTATCAGGAATAATCGTCGAGAAAAGCCTGAAGCTTTACTGGATCGTCTGTAAGCCGTCCGTGGGTATCGTCGTCGATCATGACGACAGGTGCAAGTCCGCAGCAGCCAAGGCAGGCCACGGGTTCGAGAGTGAAGCGAAGATCTTCTGTGGTGCCGTTCTCCTGGATGCCGAGCATGTTCATTATCCTGTCCATGATTTTGGCGCTTCCACGGACATGGCAGGCGGTACCCCTGCAAACCCTGATGATGTGACGCCCTCTGGGTTTCAGATGGAACTGGGCATAAAACGTTGCTACCCCGTAGAGTTCAGCAAGAGGAACCATTAGTTCTTCAGAAATAGCCTCCATCGCTTCACGAGATAGGTATCCAATCTTTTTTTGTGTCTCCTGCAGAACGGGAATTACACCGCCTTGCTTTCCCTTCCAAGGCGCCGTTATTTCCCGCACCAAAGACCGCGCATCCTGCTGTGTTTCGACAACCATTGCCCGACCTCCACTCTTTTGTGAAATTAATAACATTGTGGATACAAAAAAACTTTCTGCAAAAATTTCTCATCCTCATGATAGTAGAGAATATTTCACCTGAAGGAACGCAATTTTCCTGTCTGTTTGAAAAAAATCATAAAAAACAACCTATTAACCACCGATAGGATACCATTACATCCTTTTCCGTACAAATTTTGAATAGAGAAACCCGCTATTCAAATATGTATGCTCTATCATTCCCCTATTGGGGTATTTGTTATTCGCTGACGGGGAGGTATGTGCCTTCTGTAAACATCTTGAGAGCTATGGAGATTCGCTCTTCCCGTGAAAGAATTCCCCAGTCGTCCCTGCTTTCAACCGCGACCATGGCGTCCTCAGCGAATTCGGCTATATCCAATGCGTCAGCAAGCACCATCATTTTTTCCGTATTTTCGGGAGGAAAGACAGAGGCAGTTAGCCCAAGAAGGATTGTTCCTCGTGTGAGCCATTTGAGAAGTTCATTTTCAGAAGACCAGATATCCTCGAATAGAAGAGCGACGCTGTAATCCTCCTCCGCTTCATCCGATTCGTCTTTGGGTTCGTCAAGATAACCAAGAATAAAAAACGGGATGTCAGGCCCGGCGGAAAAAGCCTCCCAAAGGAAACGGTAGGACGTCAGGTTGGCACCTGAAAGGCGGAATGACGCGATAGCCCTGCTGTGAGCCATGGCAGGACTTTTTTCTTTGTCCTTGAGCGTTTCTTCGAGAACTTCCGAATCCTGTTGCATCTCGAGAAGTACGCGATAAAGAAGTGTTCTTCCAAGAGTTTCTCTCTCAGGGTCCAACAATTCAATTTCTCGTGCTATTGCAAGAGCTTCCTCGTTTCTTCCGTCGGAAAAAAGCGCAAAACCCAGTCGCTGCATCACTGCCAGGTATAGCATACCGGAGTCGTCATCAAGAAAACTCTCACCCGAGGCAAGCCGGATGTTTTCAACTGCATCTGCAAGAAGACCCCTGGCTTTTTCAAGAACGGCAATTTTCTCTTCAGAGTACTCAAGCGTATCTGCAAGGATGATAAGAGCCTCAACGTTGTCCTTTTCCAGTTCAAGTATTTCCCTTGCGAGGCGCTCCATTTTTTCCGGGTCGTCAGTGCTGTAAGCCTCTTCTAGCAGTTCTTCAATTCGTTCCATCGTATCCATGTAATAAAACCTCCGTATTTACGGGAGATATTCTCCGTTTGGAAGTGTATCCCATGGAATGGAGAGAGTCAAACTCCCTTTCCGGACTATCACAACGAAAAGGGCGACGGTTTCAATATCTCCCCTGTCGGTGGCGTGGCATTTGTGATAGAGTCCTGTTTACATGAAAATTGAATGGGAGGAATGCTATTATGCTGGCAAAACTGGTGATAGGATTTTTACTGGTTCCGGCGCTGTTTTTTTCGATGCCGTCTTATTCCGAGTGCTCTACGCCGGACGGGAGACTTCAGGATTCAATCAGCGTTCTTCGTGAAATGTCGAAGCAAATAGATGCCGAGACAATGGGAGAACTTCTGGAACAGGCTAAAGGAGTGGCCGTATTTCCTTCTGTAATTAAGGCGGGCCTCGTGTTCGGAGCCCAGTATGGCGAAGGGCTTGTTCTCAGGAGAGATCCAGTTACGAAGAAATGGTACGGTCCTTCTTTCGCAACTGTTGCAGGTGCTTCCTGGGGGCTTCAGGTTGGGGCGCAATCAATAGCGCTTGTTCTCGTCATAACAAATGATAGAGGACTGGAAGGGTTCAAGGGAAACAACGTTAAACTGGGAGGCGATCTTGCGGTGGCGGCCGGTCCCGTTGGAAGACGGGGAGAACTGGGAACTGATTACCGCCTGAAAGCTTCTATTTATAGCTATTCCATGACAAAAGGGCTCTTCGCCGGGATATCACTCGAGGGAGCTGCCATTGCCGTTGATAAAAATGCAAACCAGGTCTACTGGGGAGCACCTGTCTCCCCATCCCAGGCATTCAACAAAAGCGCTTCGGGTCCGAAAGTCAGGCCTCTGCTGGCTGAAATTGAACGGATTATCAGGACAGCAAAATAGAAAAAAGAGTGTCCGCCGCTCTTGAACGGCGGACACTCTTTTCGGTCTTTGAATTTTACAGTATCAGCTTGCTGCCGCCCTGTTTGCCTCCCATTCGGTTGAGCTGCTGGAGCACTGCGGGCGAAGCAACATCGATCTTCGGCTTCTGGTTCTGCTTGTTCATGGCTTCCTGCATCTTTTTCTCGTAATCTTCCATACCCTTTTTCAGGGCTTCTACGTCGCCTTTAATCCACTGAAGGATATTTTCCGCAATAGCAGAAATTACATCCTCTCCGGGTTCTTCGGCAATAAGCCCGAGATTCTTGAGCATACGATGTTCTTCCCTGATGGAGTCAATCACGTCCTCATCGGATATGATACCCTTTTTATACAGAACCCTGGTGATGATGTTGAACTTGCTCTTGGAGTTCTCGTCGCTCAGTGCGAGACCATCAACCCTCGCCAGGAGCATGGAGAGAATTTCGTCGAGACTTACCTGCATCGGCATGGCCATAAAAAA
>CAZJAR010000057.1:0-15052 GCA_964543785.1 uncultured Synergistaceae bacterium | reverse complement strand
CTCCGACCTCCTGGTCCCGAACCAGGCGCGCTTACCAGACTGCGCTACGCCCCGAAACACATCGCTGCCGGAGATGGCATTCCGGCAACGGCGAAGATTGTAACACCCCCGGGGCTACCTCGTCAAACGGTCGTCCCGTTTTCTTTCGTCTTCCCCCGGAGTTGTGCCGCCCTTTCTGTTGTTCCAAGTCATCCGGTTGCCGGGCGTGCCGTCGGCGGCAAGGGGTATTTCCGTCCAGCCCCAGGGGGTGACCAGGAGGAACCGGAAAGCAATGCCCTGGGAGCCGAGGGCCCGGATGTGGGAGATGTACCGGTAGACGTCGCCGATGATGAAGGTGTCGCTGATCATCCACACCCTGCGGCAGAGCTTCCGGTTGAAGAGGGATGCGTAGTCGATGGCCATGCGGAGGCTGTCCTCGAAATCGGTGGGACCCACGTTGAGGACGACGGCGTCCTCGTGTCCCGAGGGTTTTTTCAGGTTGGGAAGAAGGTCGGCGTGATCATCCACCCATTCAAGCTGGGAGAAAAGCTTTTCCCCGTCCGCCTCAAGGGCGCTGTCAAAGAGCGCAGAGAGAGGATCGCCGTCGTGTTCGGCGGCCTCCGAGGTGAGCGAGTCCTCCATCCACTGCTGCAGCTGCGCCACTATTTTCTGAATGTATCGTGGGTGTTCCGTTCCCGCCATGGCCGAAAGAATCTCCCCTACCGTCCAGTTTTCTTCATTTCCGCGTTCAAATGTCATGGAAACCTCCGAGACTTCTGTTATGGGGGAAGCATAACATATTGACGTATCTGCCACAACAAAAAGCGGGGAGAGAAAAGGGGCGGTTTTTCAGGACGTGATGCCTTCGATTCTTCCCCTTCTCATGGAGACCCGCCTGGTACAGACATCTTCCAGCCACTGGATGTCGTGGGAGGCGATGAGAGAAACGGTTCCACGCTGTTCCCAGGCGTCTTTTACCACCCTGGCCATGAGAAGGGCGTTTTCTTCGTCCACGTTGGCGGTGGGTTCATCCAGGAGGAGCACCTTCGTCCGGAGGACGAGCCGGGACGCAAGGGCCACCCTCCGGGATTCGCCTCCAGAGAGCATGTACCATTCCCGTGTGCCGAAGTCCGGGGAAAGCCCCACCATTTCGAGGGCTTCGGCAACCCGGTCGGCGAGGCGGCCGGTGTCTCCCCGGACCCGGAGGCCGTAGGCCACGTTCTCGAAGACGGAGCGCCGGAGAAGATAGGGTTCCTGGAGAAGGAATGTCACTTCCCTGCGGAGTTCCCCCTCCCGTTCTTCCGTGGGTTCTCCCAGGAAGCGGATGGTTCCGGCGGCGGGCTTCAGAAGGAAAGCGAGGGCCTTCAGAAGGGTGCTTTTGCCGCTGCCGTTGTGCCCGACGAAAGCGGTGGGGCCGTCGGACGGAATGTCCAGCCGGTCGATGTGGAGCACGGGGTCGTCCTCGTAGGCGCACACGAGCCCCTCAATCTCGTAGAGGGAAGCCATTTCTTCCCGGCCGGTCCGGGTCGTCATGATGAGGTCCTCCTGCGGAGCACCGCCAGGGTCCAGTTGAGAAAGAAGGAGAGGGCGAGGAGCAGGACTCCGAGGGCGATGCCTGTTGAGAATTCTCCCTTGCCAGTTTCCAGGGTAATGGCGGTGGTGATGGTGCGGGTGTGCCACTTGATGTTGCCTCCGATCATCATGGAGACGCCCACCTCTGCGGTAACCCTTCCGTAGGCTGTGACGGCGGCGAGGAGGATCTGGTGCCTGCTTTCCCAGAGCGTGGAGAGTGCAAGCCGCTTTCCCCGGGCGCCGAGGGTGAGGAGGGTGAGGCGGAGCCTGTCGTCAACGCTCTCCACGGCGGACGCCGTGAGGGCGACCACGATGGGGAGGGCGAGGATGGTCTGGCCGATGGCCATGCCGGGTATGCTGAAAAGAAGGCCGTAGCCGCCGAAGGGGCCCCGGTTGGAAATGAAGGCATAGACGAAGAGCCCGACCACTACTGTGGGGATGGAGAGCAGGGTGTCCACGATGATCCTGAGGATCCTGCGCCCCGGGAAGGAGAAGTAGCCGAGGATAAAGCCCATGGGTACGCCCAGGGCCAGGGTGACGGCCATGGACAGACAGGAAAGCCTGAGGGTTGTGATTACTGCCGTCCAGACTTCCTCGTTCATGGTAAAGATGAGACCGAGACCTTGAATGAATCCTTCCGAGAGGTAGTTCACGGAATTCCGCCCTTTCCGATAAAAAATGCCTCTCCTCCGACCGCAGGAAAGGCACGCTTCGCGTCCTTCCCTCCTTGCCGTGCGGGAGGCGCTTCCGTTTCCGGGAGCACCCTGTCGGCCATGAATCCGTGGGCTGCCGCCTGTAGGTCTCATGGCTCGGAGGGACTGTCCGGAAGGTATTGTACCCTGCTCTTTCCGCGGAGGCAACCTGAAGGGCCGGTCTTGGGGTACAATAATCGGAGAATACCTTCGGAGGTGGATGCATGATTCCTTTCAGACTTCGGCGTGAGACTGCCTGCATGGTGATGGTGGACGTCCAGGAGCGGCTTCTCCCTGCCATTTCCGGCGCGGAGGAAATCCGCCGCAATACGGTGAAACTGGCGGCTGCAGCCAGGGCACTTTCGGTTCCTTTCGTATTCACTGAGCAGTACCCCAGGGGGCTTGGCCCCACGGACGGCGAGATTGTGGCGTCCCTGCCGACAGGGTCGGTCCGAATGGAGAAGACTGCTTTTTCCTGCTGCGACGAAGCAGGATTCGATGAACTTCTCCAGAGAACGGGGCGCACTGTGCCGGTGATTTTCGGCATCGAGACACACATCTGTATTCTGGCGACAGTGCTCGACCTCCTGGACAAGGGAATGAAGGTCGTGCTGGCGTCGGACGCCTGCGGAAGCAGGGACCCCCTGAAAGCGGAGCGGGCCCTTGCGGCCATGGCGTCCGCCGGGGCGCTTGTGGTGCCTGTGGAGTCGGTGATCTACCACATGATGGGCAGATCGGGAACGCCGGCGTTTAAGGAGCTTCTCCCTCTCTTCAAGGACTGACGTCCTGAAAAGACCGGGGATACCGGAAGGAGGCCGCACTGCACTGTGAACGTCGAAAGAGAAAAAGCCCTCCAGCTGCACCGGAAGGCCCGGGGGAAGATACGGATCTACCCCACGGTGAACATCCGAAACGAGGAAGATCTCGGCATGGCCTACGTCCAGGGCGGCGCTTACGCCGCCGCCGAGATCATGAAAAACGCAGAGGAAATCTACGATTATTCCGGCAAGGGAAACCGGCTGGCCCTCATCAGCGACGGAACGGCTGTCCTCGGCATGGGGAACATCGGCCCCAGGGCTGCGCTGCCGGTGATGGAGGGGAAATGCCTGCTCTTCAAGAACTTCGGCGACGTGAACGCAATACCCCTCTGTATCGATGCCCGGGGAGCGGACGATATCGTCAGCCTTGCGAAGATGGTTGCCCCCACCTTCGGGGCCATCAACATCGAGGACGTGTCGAGCCCCAATTCCTTCACCGTAGTGGAACGCCTCCAGTCCGAGCTGGACATACCCGTCATCTGCGACGACCAGCACGGCTCGGCGGTGGTGGTCATGGCCGCCCTCATGAATGCCCTGAAACTGGTTGAGAAGGAACTCGCCAACACGTCCGCGGTCATCATGGGGGCAGGGGCGGCGGGGATCGCCGTTGCCCGGCTGCTGCTCCACGCCGGCGCCGGGCGGATCACGGTGCTCAACAAGTGCGGCATCCTGGGTCCCGGGAACGCCTGCATGAATTTCGTCCAGGAAGAACTCGCGGCCAGGCTCGGTGAAACCCGGGGCGGAGGTTCCCTGGAGGAGGCCGTGAAGGGAGCGGATATTTTCATCGGCCTTTCCTCGAGAGGGAAAATCCGCGGGGACCATGTGCGTTCCATGAAACCGGGGAGCATCGTGCTCGCCCTCTCCATGCCGGAACCCGAGATTTCCACCGAAGAGGCGGCAGATGCCGGAGCTGCAGTCTTCGCCGAGGGGCTTACGGGGACGTCCAATGCCATGCCGAACCTTCACGCCTATCCCGGCATCGCACGGGGACTCCTCGACGTCCGGGCAAAAGGGCTGAACGAGAACATTCTCATGGCTGCCTCCCGGGCCGTCGCCGGGGCGGTTGACCGGAGAAGGCTTTCCCGGCGGTGCATCATCCCGGACCTGTTCTCCGACGAAGTGACCCCCAGGGTTGCCGAGGCCGTAGCCCAGACGGCCATCGCCGAGGGGCTCGCCTCCCTGAACGTTCCGCCGAAGCAGGTGTACGAGGAAACGTGGCAGCGGCTCTTCGGGGGCATAATGGAAAGAGTGTAAAAACAACGGGGCTCCCGGCATGGGAGCCCCGTTGTTTTTGTTTTACAGGGATGCTACAGTGCCCGAAAGAGCAGGAGCACCGTTCCGGCCAACGTGACGAAGACCGAGTGGCGTTCGCTCTTCCAGAGAATGGACAGGTCAAAGGGACCGTCAAGGTCTTCGGGGTTCCATCGCCTTGGGAAGAAGCGCCCGGTCCGCTCCATGTACGCCTCGTATTCCCGGCCGAATGTCTGCCGCAGGAAGGTTTCTTCCCATGGAATGATGAGCAGGCCGTAGATCACGATGAAAGCCAGGACGAAGAGGAGCAGGGCCTTCCATCCGGCAAGGAGTCCCCAGCCTGCGCCGATGAGGCCGTTGCCGATGTAGAGAGGGTTTCGGGCAAGGGCGTAGGGTCCCCAGGTGACTAGCCGCTCCGCCCCCACCTGTTCCCCACGGTACCTGGTGATGCACCCCGCCGCCCAGAACCGGACGCCCTGGCCGAGGGCGACAAGGAACAGCCCCGCGGCAACGGATCCGGCCGAAACCGGTTCGGCGAGGAAAAAAACTCCAAGGAAAAGAGCCGTCCAGAGTCCGCCCCTCAGCTTAAATGCGGCAGACCGAAGATTATTCACGGCGGTCACCTGGGGTATCGTCACCGGAAAATCCGTTTTCCCCTGACTCCTCTTCCACGGGGGGCTCATGATCGTAGAGTTCCTCGGTTACTCCCCAGCCGAGCAGTTTCACCGCCACGACGACACCCATTCCTATGGCGAGGTATTCGGTGAAGAACCGCCACGCGATAGCCATGACGCCCGCCATGTTCCAGGGCACCAGAAGGCCGAAGAGCGCAGCGCCGCCGCCCTCGGCGACACCGCTCGCCCCCGGGGTGGGAACGAAATAGAGGAGGAACATGAAGACCGCCTGGGCGAGAACCGCCTGGAGATAATGGAAGGGAAGACCCACCGACGCGATGAGGCACGGAAGGACCGAGAAGATGAAGAGCAGGTGGAGCACGGAGAGAAGAATCGACAGGAGGAAATACTTCAGGCCGCAGGAGAAGAACATCTGGAAATTCAGGTTGTAGTTGTCCACCTCGAGGTTGATCCGCTTGACGGTTTTGAGCACCCGCTCCGGCTGGACCACGCCGAACCGTTTGAGCCACAGGGTGAAGATCCGTCCCCACCGCTTGATGAGGGCGGGCCTGGTGATGCTGAGGACCACGAGGACCCACGAGATGATAATGAAGGCAAGGACATACGAGAAGACGCCCTTGAGGAAAAGGCGGCCCCGGAGGAGTTCCGGTTCGATGAATACAGCCACGGGAACCACAATCCCCAGGATGAGGATGGTGAGCAGGGTCCTGGTGAGGGTGATGGCGATTCCTTTGCCGAGGGGAACCTTCCGTTTGTAGAGAACGTACACCTGGAAGGGTCCGCCGCCGCTCTGCATGGGGGTAACGGCGCACCCGAAGTAGTGGAGCCAGGTGAGCACCATTCCCATCTTGAAATCAATCTTTTCCCCGGCGGCCCGGGCAAGGGCGCAAAACCGGGATGCATCGCAGACCCATGCCGACAGAACGAAGACAAGGGCCAGCAGAAGGAGCCGCTTGTCGGCATTGAGAATGGTGGACCATGTTCCGCTGTCCACGCTGGAAAAAAGTACAACGGCGCTGACTCCGAAGGAGAGCAGCAGGAAGAGCACCAGGCCTTTACGAAGGGTCAATGAAGGAAAAGCCTCCTCTTTCGCTGGAAAAACCGGACTCCGCTTGTTCGATAAGATTCGCTGCGGCGCGGAGGTCGTCGGCAACGAAGAACATTGTACCAGATTTTTCGGCATTGCCGGCACTATCCGGGGCAGAAAACTCCCGTTCCGTTTCCCGTCCCCAGCCCGTCCTGACAAGGATGAAAGGACATCCGCAGTTGAAAGCGAACCGGAGGTCGGCAGCAGAGTCCCCGATCATCCAGCTTCTCCGGAGATCGATATCCAGATCTTCCGAGGCCTGAATTCCCATTCCGGGAGCCGGCTTACGGCACCGGCACCCCGGAAAGCCCTCTTCTGCCGGGCCGTGGGGACAGTAATAGAAGGCGTCTACTTTAGCCCCTTCACGGAGGAGCAGTGTTCCAATCCGGCCGTGAATTTCGGAAAGAACCGATTCGGAGAGAAAGCCTCGTGCAATTCCGCTCTGGTTTGTGACCGCCACGATAAGAAATCCAAGGGAACGCAGCAGCCGGAGGGCTTCTGCGCTGCCCGGCATCAGTCTCACCGACAAGGGGTCGGAGAGGTAGGGTATGTTTTCGATGAGTGTACCGTCGCGGTCAAGAAAAACCGCCCGTGCCATTACTGGACCGGGCTGCCGCCGATTTCCCCCAGGGCGCCGATGTATCCGCCGAGGCTTTCGATTCGCGGAAGAACTCCCGACCTGATGGTGTAGGCGAGTTCGAGAAGTTTTCCTTCATCCATGGAACGGGAAGCCGTTTCAAGATCTGTGATCAGGGCCGCCTTGAGTTCAGCGAGTCCGCCGCTGCCCACCTCGGAGTCGTTCACTCCGAGAAGGATCTGGCCGTTGTGGATCACCTGGAGGATCCAGCCGATGCCTTCAGCCGCCTGGCCCACGAGTTCGAGTCCCTCAGCCGATCTTTCTGACTCAAGATGCTCAGCGGCGCGGCCAAGCCCTGAAACAAGCCGCTTCTGGTATTCGGAAGCGTCTGCAAGGGTTTCTGCCAGGAAATCACGGAGCGGCCGTCCTTCAAACCTGGCCTCCGTTCCGCCGGACAGGGCGAGAAAAGCGTTCTCATCAAGCTCCGTTCCGTCTACCTCTATGGACCGGATCAGCCTGCCTTTTTTTCCGAGGGTCTCCTTCACAGACGAAAGGATGTCCTCTTTCGACGGGGATTCTCCCGGAAAGACGATCTCTTCACCGTCAAGTATAATTTTCATATGCGGCCCTCCCTGCGTGGGTTTGCTGTTCAGTACCGCCGCTCCGTGTTTGAAACCCGAAACGGCAGGTATTCCCGAAAAGTCATTGTATCACGAGTTCTTCTCTAAACGACAAGTTTAAGAAGAGCATTTCTTCAGCCGATAAGAAAGGGAAGCACTTTACCCTTTTTTCAGGGAGATGGTTTTATGGGCGACTACCAGTCCACCTTTTCAATACCCGGCATTTCCTCCAGCATCGACTGGGGGAGCATGGCTGACAAGCTGATCGAGAACGCCCGGAAGTCCCAGGAGCCCCTGGTAGCCAAGCAGGATACCCTGGAACTGAAGATCGGGCTGTTCAACGAATTTTCCGCCTCCATGAAAACGATGCGGTCCGCCGTGACGCCTCTGAAGCTTGCATCCACATTCCAGGCGAAGGCCGCTGAATTCACTGTTCTCTCGGGAGTGAACGCCCAGAGCGTGGTTACGGCCACCGTGTCCGCTGATGCCGCCGTGAGCCGCCACGAGATCGAGGTTCTGCAGAAGGCTGTTGCTCAGAGCCGCTTCAGCGCCAGGATTGAGACCACCATGGGCGACGCCGGGCTTGCCGCCTCGCAGAGTTTTTATATCAACGTGGGGGGACGGAGGGCAGAAATACAGGTAAGCACCACCGATTCCCTCACCACCATCGCCCAGAAAATCAGCGACGCGAAGGATATCACTCTCGATCCCGCCACGGGGGAAGCCTTCGGTGAAAGCCTCGGCATCACGGCGACGGTGATCGACAACCGGCTGGTGATCAGGAGCGCCAATACCGGCCTCGGGGAGACCACCGACACAAGCACCCTCACCAGGGGAAGCGGAACACAGGACAAGCTCGGATTCACCGTGGCGAAGGACGCCCCTTCGAACGGGACACTGGCCATAACCGCTGGCACCGTCACCTACGTTGAAGGGACGGACTTCACCGTAGACTCAGGAAGCGACGAGATAACCTGGATCGCAGGGCACGGCCCCGCAGCGGGGACATCCTACGAGGTTTCCTACTCGGTGAACTCCAGCGTTTTCAGCCTTGACGGCGACGCGGGACTGCTCTCCCTGCTGAAGCTGGACGACGACTCGGCCGACCACTACCTCGCCGCCCAGGACGCGGAGCTGAAGATCGACGGCCTTACCGTTACCAGGTCGTCCAACCAGATCGACGACCTCATTGAAGGCGTGAAGCTGACAGTCAACGGGGCCGGATCTGTGGTCATGGACATCACCCAGGACGCCGAGCAGGCCGTGACCGGCATCCAGGACTATGTTACCGCCTTCAACGATCTCATGGACTGGATCAACATCCGCCTGAGCGAGTCTTCCACAACCTCCAGCTCCCAGAAGGACGACCAGTACAAGAACGACGACTTTTACAAGAAGTTCGGCCTGCTCCACGGCAATTCCATGCTCTGGCAGACCAAGTCCCAGATAAGGCAGCTCATGACGGATCCCGTCACCGCAGCCTATACGGTGAAGACCGGCCGGCCCGTGCTGGGAACCATGGAAAGCGCAGGGCAGACCGGCAGCTCCACCTTCACTCTGACGGTGGGCGTCCGGACGGCCGCCATTGAAGTGACCCCCTCGGACACCCTGCAGACCATCGCAAGCAAGATCAACAGCTCCTACGAGATGACCCACGACCCGCAGGGGAGGACCTACCCCATCCCCATGGCCAGCGCCAAGGTGGTGAACAATCAGCTCGTTATCGAGTCCTCGCCGAACCGGAAGTTTTCCCTCGCGGCGTCGGACAATGTTCTGGACACCCTGGGGCTCGGCACACCCTTCAATCTTCTCTCCCAGATCGGCATTTCCACGGAGAGCAGCGACTACGGCAAAAGCGGGAAGCTGGAGTTCGACTCCGATAAGTTTATGGAGGCCCTAAGGAACGATCCCGACGGCGTGGCGGCCATCATGAACACCGTCATGGGGAAAATGGACGAGTACATCGGCAACATGGTGGACACATCCCAGATCGAGGTAGGATACACCACGGCGCCCAAAGGCCGGATCGCCAGCCAGATCACCACATGGCAGACTGAGATCGCCACCATAGATAAACGAATCGCCGAATCGGAAGCCCGCCTCGAACTTCGCGCCCGGGGACTCTACGAACAGTTCGCCCAGGCGGAGGTGAACCTGGCGAAGCTGCAGCAGCAGTCTTCGTGGCTGGCCTCAGTGGTGAGCCAGCTTTCGGGCGGAGGGTCAGGCTCCTGATCACCGGACAAACAGCAGCCGGGGGATCCCTTGAGGGATCCCCCGGCTGCTGTTTTGTCCTTTCTACCGTTCAACGCTCTCCAGTATGTGGGTAAGAGTTTCCGGAGAGAGCTGGGCGAAACCGATGCGCCAGGCCAGAATGGCCGCCTGGGTCCGGTCTCTCAGGTCGAGTTTTTTGAGAACGTGGCTCACGTGGTTTTTTACCGTCTTCTCGGAGAGCACCATGCGGTCGGCCACTTCTGTGTTGCTCAGCCCCTGGGCGAGCCAGTACAGGATCTCCTTCTCCCGGGGGGTCAGTTCGTAGAGCTGGTCGTTCTCTTCCTTCCTCCGGGAAAAGGAAGTCAGCAGCTTCCCGGCGACCCTGGGGTCGACATAGGGCTGGCCCCGTGCCGCCGACCGGATGGCCGAGAGCAGCTCCACCTTTCCCGAAGCCTTGAGAACAAAACCGAGGACTCCCGCCGCTGAAAGGGAAGAAAGGCAGTCTTCGTCATCGTAGGCGCTTATGGCCACATACCGTGTTTTGTGGGGAATGTTGTTGAGCTCCCGGACCAGCTGGATGCCATCCACCCGGGGCATGTTGATGTCGAAAAGCAGAATGTCCGGTTCCTTTTCCCTGATGAGCACGAGGGCTTCCTCACCGTCACCGGCTTCCCCTATGACGGCAATGTCCGATTCAAGCTCAAGGAGCTTCTTCACTCCGTCGCGAAAAAGCTTATGATCGTCCGCTATGAGCACACTGATAAGTTCCATTCCCCCACCCCCATCACGCGGCGCCGAAAAGGCCACCGTTCCATTGGATACGATTATGCTATAGTAGATGTTGCCCTGAATGTACGGTAAAGGAATTCCCGCAGTTGACATAGGTCTTAAGAACTATTCTATCACACGATACCTATTTTTCGCGAGGAGGAGCGCTCTTTGACCGGACCCGCCGTTCCCAGCCTGTCCCTTTCTCTTCGAAAGAAAGTCGGCCTCGCAACAGGCCGTTTCCGGATGATTTCTCCGGGGGACCGGATCATGATCGGGCTTTCCGGGGGCAAGGACAGCCTCGTTTTGACAGCGGCTCTCGCGGGACTCCGCAGAAGAAGCCCCGTTCATTTTTCACTCTCCGCATGCTTCGTGGACATCACCGGGGGTGAGACGGATGCCGCTCCCCT
Organism: uncultured Synergistaceae bacterium; assembly: GCA_964543785.1. Lineage (GTDB taxonomy): Bacteria > Synergistota > Synergistia > Synergistales > Aminobacteriaceae > Aminivibrio. Next base: position 4,432 of record CAZJAR010000057.1, on the reverse strand, counting down.
CCAGGTCTTCTGCGATACCCTCGGCATTCCCTTTATCGTCCGCCCCCACCCCATCGTCGGAATCATCGAACTGCGGGATGAACGGTCACCCTGCAGCCTGTGCGCCAATATCCGGCGGGGCATACTGAACACCGCAGCGAAGGAGGAGGGGTGCAATCTCCTCGCGCTGGGGCACAATCTTGACGACGCGGTGGAGACAGCGCTGATGAACCTGTTCCACACCGGCAGGTTCAGGGCTTTCCAGCCGAAATTCTGGCAGAGCAGGTCCGGCATGACGGTGATCCGTCCCCTGGTTTTCGCGGAAGAACGGAAGATTGAGAAGGAGGCCCGCAGACTCGGACTGCCTGTTTTGCCCTATGTCTGCCCCTTTTCCGTCGAAACGGAACGGGTGAGGGCGAAAAGTATACTTGACAAACTGAGTGCCGGGAACCCGAGAATCAAGTACAATATATTACACGCACTTCAGTGCCTGGACGAGCGGGACAGATGGTCCGACGGAGAAGCGGGAAGCGAGGCTCCCCCTTCCGAGGACAAGCCTGAAGGAGAGATGACATGGGAAAAATTGACGGACACTCTTTAGGGCCCACCCCTTCCGAAAACGGGGCGACATTTCCCGAAGGGCCCGATTTTCCCGGGACCAATAGAACGGTAACCGAAAGGTATTTCAGCTGGGATCCCCTCGACGATCCCGATTTTGCCCACCTGATCATCGGAAAGGGAAGCATCGGCGGCAAGGGCCGGTCCCTTCTTTTCGCCATGGCCAAACTCCGGGACAGCTCAGAAGAAACACTGAAACGGGTGGTCTTTCCTCCATCCCTCTTCATCGCCACAGACTCCTTCGACTATGTCCTCCGCCAGATTCCCGACCTCGAGGATCTGAAGCGCGAGGATCCGGAGGTCATTGAATACGCCTTCCTCCAAACGAAGCTCCCCGACGCGGTGAGCGAGAGGGTGCGGTCATTCCTGGAAAAGATTACCGACCCCATTGTGGTGCGGAGCAGCAGCGTCCTTGAGGATTCCCTGAAATACTCCTTCGCGGGGAAGTATCTCTCCACCTTTGAATTCAACGACGGGGGAACTCCCCTGGAGGAACGGACCGCACAGGTTGAGCAGGACATCAAAAAGATATATGCCAGAACCTTTTTCCCCGTGGCGGTAGCCTACCGGGCGAAACACGGCCTGGGGAACGACTGCATGGGGATCATTCTTATGCGTGTTGCCGGGAAATGGCGCGGCAGGTACTACTATCCCACCATGGCCGGTGTCGGCTTTTCGCGCTATTACCGGAGATGGACCACCAGGATCCGGTCCGAGGACGGGATTATCCGCCTTGTGTTCGGCATGGGCACCACAAGCACGAAGAGGGGCTATGCCAGGACCTTCGCCCTCACGCTGCCGTGCCTCCGGCCGGAGGGACAGAACCCCTTCAACATCATGCGCCATGCCCAGGAACACTTCCAGGTAATAGACAGGGAACAAAAATCCCTGGTGACCGTGGACGTGAAGCGCATCTGGAAAGACATCTTTCCCTTCCACAGCTGTTTCCCCGACTACGCACAGATATACAGCCCTGACGACGACGGAGGCTATTTCACCCCCATGTCACGCCACGGCTCAACCATAAAGCAGGGGGAAAAGGTCTGCTTCACCTTCGAGGAGTTCGCCTGCCGCTCCAAGCATTTCTTCGAGCGGATGAAAAAGCTCCTCTCGCTTCTCGACCGCGAAATGGGAATTCCCGCTGACGTTGAGTTCGCCTACCACCCCAGCGAGGACCTCGTGGAGATAGTCCAGGCCCGCCCCCTGTGGATCAGCGAACAGACCCAGTCGGTAACCGTACCCGAACTGGAGAACCGGAATGTGATTCTCAGGGCTGACAGGATGGTGACCCACGGCGCGAGGGAAAACATTCCATACCTGGTATATGTGGATCATCACGTCTATGCCCAGGAGACCCGCTTTCATGATGTCGCCAGGGGAATAGGCACGGTGAACGAGGCCCTGAAGGGGTCCCGGTTTATCCTCGTTGCACCGGGAAGGGTCGGCTCAAGCAATCCCCTTCTCGGTGTCCCGGTGCAGTATAACGAGATCACCAGATGCTCCTGCATCGTGGAAGTGGGCTTCCCCAAGGAAGGCTACATGCCCGAACTTTCTTTCGGCACCCACTTCTTTACGGACCTCGAAATCGACGGCATTCTCTATATGCCGGTCTACGAAGGGGCAAAGAACAATATCTTCGACGAGAACTTTTTCGACTCCTCACCCTACGCACTGGGATCCCATGCCGGAATCCGCATCTATTCAGGCTCCTTCTCGGTGTACACCGACGGCGACAAAAATTTCGGCGTCGTGGTGGCGGACAGGGTGGATGAACCGGAGCAGGGCTGGGATTGACCCCTGGCCATGAAACGCAAAAAAAGGCAGGCTGCCGGGAAGAGAGAATCCCCGCAGCCTGCCTTTTTTCCGTCTTTTCTAGAGGCAAACCTCCATCAGGGAGAGTTTTTCCGCCAGTTCCGTCACCTCGAGGGCCTGGGCGCTGTAGTTCGCCCTGCCCATGAGTCCGTAGGTATAATTCTTGCCCTGCTCCACCCCCGGCTGGTCAAAGGGGTTGACGTCCAGGAGGTAGCCTGAAAGGGCCGTCACATGTTCGTAGAACTGGATCATGGCTCCCAGCCGGCGCTCGTCGAGCTTCGGAATTTCGATGGAGATAACGGGCTTGCCCGCCTTCGCGATAGCGGCCGCAGTTGAAAGGGCCTCGTAGTGCCTGAGCGAATTCATGGACTGGCCGAAGAGGTAGGAGAGAGAGACAAGGGACTTTTCCTCCGTCTCGGGGATGGTAATCTCTTCCCGCGGCTCCGCCAGGGTCATCACAGTGAAAAGCTTGTCGTCGGGCCCTTCGGTGTAGAGCTGTATCTGGGAGTGCTGATCGATGGCTCCAAGTGCACGGACCGGCGTTGACCCCATTCCGTTCTTGCCCAGGCTCTCCCCCCAAAGCTGAGCGAACCATTCACAGAACCGCTCCAGGGCATCCTCGTAGGGCATGAGAACCGTCATGTTCCTTCCCTGCCTGTAATGGGCAACAGAAAGGGCAGCCATGAGCCATGCGGGGTTGTGGAGGATCGAATCCCTCCGGGCAAGCTTTTCATCCATTTCCGCCGCACCGTCAAGCAGTTTTTTTACCGATATGCCGAGAGCGCTGGCCGAGAGCAGGCCCACAGGAGAGAGCACTGAAAAGCGGCCTCCCACGTCGGCGGGCAGAACAAGGCGGCGGCATCCGATTTCGTCTGCGAAGGGACGGAGCACGCCCTTTTCCTCGTCAGTAATGACCACCACGTGCTCGGCGGCTTGCTTCGGGCCAAGGTCAACCTTCAGGCGATCCCAGAAGAAAAGGAAGTTCGCCATGGTCTCCGCGGTGCTCCCCGATTTGCTGATGACGGTAAATACAGTTTTTTCAGGATCGATGAGGTTCCAGATAGCCCGGTTGTCGGCGGGGTCCACATTGTCTGACATGAAAAACCTCGGAGCCTGTCGTTTCGACGGGGCCAGCTCATTCCAGTAGGGAGGGAGCAGCGCACCGTGGAGCATGAGATTTCCGAGGGCGGAACCGCCGATACCCACCTGGACCATGGCGTCAAAGCCGGAAATCCACTTCCCTGTCTCCTCCACCTCCGAAATGTCCCTCTTCGGCAGGTTGATCCAGCCGACGCCGTCCCGCCCTTCAGCGGCGGACTCCCGAAGCCAGGAATCTCCTCTCCGGAGAATCTCCTCAAAACCCTCGATGGCTTCAATATCCACCGCGCCGCAAGGCGCGAGGGATTCTCCTCCGCTTACCGCCATTCCATAGGAGAATGTGAGAAGTTCCGATCCTTTTTCCGATCCTCGAGGCACGACGTCAACCCCTTCCTCTCAGGCTACTGTTCCTGCTTTGCCAGTTCAGCGTCAATGGCCTCCGGGTTGTACCCGACGATAAATTTCTCTCCTATCTGGGTGACCGGCACTCCCATCTGCCCGGTCTTCCGGACCATCTCCATGGCAGCCTCCCGGTTCGTCTGGACGTCCACGTTCTCAAAAACAACTTTCTTGCCCTCGAGATATTCCTTGACCTTCGTGCACCACGGGCACGTTTTCGTTGAATAGACCTTTATCATCAGGCAACACCTCCGTTGAAATATATACCTATATAGGGTATATAGTAAAACAGCTTTTCCGTCAAGTTCATTATATACCGTTTTTTACACGGAGAGAAAATTTACCATCTTGGGGGTATAATGCATACCATATCCGGGGTATTTCACCGAGAATATGCAAGGAGGAAAGGGAATGATCATGTCTGTGGCAACCCGAACGCGTTCCGATCTTGAGACCAGACTTCTTCCTATCGCGGACCGCTACAGGGGCAGGAAAGGGATCACCATTCCCCTGCTGGCAGACCTGC
>CAZJAR010000056.1:0-15131 GCA_964543785.1 uncultured Synergistaceae bacterium | reverse complement strand
CCTTTCGGGGGGCTCCCCGATCCGACTGCTCCTTCTCGGTGCGGGAATTCTTCTCGCCCGAAGCCTTGTTCTGCGATGGACACAATCCCCGGGGAAGAAAAGCCTCCCGGAACAGGAGGTACTGCATGCGCCTCAGCCCTGATGCCATCATTTTCTGGCAGTCCGGCTTTTTTAAAATCAACGCCACGCTGGTCTTCACGTGGGTCATCATGGCCGTGCTTACGGCGGGTTCCGTGCTGGTCACCTCCCGTCTCTCCACCGGCCTGACCCGGTCCCGCTGGCAGAATGTCCTCGAGATGATCGTGACGGCCATCAAAGAACAGATCCGGGAAGTTGGCCTTGCCGATCCTGAAATCTACCTTCCCTTTCTCGGCACGATTTTTCTTTTCGTTGCCGCGTCGGCACTCTTCACCATTCTCCCCGGTTTTGAACCCCCGACGGGATCACTCTCCACCACGGCCGCGCTCGCACTGCTGGTTTTCGCGGCGGTTCCCCTCTTCGGCATACAGAAACAGGGTGTGAGGAGCTATCTGAAAACGTATATGGAGCCGACGGCTGTCATGCTGCCCTTCAACATTATCGGCGAGATATCCAGGACACTGGCCCTGGCAGTCCGGCTCTTCGGCAACATGATGAGCGGCGGGATGATCGCGGGAATTCTGCTGACCATAACACCCTTTTTATTTCCAGCGGTCATGACCCTTCTCGGACTTCTTACGGGGATGGTTCAGGCCTATATTTTCACCATCCTGGCGGCGGTGTATATCTCTGCCGCAACCCAGGCACAGAAGCATTCCCGTCACCGGGAGGAAGATGCCTCAGCCTGATAGCCGTAAAAATTTAAAAAAGGAGATGATTCTTTGGACACTCTCACGCTTATAGCCGTCGCGTCGATCATTACCGCGGGATTCACTATTGCCCTCGGCTCCATCGGCCCTGCCATAGGGGAGGGCCGGGCAGTCTCTACCGCCCTGTCGTCCCTCGCCCAGCAGCCTGACGCCTCCGCTACCATTACCCGGACGCTTTTCGTGGGACTGGCGATGATCGAGTCCACAGCCATCTACTGCTTCGTGGTCTCCATGATCCTTATTTTTGCCAATCCCTTCTGGAATCACGTGACGAGCCAGCTGGCGGGAAAGTAAGACCATGCCCATCGACTGGTTTACCGTCGCTGCCCAGGCTATAAATTTTCTTCTTCTGGTATGGTTAATGAAGCGTTTTCTCTACAAGCCGGTGCTGAGAGCCATCGACGCGCGGGAAAAAAGGATCGAAGAACAGCTGGGCGACGCGAAAGCCCTGAAAATGGAAGCCCTGAAAGAAAAAGAGGAATTTCAGCGGAAGAGCGGGATCTTCGACCGGGAGCGTACGGAACTGATGAACGCAGCCGCTGAAAAGGCAAAGAGCGAGAAAATTCATCTTCTCGAAGAAGCCCGGTCCTCCGCGGAAACCCTGCGGGCAAAATGGCGGGAGGACCTGGAAAGGGACGCCTCCCGGCTTGAGGAAGACTTTCAGCGACGGGTGCGGGAAGATGTCTTTTCCATAGTCCGGAAGACTCTGTCCGATCTCGCCGGGGAGGAGCTTGAGAGCAAAATAATAGATCTCTTTCTCCGCAGGCTGGGGGAGATGGACGACAAAGAACGGAAGGGCCTTGCCCCAAAAACAAAGGCCCCTGATGCTTCAGTGCGGCTGAGAACGGCATTTTCTCTGACGAAAGAGCAGCAGAACACGATCGGGCAGGAAGTGAAAAAACTTTTTTCCCTGAAGGAAGAACCGGAGTTCACGGTGGAAAAGAACCTCGTGGCGGGCATGGAACTCGCGGTAAGCGGACAGAAAATATCCTGGACCATCGACGACTATTTGCTGTCTTTAAGAGAATCGGTCGAGGATCTGATGAAACCGGGGAAAAAAGCATCCTCTTCTCCGGCTGGTGCGGAAAAAGAGGGTGCCTCATTGAAAAGTCCTTCCCGGTCCGGCAAGAAGCCTTCGAAGAAGGGGCAGACGTCCGATCCTCCCGGTGAAGAGGAAAAGGACAGCCTATGAGGACGGAGAGGACAGAGAGAACGGAGGATCTCAGGAGCCTCTATGAAAAAGCCCTTGACGCCATCGGGAAGGGAGTTGAAAGCTTCTCCCCCCGTCTGGAAGCGAGGGAAGTCGGCACCGTGAAGACTGTGACCACGGGAATTGCCACCGTATCGGGACTTCCCGGCGCAGGGTACGAGGAACTGCTCGAATTTCCCGGGGGTGTGTTCGGCATAGCCTTCAACGTGGATGAAGACGAAATCGGCGTGGTTCTGCTGGGCGAGTATTCCCACCTTTTCGCCGGAGACGAGGTCCGGCGCACCGGACGGGTTATGGACATCCCGGTGGGGCATGAACTGCTCGGCAGGGTCATCGATCCCCTGGGACGCCCCCTCGACGGCACAGGCCCGATCCGCTCCTCACAGCGCCTGCCCATTGAACGGCCTTCGGTGCCCATCATGGACAGAGCGCCGGTAACAGAACCGCTCCAGACGGGCATCCAGGTAATCGACGCCCTCATCCCCATAGGCAGGGGGCAGCGGGAGCTGATCCTCGGCGACCGTCAGACGGGAAAAACCACCATCGCCCTCGACACTATTTTGAACCAGGGACGGCAGGATGTCCTGTGCGTCTACTGTGCGATCGGACAGAGAGCCGCTTCCGTGGCCAAGACCGTGGCCATCCTCCGTGACAGGGGAGCTCTCGAGTATACCGTGGTGATGGTAACCGAGGGGAACGAGGCCCCGGGACTCACCTATATAGCCCCCTACGCGGCCACAAGCATCGCCGAGTTTTTTATGGAGGAGGGCCGGAATGTCCTCATCGTTTACGACGATCTCACCAATCACGCCCGGTCGTACCGGGAACTGTCCCTTCTTCTTCGCCGTCCGCCCGGCCGTGAGGCCTTTCCCGGTGATATCTTCTACATCCACTCCCGTCTTCTTGAGCGGGCGACTCACCTCCGGAAAGAGCGGGGAGGCGGTTCACTCACCGCCCTCCCGATCATCGCGACGGATGCCCAGAACATATCTGCCTACATCCCCACGAACCTCATCTCCATAACGGACGGACAGATTTACCTCTCCCCGTCCCTTTTCGAGCTTGGGGTGCTTCCCGCCGTGGATGTGGGGAAATCGGTCTCCCGGGTCGGAGGGAAGGCCCAGCTCGCGGCCTTCCGGTCCGTTGCGGGCGATCTGAAGCTCGCCTACTCCCAGTTCGAGGAACTCGAGTCCTTCGCCCGTTTTGGAGCCCGGCTCGATGAGGATACCCGAAAAACCATGGCCCACGGACGGAGGATTCGGGGATCTTTGAAACAGCCTGAATTTTCCCCCATATCTGTTCCGGCCCAGATCGCCATCCTGCTCGCCATCAGCGCGGAACTTTTCGACGAGATTCCCCTGAACAGAATCGACGAGGCTGAACGGGCCGTGCAGCAGGCCGCCGAGGCCATGCCGGACGACCTGCGAGAGCGGCTTTTCACCGCCGATACGTTGACGGCGGAGGACCGGGAGGCGATCACGGAGATCGCCCGGCAGGCCCTCGGGACATTTTTCTCCGGCGAGAAGGAGGAAGCCCTTCCGGCCGAAGGCGAAGCCGGTGAGCCCCTGTCTGAACCGGAGGACCTGCAACTCGCTCATGAGGCGGAGAAGAGCGGCGTCTCGGCTGCCGCCGAAAGTGCGAAGAAGAAAAGCCCGGGACCGGGAAAGAAAAAATCATGAGCGAGACGACGGCAGGCCTGCGAAAAAAGATAGACAGCGCGTCGGATCTTCAGTCCGTTGTCAGGACGATGAAATCCCTCGCCGCATCAAGCATCGGCCAATACGAGCGCTCAGTGGCCGCCCTTGCCGAGTATTTCCGTGCCGTGGAAATCGGCCTCGGGGCCGCATTCCGGAGCGCCTCCGGAAGTGAGGCTTTTTCGGTGCCCGAAGGCAGGAGAACAGGAGAAATACGGGCAGTGGTCTTTGGTTCGGACCAGGGGCTTGTGGGAGAGTTCAATGAAACAGTCTCCGAGTACGCGACTGACACTCTGAAAAAAGAGACAAAGCGGGTCAGGATCTGGTCCGTTGGAGAGCGGGTCCATTCACAGCTGAAGGACGCCGGTTTCCGAATGGAGGCTCTTTTCCCCGTCCCCGGGTCGGCGAAGGGGATCATCACCCTTGTCGGAGAAATTCTGCTCTCAGCCTTGCGGGGCGAGAACCCCGCCGATGGGGCGGAGTTTTATCTTTTCTACAATAGCCCTCTTTCCGGAGCGGGGTATGCCCCCGAAGGGAAACGGATCCTCCCCCTCGATCGGGAATGGGTCAGGGGGATAACCGCGATTGCCTGGCCGTCGAAATCTCTTCCTGAGATCCTCGACCGGGGAAATACCACCTTCGGCGGCCTTCTCCGGGAATATTTTTTCGTCTCTGTTTTTCGTGCCTGTGCGGAATCCCTCGCGAGCGAAAATGCGAGCCGCCTGGCGGCCATGGAGCGGGCTGACCGGAATATCGACGATCTCCTCGAGGATCTTGGGCGTTCCTACCACCGCCTGAGGCAGAGCGGAATTGATGAGGAGCTTTTCGATGTTCTTGCGGGGTACGAGGTCATGTCACAATAAAGCAATCCCCGGAGGCGCTGATAAACCGGCTCCGGGGAAATCGGAAACAGACTGTGTATTTTCCATTTGTCCATGTGCTTCCAGAACTTTCCGGCGGAAAGCCCGTCACCGGGAATGAGCATGGAAAGAAGCACACCGGCGGTGAGTACGATGGCCGAGCCCCGGGCCGGCAGGTCAAGCCCGGTACACGATGGGGGGAAAAGCCATGTTTTCCTCCCGGAAATGGTGCGTGCAGCTCTTTTTGTACCATACCATTACCGATGCTGAACCTGGTGCCTTCCTCTGTCCTCCCTCGCGGATTGTCAGAAAGGAAGAGAGAGTCTTACCGGCGCCGCCGCCGAAAGGACTCTCTCTCTTTTTCTGTCTGCTCCTTCAAGCCGCTGATTCAGACCTTTACTTCTTCCAGCGTCCTCCCTGCCCCCGAGGCTGATTTCGTCCGCTTCTCTGCCCGGACGACGGGCTCATTATTGAATCGGCCTCCGACTGGCTGAGATAACGGGCCTCGTACCGGAAATTTTCCCTGGCCAGCTGCCTTCCGAAAGCACTCAGGTGATTGACGGACCCTCTCTCAAGATTCCGGTAGACCATCTGCAGATCCTCTTTTTGAGTGCTCCCGATCGCTTCCCGGAGATCCCGGATGTCCATCTCTTCCACCAGGGCCCCCACTTTCAGCGCATCCGCCAGGGACTGTTCACCCTTCGCCAGCAGTTCTCCGTACATCTTCTGCAGATCGGGGTCCGAATATTCCCCGGCCATTTTCCCCTCCGCGGGGTCCTTCACGCCATACCTGTCAAGGAGCAGCTTCACGGAATTTGTATGCCGCTGCTCGCTTTCAGCAATGCTGGAAAAAGTCCGGAGTCCCCATTTTTCTCCCAGCGCACGGTAAAGATCCATGGCGAGTTTTTCTTCCTCCCGCATGAGCAGAAGCCCCTGAAGGTCAATCTCGGACAGTTCACCCGCAGGAAGCGCCGCAAGGGCTTCCCCCTGGGGCCTCTTTCCCGGTGCGGCAGAAGCGGAAACGGCCGAAAACGCTCCTCCCGCAAGAATAACCGCAAGTGCCAGCAGTGCAATGTATTTTTTCATCTTTTTCTCCTCCTTTGTGTGAAGTACACCGGGAGTATAGATCGAGAAAAGAGAAACCATAATGGAAGGAATTCGAATTCCCGTATCGGCAAAACGGCGTATTGTGGAAATGCCGGCTCCTTCAGCGAGGGGAAACAGCCACCGGAAGATTCCTTCAGGCAAATCAGCCTGCGGATTTTAAAAATAGCAACCATGTTGCATCCCTTCAGCGCTCTGGTAGAATAAAAGCAACTTGGTTGCAAAAGGAGACGATTTCTGTGAAGGCAATCCTTGAACGAATATTGGTTTTGGTGTCCCTGGTGTCCCTCTCCATCAGTCCGGCCCTGCCAGCACATGCTGAATTCGTTGCAGCGGCTGCATCCCTCCAGCCTGCAATGGAAAAAGCTCTCCCGGAATTCAACCGGGAACAGGGGACGGAACTCCAGGGAGTTTACGGAGCCTCGGGAAACCTCGCACGGCAGATTGAATCCGGCGCCCCCTTCGGCCTCTTCCTGAGCGCCGATGGAAAATGGGCACGGTACGTCCAGGAGAAAAATCTTCTCGACGGGGACCCCCTGCCCTTCGCGAAGATGCCCCTGGTACTCTGGCGTATGGGAAACGATATTCCCTCCCCCGGCCTGCTCGGATCGGATGGACTGAAGGTAGCCATAGCAAATCCCGAGACGGCGCCCTTCGGGCGGATGGCAAAGGAATATCTTCAGGGGAAAGGTTTTTTTGAGAAAATCGAAAAAAGCGGAAGGCTCATTCTCGGAGGAGACGTACTGAAAACAGCCCTCGCCGCACAAAGCGGCGGAGCGGACCTGGCTGTCATTCCCCTCAGTGTCGCCCTGCGGCTGGAGGGAGGAAAATGGACTGAACTTGACACGCCACCGCAGGTGCTTTTCGGCGGTCTCGTCAAAGGAAAGAAAACGGCGCACCTGGAGGCCTTCTGGGCCTTCCTTCGCTCTCCCGAGTCGGAGCCGGTAATGAAGGAATTCGGCTTCATTCCGGTGAACCGCTGAGAGGATATGTTCCCTCCCCTCCTCCTGAGCCTGAGAGTTCTTTTCTTCACCATTCCGCTTCTCATCCTCCTGGGAGGAGGGGCGGGGTGGATTCTCGCCCGCAGGGATTTTTTCGGCAAGGAAGCATGCTCGCTCCTTGCGCAGCTTCCCCTTATTCTCCCGCCGTCGGTGATGGGTTTCTACCTTCTCTTTTTTATTGGAAGAAATCCTCTTCTCAGGGAAATGGATATTCTTTTCTCCTTTCCCGCCCTCGTTGTCGGCGCCACTGTGTCGGCGGCACCCATCATGATCCAGGCGTCCAGGGCAGCCTTCGCATCGGTGGACCGTGAATTCGAGGATGCCGCAAGAACCCTTGGAAAAAAGGAATCCGTCATTTTTTGTACCATTACCCTGCCCCTCGCACGGCGCACGCTTCTTGTGGGGCTTGCCCTCTCGGCGGCACGGGCCCTCGGTGACTTCGGCGTCTCGCTCATGATCGCCGGGAATATCCCGGGGAGGACCCAGACCCTGCCTCTGTATATCTACAGCCAGGTGGAGACCCTGAACTTCCCGAGGGCCCACGGAGCGGCCCTGCTTCTGGTCGGGGCAGGACTGGCAAGCCTCTACATCGTCCGGATGCTGGAGGAAGGAAGGAACGGAAAACATGCTTCGTGCTGAGTTCCGGGATGCGGCGGGAACTTTTTCCCTGAATATCTCCCTGGAGATCGGGGAGGAAACCGGGGTGCTCTTTGGGCGGAGCGGCTCCGGGAAATCCCTGACGCTCCGGTGCCTGGCAGGTCTGAGAACGCCCCTGGAAGGGGAGATCACCCTCGGGGGAAGAGTGCTCTTTTCTTCGGCCGGAAGGATATGCATCCCCCCCCGGGACAGGAAGGTGGGGCTTCTCTTTCAGAACCTGGCCCTCTTCCCTCACATGACCGCCCTGGAAAACGTGGCCTACGCCCTGCCGCAGGGAAAAAAGGGACGGGCAAAGGCGGAGGAATGGCTCGCCAGGGTGAAGATGACCGGCTTCGAGGACCGTCATCCTGACAAGCTCTCGGGAGGGCAGCGCCAGCGGGTCGCCCTGGCCCGGGCATTGGCCGCCGAACCCGAGCTGCTGCTTCTGGATGAACCATTCAGCGCTCTTGACGGCCCTCTCCGGAGGAGCCTCAGGCGGGAACTCCGGGACATCCGGCGTGAAGCGGGCATTCCCATGGTGTATGTCACCCACCAGATTGAAGACCTCTGTTCCCTCGGCGACCGGGTGACGGTAATGAAAGAAGGAACCACCGCGGAATCCTTTCCCGTGGGGCGTCTGTGGGAACGGGGGGCCCGTGGGGAGGCATGGAACGCCCTGGGGTGGGGAAATCTCTTTCGGGGGGAGATCGTCTCCCGGGAAGGGGGGTTCCGGTTCGAGGGAAACACAGTCTGCCTTGATCTCGACGGAGGTTCTCTGTTTCCGGGAGAGGGGCTGGTTTTTGTGGCACCGGACAGGATCAGGATTCTCTACCCGGATCTACCGGTGGATCCGGACCTGGGCTCCAACATCTTCACGGCCGCAGTGGAAGAGATCATTCCTCTCGGGAGTTCCGTCAGGCTCTACCTGGCGGCTGATGACGGAACCATGTGGCAGGCGGAACACTCTTCGGGGGCCTACGAATCCCTGAGGCTCCATTCGGGGTCGCCGGTCCGCTTCGCCGTTCCGCCTTCTTCAGCGGAAGTCTGGATGGGTCCGAGGATCAGCGCACCGGAGTTCACCCGGAAAAGAGCAGAAAACCTCCCTCTCCGTTCTTGACCCTGTACATGGCTTCGTCGGCACACCGGAGCAGACTTTCAGCCGTGCGTCCATGCCGGGGAGAGATGGCCACGCCGATGCTCGCCGTAACGACGGTCTCCCGGCCCCTGATTGCCCTGATCACCCGCACCTCTTCCGAGACCCTGGAGACAAGGGACTCCGCATCGGCCTCATCCCTGACCTTTTCAAACAGGATGACGAATTCGTCCCCGCCCCACCGGGCCACGGTGTCGGAGTCCCTCACGGCACCGGAGAGGATCCGGGCGATTTCCCGCAGGACCTTGTCCCCTTCCGCATGGCCCAGGGTGTCGTTTACCCGCTTGAAGCAGTTGAGGTCCACCATGGCCACCGCCACTTCGCTTCCAGTTTCCCCGGCCTTTGCAAGAGCCGACTCCAGACGGTCGAGAAAGCAGCGCCGGTTCGGCAGGTTCGTCAGCGGATCGTGGTTCGCCCTGAAATTCATGGCCCGCTCTCTTCTGACCCGTTCGGTTATGTCCCGTACAAAAGCGGCGAAGGTTCCCGTCTCCGGAAGGAACCGGCCGGTCACCGACACGTCCCTCCAGGAGCCCTCCTTCCGGATGATCCTGGATTCAAAGGAGATCCCCGCCGTGCGGCCGCTCCCGGAGCGTTCTTCCTTCAGGCCGTCAGGAAATGAGCTGCCCAGAAGGTCGAAAATGGACATGGAGAGAAGCTCTTCGGCGGAATATCCCGCAATTCTTGTAAACCCTTCGTTGACGTTGAGAAACGTGCCCCCGCTGTCGAGGACAAAATATCCCTCGTCCATGGTCCGGAGGATCAGGCCGAGTTCTTCTGTGCGGTCGGCAATTCTGGCCTCAAGGTCTTCGTTCATTTCCCGGAGAAGGCGGGTCCGTTCCCACAGTTCGAAGGCTCCGGCGAACATCTTCCCGAGCAGGGAGAGGAGCGCCGTTTCATCCCCCGACCACTCCCGGATCCTGTGCACCGCGTCAAACCCGAGAAAACCACGGAGTTTTCCGTTGATCGTCAGCGGCACCATCAGGGCGGACTGTATTCCCTGGGACTCAAGAAGCGCTTTTTCCGTTCCGGACTCATCGGAAAGATCCGAGACCCTGGGAATGTTCAGCACCTCGCCCCTGGCGAAAAGATCCATTGACCTTGAGATAAGGGACACTGGCACGGCCTGGAGACGGGATTTTTCCGAATGCACTCGTGGAGCGCACCATTCATGGGTATTGTCCATGAGCTTTTCGCCGTCCTCCCGCCTGAAAAGAAAAATATAGCTCCTCTCAACCCGGAGAAATTCGCCGAGGCTCTTCAGTCCGTTTTCCACGGCAGCGTCCCTGTTGTCCTCCCCCGCTTCGAGGAGCGTGGAGAAAATCCGGGCCAGGAGCCGGGGCATCTCGGGCCCGCACGTATTCGGGCCCTTCCGTGAAGTCAGCATCCTGTCCGCCATGAGAAAACCCCCATGGGGAAAGGATTTTCATCTCCGGGCAGGACGTGAAGCACGACACTCGATTGGGGAACAGTCATGGGGCAACCTCCAAAACTGCTACTAAACATTTTATTTTTTCGCTTTTATTTGATCCATTTATAAAATTCACAACTCAATCAATGTCAAAATTATAGGTTCTCCCCCTCCTGCAGGCAAGGGACGGATTTCGTTCCGCCGGTGTTCCGGTCCCGAACCTCCCGGACATGCTCCCGCAGAAAAATGCTATACTCGCACCATACAGAATCCTTTCTTCGGAGGTGCACAACCATGTTTTTCACGCTGCTGCTTGTTTCCGCCCTTGTCATTCTTCTGATCGCCCCGTCGGCGGGACACGCACGAACCCACTCGTTCTTCATCACGAAGGAACAGGCCTACAACGGCATGCTCCGGGCCGATATCCCCCCCGCCCTCGTGATCGACGACGGCGATGCCGTGGTTTTCAATACGGTGATGCTCATGGCGGGAAATCTTTCTCCGGACATGACCTTCGACGATATGCTGGCCCTCCGCACGGAGATGAAGGAACAGGGAACCGGCGTTTATGCCTTTACCGGCCCCTTCCGCATCAACGGGGCCGAGCCCGGCGACACCCTGGAGGTACGGATCAGGCGCCTTGTTCCAGGGAAATACGCCGTAACCCACATATACCCGGACCACATGAACATCGGAGGTCTGCCCGAGGGCTTCAGCAGGGGCTTCCTGAAACCCCTCTACCTGTCGGAGGACAGGAAGACCATTGAATTCGCCCCCGGGGTGACCCTGGGGACCAGGCCCTTCCTGGGTACCATGGCCGTCGCCCCCCGTCCCGGCGAGGTGCTGCCTCCCGCCGTCCCGGGCTATTTCGCCGGAAACATGGACAACAAGGAACTCGCGGAAGGATCAACGCTGTACATTCCCGTGAACGTCCCGGGAGCCCTTTTCATGGCAGCGGACGCCCATGCCGTCCAGGGAGACGGTGAGGTAAGCATCGCCGCCGCGGAAACCTACTTCGAGGAAGCGGAACTGCAGTTCGTGGTCCGGAAGGACATGAAGCTCCATTACCCCCTCGCCGAAACGCCGACCCACTGGATCGTCATGGGGTTCCATCCGGACCTGGACGAGGCCATGAAGATGGCCATCCGTGAAGCGGTCTCCTTCCTTATGCGGGAAAAGGGACTCTCCAGGGAGGAGGCCTACTCCCTGTGCAGCCTCGCCGCCGACTTCCGCGTCACACAAGTGGTGGACGGCGACAAGGGCATCCACGGCATGATCCCCAAGTCGATTTTCAGTTGACCTTCCGATCCCAGGGGAATATGCCCCTGGGAATCCCGGGGGCTTCTTCGAGGAGCATTTCAAAATACGTCCCGTCCACGGGAGGGGCATCCTCCTCCCCGGACGGGACGTGCATCACTTTCCACCCGTCCCCGGTCCGCCTGAGGAGGGCCATGAGCCCTTCGTACTTCTGGGCGCCGTCAGGCGACTGGGGGGCTGTCTCCGTCCAGGCCCACCCTTCGGCCACCTTCAGATAACGGACCACGAAGACGACCCTGACCTCGTGGTTCTCCCGGACCCACTTCCGAAGTCCGTCCAGAACCGCTTTCCTGACCGGGTTTCCCGGCTGGGGAGTGTAGGGTTTTTCCGCTGCGGAAGCGGCGCCGCAAAAAACGATGAGAGCGGCGAGAAACACAGCTCCCCACACAATACCGGCCTTCCTCCTGATGGGCATTCTGTCCGTCTCCTTTCTCCTGCCCTTGTGCTGTACCGGTAAGAGCAGGCTGAACTGGAATCACTTCGCGTCTCATTATAGAAGAACAGCCAATAAAATGCCCCTCCTTGGAAGGAGGGGCAAAAAACTATTCAGATGCTGCCGCAGCGGCTTTTGCCTTTCGTGCCGCCCACCGGTCGCGGACTCCCCAGTAGAGTTCGTAGACCGCCGGAACGACCAGCAGGGCGATGATGCCTCCCGCGATGAGGCCGCCTATGGATACGAACGCTATGGGCTGCCGCAGCGCGCCTCCCTGCCCTGTTCCCAGGGCAAGGGGAACCATGGAGATAACCGCCGCGGAAATGGCCATGAAGAGCATCCTGAGACGGGTGGCACATGCCTTCCAGATTGCCTGGGAAGCCGGCATGTTTTCATCCCTCCTGAGAATCTCCGCGTAGTCGATGACCACGATGGCGTTGTTCACCACCAGTCCCACCAGCATGATGAGGCCAATGAGAGCGAACATTGAGATGGAGACTCCCGAGAGGAGCATCGCCGGGATGACTCCCAGGGCGGAAAGGGGAACCGTGAGAATGATCACGAAGGCGAAGAACCACGATTCGAGGATGGCCGCGATAATGATGAACGTGAGCCCGATGGCGATGAAGAGCGCCTGGCCGAGTTCTCCGAAGGTCTCCTCCATGAATTCCGCGTCTCCACCGTAGTCGATGGAGTATCCCTCTGGAAGATCGAGGTCCGCTATGGCCCGGCGGGCATTGGCCGTGGCTTCGCCGACGCTGATATAGCGGGCGTCGGCTTCGACGGTGACCGCCTTCTGCCTGTCCTTCCGGACGACCTCGGTGGGACCGTCCCTCCACTGCACCTCGGCGAACTCCTTCAGCGGCATGAGACCGTAGCCTGTCATGATAGGCAGGTCCTGGACCTTGAAGATATCCTTCGCCTTGTCCGGGCTGATCCGGGCCTTGATGTCGTACTCGAAGCCGTCCTGGCGGAATTTCCCCGCGTCCATGCCGACAAGATAGCCGTAAATCACGTGGGACAGCGTGGTCATGTCGATGCCGAACTGGGAGAGCCTCCACCTTACAGGCAGGATCTGCAGCTCCGGCTTGCCCATTTCCACGTCGATGCCGGCGTCCACGATGCCCGGCACGTGACGGATCCGGTCCCGAATGGTCTCAGCGATCCGGTAGAGGGTTTCGAGCTCCTCTCCCCTGACCACGAGCTGGATGGGCTTTCCGCCCCCCATATTCTGCCGGAACCCGCTGACCGAACCGTCCACGCCGGGCATGGCATTCACGAAGGGGCGGATGCGGTCCGCCATCTCCATGGTGGAGGGGCGGCCGGGATCTTCGGCAAAATAGGCTTCGATGGTCGCCTTGTGGGTTCCCTGGTTCCGTCCGGAGGCGCCCACGGTGGAAACGACGTATTTCAGCGAGGGAAGTGTCTTCCTGATGTGATCCTCGATTTCCTTCGCCCGGTCCTGGGTAACGAACACCGGGGTATTGCTCGGCAGGGTGATGCTGATCGTCATGGCTCCGCTGTCGGTGCGGGGCATCATCTCGGTTCCTATAAGCCCTCCCATTTTAAAAGCCCCAAAGGTGAGCCCCAGGAAAAGAAATATGGTGATGAGCGGATGTGCAAGGGCCCGCCTCAGAAAGAAGAGAAACATCTCCTCGAAACCGGAGTAGATCCAGTCCCACCACCCGCAGAGAATGCGCCCGATCCTCGGAATCCCCTTGTCGGGCTTGAACCGCGCGGCCATGGACGGCGTGAGGGTCAGGGAGACCCACAGGGAGAAAAGAGTGGCGTACACGATGGTCATGGCGTACTGCACCAGGAACTGGCCCGCGATCCCGCTCATGATGGCCACCGGCAGGAATACACCGAGGTTCGTTGCCGTTCCCGCGATGACCGACAGGGATATTTCCACCGTTCCCTTTTCCGCCGCCTCCTCGGGGGAGTACCCCATGTCCCGAAAGCGGTAGATGTTCTCGATGATGAGGATGGAGTTGTTCACCAGGACGCCCATGGAGATGGCGAGCCCAAGGGAGCTCATGATGTTCAGCGAGTAGCCGTGCATGGCCAGGGGCATGAAGGTGGCGAAAAGCGCCACCGGCATGGCCACCGAGACGATGAACGTGGCCGAGAACCGCTTGAGGAAGAGGTAAAGCACCACCACGGTGAGCAGGATGCCGGCCCCCATGTCCCGGAGTACGTTCTTCACCGACGACTCGATGAACTTCGTGTCGTCGAAGGGTATCTCAGCCGTGAAGTCGGGCATGGTCTTCAAAATCTTGTCGAGTTCCTTCTTCACGAGTTCCCCCGCCCTCACCACGTCGGAATTGGGCCGGGCGCTGATCCGGAGCTGCACCACCGAGTTTCCGTTGACCCGGGCGACGGACCGGACATCCTGCTCGCTGTCCACCACCGTTCCCAGGTCCCTGACCCGCACCGGGTTCCCCGATGCGGTGGGGATCATGATGTTCTCCAGTTCGTCGACCCGATTGAACTCGCCGATAAGGCGCAGCCACGTCTCGTCCTTCTCCTGGGTGATGTAGCCCGAAGGATTGGTGACGTTGTTGGCCGCCACCACCGCCGCCAGGGTCTGGATGCTCACCCGGTACTCGCTGAGGGCGACGGGATCCAGCAATATCCGGACCTCCCTGTCACGGCCGCCGGTCACGCTGGTCTGGCCGACTCCGTCCACCCTGGAGAGGCGGGGAACGATGTTGTCCTCGATAATCTTCTTCGCTTCCTTCTCGGGAAGGGAGCTTGTAAAGGCGACGACAAGGAAGGGCTGGGCGTTGATGTCCACTTTCCTGAAGATGGGTTCGTCCACACCGTCAGGAAGCCTGTTCCTGGCCGATTTCACCTTATTGGACACGTCCACGAGTGCCTGGTCGACGTTTACGTCCACCTCCATCTCGAGGACAACGAAGGAGTTGCTCTCCGCAGAATAGCTCGTGATCTTGTCAAGTCCCTCAAGGTCCGCTATGGCATCCTCGATGGGCTTCGTCACCAGCTGCTCGATCTCGTTGGGGCTGGCGCCGGTGTACCTCGTCTGGACCACGACCACGGGAATATCCACCTTTGGAAGCAGGGAAACGGCAAGCTTGTTGTAGCTGCTTACCCCAAGGAGGACGAGAACGAGCACCATCGCCCAGGTGAACACCGGGCGTTTTATGCAGAAACGTACCAGACCGCCCATGGCTATTTGCCTGCCGTACCGGCGGCGGCCTCCCCTGTCAGAGCGACGAGGGCGTTCTCAAAAAGAAGGTTGTGCCCCCTGACGACCACCAGGTCTCCTTCCGAAAGCCCGTTTTCTATGGAAACCGAGCCGTTCTGCCCTTCGCCGGGAACGATCTCCCTGAGCTTCGCTCTCCCCTCCCCGACCACGTAGACAAAAGCCTTGTCTCCCCTTCTCTGGACGATTTCCGAGGGGATGATGATCAGGTCCTTCCTGCTCTCCACGAGGAAGCGGGCCT
>CAZJAR010000055.1:0-15268 GCA_964543785.1 uncultured Synergistaceae bacterium | reverse complement strand
CTTCGCGGGGAATTCTCGCGGAATATATTGTGGGCAGGGCGGTCGGTGCCGACCTGGAAATACGAGACGAATGGGGCGCCTATGGCCTGCAGACCCCGGAAAGCACACGAATTGAAGTGAAATCCGCGGCGGGGAAGAAGTGCTTTTTCCACAGAATCCATGAAGGAGGCTTTCCCATGATCATCTATCGGAACGCGGTGCCGGACGATCTGGCCGGTGTCGCCGAGCTGCAGAAACGGTACCACATTTCGACCATCCGGGAGGAGGACAAGGCGGACGGGTTCGTGACCACCCTGTTTTCCCCGGAACAGTTCCTGTCCCTCATGAAGGATGAAAACGGCCTTGCGGTGGCGTGCGACGGCGGCAAAATCATTTCCTATGCCATGGCGGCGTCGTGGGAATACTGGTCCGCATGGCCCCTGTTCCGGCACATGATCGCCGACCTGCCGAACATCGAATATCTCGGGAGGGTCCTTTCCACGGAGAACTCCTACCAGTACGGGCCGGTCTGCATCGCAGGGGAGTATCGGGGACGGGGAGTGCTGGAGCATATTTTCGAATTCTCCCGCCGGCAGATGGCGTCCCGCTATCCCGTGATGGTCACCTTCATCAACAGGATCAACCCCCGGTCCTATGACGCCCATACCCGGAAGGTGGGCATGGAGCTGATCAAGACCTTCGACTTCAACGGCAGCCACTACTACGAACTGGGGTACGACATGAACAGGCCGGTCCCCGGGACGAAGCTGGAGTGAGTTTTTCTTCGGAAAGTTTTCAAAGGAGGCGATTCGATGATCGAAGCAGTCAGGACAAGGCGCAGCGTACGCAAGTTTACCGGCAGGAATGTGGAGGACGAGGTTGTCCTTCAGCTTCTTGAGAGCGCCCGGGTGGCGCCGTCGGGGCACAATACCCAGCCGTGGCGGTTCATCGTGGTGCGGTCTCCCGAGGCGAAACGGGCGCTGGCGAAGGCAGCCCACGGCCAGTCGTGGATGGAGGCGGCTCCCGTGTTTATCGTCTGTGTGGCCGATGTCCGGTGCCGCATACAGGACGAGCCCGGCCTCGAGGTGAACGAGACGAGCCCCCAGTTCGCCCTGAAGCAGGTGATCCGCGATACGGCCATCGCCGTGGAGCACGCGGTGCTTGAGGCGGAGAGCCTGGGCCTGGGCACGTGCTGGGTGGCATGGTACGAGCAGAAGGACGTTCGTCCCATCCTCGGAATTCCGCCGGACAGGTTCGTGGTGGCCATCCTGCCCCTGGGGTACCCTGCCGAGACTCCCGGGGAGCGCCCGCGGAAGAAGCTGGACGAGATCGTCATGTTCGAGAAATGGGAGGAAAAGCCAGGAAAAGCATAAAAAGCCTGGAAAAGCATAAAAAGCGAGATCCTCCCCCTCCGGGGATGTTGCGCTCAGGATGATACTGGTTTGGTGTCATCATGAGGAGCCGGAGGCGACGAAGGATCTCGTTTTTTGGGGCAGGCCGAATCAAAAGCGAGATCCCTCGCATTCGCTCGGGATGACAAACAAGCCTTGTCGTCCCGAGCGAGCGAAGCGACGAGGGACCTGCTTTTGGTTCCGGACTGCTTCAAGACCGAGATTCCCCCCCTCCGGGGATGCTGCGCGATCACTTCGCTCGGGATGACAAGCAATAGCGGGACCCTTCCCCTCCAGGATGTTTCGCGATCGCTTTTGCTCAGAATGAAAGGTAAGGGCGAGGTTATTTCTGTTCCTGCTGCTGTTTTTTGAAGTCCTCCCTGACGGGGCAGAAGACGTCGATGACGAGGCAGTCTTCATGGGCGAATCCTCCGTGCCCTTCTCCTCCGGCGAAGACAATTCCCTGTCCCGGAGAGAGCATGACTTTTTCCTTTCCTGCTCCAAGCTCAAGTTTTCCTGCCAGCAGCAGGGTGGTCTGCTCGTGGGGGTGGCTGTGGAAAGCGAGTTCAGTTCCCTTGGCGATTTCCCACTGGGCGAAGGTGAATCCTTCGGAGTGGACGAATTTGCCGATGAAGCCCGGTCTGCCCGTAAATTTCTCGATGGTTGCCATGTCAAATGTCCTCATGTCTGCACGCATCCTTTCAGTTGAGTTTCCCGGCGCCGCAAGAAAGCCTGAGGGGCGCCGCGCTTGACACAATCGGGTCTCGGGAGTATAAGTTGGAAGCAATTTCACGTCCAATAATATGCCATTTGTGCGATGAAGGGAAGAGTATTCCTGTAACCCGGCGGACAGAGAGGGAGGATCCTGGCTGGAAATCCTCCTCCGCTAAGGCAGGGAGAAGACCACCCCGGAGCGGGCGCCGAAGTCCTGCGGGAGAGAAGGCGTCGGGGTCCGCCCCAAACAGCGGAATAGAGCAGCCGATTTTTCGGAAGTGGAGTGGGACCGCGATGAGCCTGCATCGTCTCCAGAGTGAGGACGATGCAGGCTTTTTTTAGGAGGGAGATTCATGAGAAAAGGCATTCTGTATTCCTACGAGAGTTTTTTTCCCCTTACCGAGCGGACTCCCCGTCTTTCCCTGTGCGAGGGGGACACCCCTCTCGTTCCTCTGCGGAACATTGGCCGGGAACTTGGAGTGGACCTGTACGGAAAGTATGACGGCCTGAACCCCACAGGCTCTTTCAAGGATCGGGGAATGGTCCTCGCTGTTTCGAAGGCAGTGGAGGAGGGGGCAAAAGCTCTCATCTGCGCCTCCACGGGAAACACCTCTGCCTCTGCTGCGGCCTACGGAGCGGCAGCGGGCCTCCCCTGCTTCGTGCTGCTGCCGGCCGGGAAGGTGGCCGTCGGGAAACTTGCCCAGGCCCTTATCTACGGCGCCCGGGTCATTGCCGTCCGGGGCAATTTCGACAGGGCTCTGGAGATGGCCCGGGAAGCCTCAAGGGAAAAGGGTAGCCTGGCTATCGTGAATTCGGTGAATCCGTACCGGCTCTTCGGCCAGAGGAGCGCTGCCTGGGAGATCTGCGACGAGCTTGGAGCCATCCCTGAATGGGTGGTGTTGCCCGTGGGCAACGCAGGAAATATCAGTGCCTATTGTGCCGGGTTCGAATTCTACAGGGAGATCGGCCGTATAGATAAACTTCCGAGGCTGATGGGCGTTCAGGCCGAGGGAGCGGCTCCCATGGTGAAGGGCGGCCCGGTGGACAATCCCGAGACAGTGGCCACCGCCATCAGGATCGGGCACCCTGTGAGCGCAGACAAGGCACGGCGGGCTGTCGAGATCACCAGCGGGCAGTTTCTTTCCGTCTCCGACGACGAGATCCTGGATGCCCAGAAAATGCTGGCTTCCTCTGACGGGATTTTTGCCGAACCCGCGTCCTGCGCACCCCTGGCCGGGCTGGTGAAGCTCCGGAAGAACGGGAGACTTCCCAAGGGGCTCCGGATTGTTATGGTGCTCACCGGCAGCGGCCTGAAGGATCCCGATTCTGCTGTCAGCAGAGTGGACCTTCCCGTGGAAATCGACGGGACTCCGGAGGCCCTGGCGGAGGTGTTGGGGCTGTGAGCCTGCTTCGGGTGAAAGTCCCCGCGTCGAGCGCCAACCTCGGTTCCGGCTTTGACACGGTAGGATTGGCCCTTTCGCTGTACAACTTTTTCGATGTCCTGGAAATTTTGCCCTCAGGCCGCTATGACGTGGACGTGGTGGGGGAGGGGGGCGGCGATGAGTCGCTCCTGACGAGGAACGGCGTCATTGAAAGCTATGAGCGGGCCTGCAGGGAGTGGGGCATGGAGCCCCCCGGTCTCCGCCTCAGGACCATGAACGCCATTCCCATGAAGCGGGGCCTCGGCAGTTCCTCCTCGGCAATCGTCGGCGGGGTGGCTATTGCAAACGAGCTGCGGGAGCGTCCTCTGCCGAAGGAGGATCTTCTGTCACTCATGGTGGCCATGGAAGGGCACCCGGACAACGTGGTGCCCTGCTGTCTCGGGGGCATGGCGGTGAGCTGCTGGGACGGCGACAGCCTCAAGTTTGTCAGGATGCCCCCTCTCCCATCGGATATGCTTGCAGTGGTGGCCGTGCCGGCGGTGGAGCTGAGCACGGAGGATGCCCGGAAGGCCCTGCCGAAGGAAGTTTCCATGAAGGATGCGGTCTACAACCTGAGCCGGTCAGCTCTGTTGGCGGCATCCTGGGCGACGGGAAACTGGGAGAATCTTCCCTGGGCCATGGACGACCGGCTGCACCAGCCTTTCCGCGCAAGGCTTTTTCCGGGAGGTGAGGCTATCCTCGAAGCGGTCCGCAAAATTCCCCAGTGTTCGGGAGTGGCCATCAGCGGATCGGGGCCGAGCGTGCTCGCCTTCGCCCGGGGCGAGGCCCACAGGGTTGCTGAGCTCATGTGTTCCATCTTCACCCGCTTCGGCGTCCGTTCCCGGTTTTTCGTCCTCGCTGAGGATTCAGCCGGGGTATCTGTTTCAAAAAATGTAAGCTGTTCCGATATTTTCCGCCCTCTCAGGAAAGGAAGTGTGTTCCCCATGGCCTTCGGTGTTGACGGATCCGGCAGGTGCGTCGTTGACGAAGTGATCAGCGACATGGACGTGGCGAAGATTGCCGTTCTCGGCGTGCCCGATGTTCCCGGGGTGGCGGCCCGGATGTTCTCCGATCTTGCCGGCGCGGGTGTGGGCGCGGAGATGATTGTCCAGAGCGTCATGCGGGGGCAGATGAACGACATCGCCTTTATCGTGAAACAGAGTCTGCTCGGTGACGCCATCACCATCTGCAGGGCCTTCGCTTCGGATGTGGGTGCCCAGGGGGTCACCTTCGACGCCGAAGTGGCCAAGGTAGCGCTCAGGGGGGAACTGATTTCGGGATGCCCGGAGATTCCCTCCCAGATGTTCTCCGTTCTCGCAGGGTGCAGGATCAACATCGACATGATCGCAGCCGCGTCTACGGTCATCGCGTGCATCGTGGCTTCCTCCGACATGGAGGGAGCGGCATCCGCACTGTCTCAGGCTTTTCTCCGCTCCTAGCCCCTATGGCGGAGAGGAAAAATCCTGTACAATAGGAAAAAATTCCGTATGGGAGGCTGTCCCATGAGAACTATTCGTTTCTTTCTTCTTTCTGTTACGCTCTTCCTTTTCGCCGTTTCACCCCTGTTCGCCGAGGACCTGGAGCTCACTTCCGACAAGATGCGCTACGAGTCCGAGACGGGAGATTTCTGGGCTGACGGGAACGTGAAAGTTACAAGGGGAACCATCATGGCCACCTCCAAAGCTGCCGATGGCAACATGAACCGCAGGGTTTTCACCATGAAGGGCGGTGTCCGCGTCTTCGGCTCCTGGCAGAACGACAAGGTGGATATGAAGGGGCAGACCCTTTCGGGGGTATTCACCGAGCCCCAGGAATACATCTTCGACGGTGGCGTGAAGGGCTTCTGGGGTTCCCGCCAGGTTGACGCGGACAAGCTCCGGATGAAGGGCGACTACTTCTGGGGGACGAAACTCCGCAGGTACGCCGACACGAAGGAAGGGTATGTCCTGGTCTGCGATTCTCTGGAAGGAAAACTCGCCAACGGTGAGATCGACGAGTTCACCGCTGCCGGGAACGTCTTTTTCCGTTCCGCTCCCAAAGACGGGGAGCCCACGGAGATCCGGGGGAGCAAGGCAGTGTATTCCAAGGCCAGGGGAACCCTTGTCGTGTCCGGGGGAGTGACCGCCGTGCAGGCGGCCCGCTCCCTGAAATCCGAGACCCTGATTTTCTTCCCTGACAGGAACCGGGTTGAGGCCACGGGAAAACCCCAGCTGATCTTCAAGATGGAAGGATCGAAATGAGCAAAGCAATAGCCGCCAGGGCCCTCACCAAGTCTTACAGGGGGCGCACGGTGGTTTCCGATGTGGATCTCGACGTCAACCTTGGCGAGATCGTGGGATTGCTCGGGCCGAACGGGGCGGGAAAAACCACGACCTTTTACATGATTGTCGGCCTTATCAAGCCCGATTCAGGTTCGGTCTCCATCAATTCACGGGATCTGACGGCCCTGCCGGTCTACCGCAGGGCCCGTCTCGGCGTTGGCTATCTTCCCCAGGAGGCTTCCATTTTCCGGAACCTCACGGTAAGGGAGAACCTCGAACTTGTGCTTCAGGAAAACCCTCCTCCGGAGGAATCGTCGAGAATAATGGTGGACAGGCTGATAGAGGATTTCGGCCTCCAGAAGATCACCAACATCCCCGGCTATTCCCTGAGCGGCGGAGAGCGCCGGCGGGTCGAGATCGCACGGAGTCTCGCCATACTGCCGGACTTCCTGCTCCTGGACGAGCCATTCAGCGGCATTGACCCCATCGCCGTCTACGACATCCAGCAGATCATACTCAGACTGCGGGGGAAGGGATTCGGCATTCTGCTCACGGACCACAACGTCAGGGATACCCTGGCCATTACTGACCGGACCTACCTGATCCACCAGGGAAAGATCGTCATCGAGGGTTCGCCGCAGGAAGTAGCAGAAAGCGAAGTAGCCAGGAAATTCTACTTGGGCGACAGGTTCTCCTGGTAGGGTTCGAGTTCCCCTGCGCGGCCTTTCCTGATGACTTCCGCCACGGTCCTGACCGCTTCGGACACTTCAGGGGAAAGGCTCTCGCCAAAGCCCCTTGCTTTCGGCTGGATGCCGATGACGAGAATCTCTATACGTGTTCTGAAGGGTTCCAGAAGAAGCGCCAGCGGGATCCCGTGGCTGCTGAAGGAGATTCCGCCTGTTTGCGCGAGGACCATTCGGCGGACTGATCCGCCCGGAAGCCCCATATCGGCGGCATCGGCCACGATAAGGGCCTGGGGCGGATTTTTTCTGAGGGGTGAAATCCAGTTTTCCGGGGTCGTTTCGCAGTTCACCGGGGTTACCCCTTCGGCTGGGAATGCTGAAAGTTCGGCGAAAAGAGCCGGACCGGCTCCATCGTCAAGAAGAAGAGGGCTGCCTATGCACCACAGGGTTGTTTTTTTCACAGGGGTTCACGCTCCTTGCACGTCCGCGGTGCGGAGTGCAGTTCTAATTCGGGGAGGCCGCTGACAGTGGCGAAATCGACTTCAACCATGGTGCGTCACGCTCTGTTCATGATGGCGGGAACGCTGGCAAGCAGGGTTCTCGGCCTTGTGCGCGAGATCGTCACCGCAGCGTGGTTCGGCGCTTCCGGGGTACTTGACGCCTTCAACGTTGCCTTTACCCTTGCGAACCTCGCCCGGCAGCTTCTGGCCGAGGGGGCTCTTTCCGCCTCGTTCGTTCCCGTTTTTTCCAGGGTTCTGAACGACAGGGGAAGACCGGCTGCTGAAAACCTTGCCCGGCAGGCCTTTTCCGTCCTTCTGGCGGCAACGTCAGCCGCGGTTATCGCCGGAGCGATTTTTTCACCTCTCCTGGTCGGCATTATGGCTCCGGGATTCGATCCTGTCAAAACATCCCTTGCGGTTTCCCTTACGCGGTGGATGTTCCCCTTCCTCCTGTTTGTCTCCCTGGCGGCCCTGGCAATGGGCGTTCTCAACAGCATGGGGTCTTTTCTGATCCCTGCCCTGGCTCCTGCCCTGAGCAATCTCGTCTACATCATCCTTGTCCTGTTCCTTGCCTCCTCATGGGGAGTGTGGGGCCTCGCGGCAGGCGTCCTTGCAGGCGGCGCGTGCCAGTTCGCCCTGCAGTGGGGGTGGACCGGCACGATGGGTGTCTCCCTTCTTCCGGCACGGCCTCATCTTCGTGATCCCGACCTCCGGAAAATGCTCTCCCTGTTTCTTCCCTACGCCGCGGGGCTCTCCCTCAACCAGGTCAACCCGGTGCTCAGCAGAATGCTTGCCTCCTTTCTCCAGGAGGGTGCCATTTCAGTGCTGAACTACGCGAACAGAGTCATCCAGCTTCCTCTGGGGCTTTTCGTCATCGCGGTCTCCCAGGCGGTGCTGCCCCAGCTTTCACGGTGTCCTTCGGACAGCGTTGAAGAGTTCAGGGATATCATGAAGGATTCCGTGAGGTTTGCCCTGTTTGTTGTACTCCCTGTCACCCTCGGCATGGTTCTGCTCTCGAGGGAGATCGTCCACCTCCTGTTCTTCCGCGGAGCCTTCGGGGAGTGGGCATGGGAGGGCACGGCCCTTTCTCTCGCCATGTATTCCGTAGGGCTCCCGGGCATGGCCTGTTCCACCGTGGTCATGCGGGGCCTGTATGCCCGCAGCCTTCCCCGGGAGGCCCTGTGGGTTACCCTGACGAGCGTTATTGCCACAGCCCTGTTCTCACTGATTCTCATGAAGCCTCTGTCCTTTGGCGGGCTAGCCCTGGCCACGTCCTTTTCCTTCACCCTTTCCGGATGGGTGGGAGTGAGGCTGCTCACGCGGAACCTCGGAACCGGCCTCGGCATCTTTTCAGCGTCCTGGGCGGGGAAAATGGGGCTCTCCCTTGCAGTGACAGCGGGAGGAATTTTCGTGTACACTATCGGAATGCCCTATCCGGCGGAGGCCAGGCTGCTTCTGCGGGGTTCCTGGCTCGGGGGCATTTTCCTGGTTTCCTGCGCCGCCTACGGCGTTTCCACGAGGCTGCTGCGCTTCCAGGAATGGGGCTGGCTTCGGGGCGCCCTGGCACGGAAAAGGAGCGCCGGAAAAAACGAACGATCTGACGGGGAGGTATGAATCATGGCTATGAGAAAACTCGCGGTCCTGCTGCTTCTGTTTGTCTTCGCTGCTCCGGGAGCCGAAGCGGCGGAGGATACCGCAGCCCTTCTGGAAAAGCGCACCGCTTCGCTGTGGTTTGAAGGAGAAGCCCTGGGTGAACTGATCATCGGTGCGAGAGCGCAGTTCGCCTTTATTTTCGTTGACGGAAAGCTCGTGGATGCTGCATGGTCCGATCCGATGGCTCCGGAGTGGCTGAAAAGCAACACGGGGTTTTTCGGCGGCAAGGAAACCAGGAAGAAGACCCTTTTCATCATCAGGCTCAGGACGGTGAGGAACCTCACCCTTGATCACTCGATGATCTCCATCGGCTCCCATGTGCTCACCCCTGAGGACGTTCTGACCAACAGGCATTTTGTCCCCGTGGGGGAACTGCCGCCTGACCTGACGGCGGAGTTTGCCGTGGTCGTTCCCAATGCGGCGCTGAAGGGAAAAACAGTCCGGTTTTCCGTGGGAGACTATTCGACGGAGATGGAGCTGCCCCGGAGATGATCCCGGAAGACCGTACTTTTCTTACCCTTGGTTTTGAAAGCAGCTGCGACGATTCTGCGGCTGCCCTTCTTCGGGGACAGCGGGATGTCGCAGCCGAACTTCTTGCAAGCCAGGTGGAGTCCCATGCGCCCTACGGAGGAGTCATCCCGGAGTTCGCCGCGAGAATGCACCTGGAGGCCTTTCTCCCCATAACCGAAGAAGTCCTCCGCCGCGGCGGCGTCCGGGATCCCGCCAGGGAGATCGGGCTCATCGCCGTAACGGCAGGGCCTGGACTGATGGGGTCCCTTCTCGTGGGTGTCATGGCTGCCAAGGCTCTCTCCCTGGCGTGGAACGTGCCCCTCATCGGAGTGAACCACCTCGAGGGGCACCTTTTCGCGAATGTGGTCTCCTTTCCGGAGCTTGCTCCTCCTTTCCTCTGCATGATTGTCTCGGGGGGGCATACGGAAATCGTCCTGGCGGAGGATTTCGGCAAGTATGTCTTCCTGGGCGGAACTCGGGACGATGCCGCCGGGGAAGCCTATGACAAGGCGGCAAAAGTCCTCGGTCTGCCCTACCCAGGCGGGCCGGCCGTTGACCGGCTCGCGGCCGCGGGGAACTCCCGTGCCTTTGATTTCCCCGTTCCCATGAAGGGCACGCCGGAGATTGTTTTCAGCTTCAGCGGTCTCAAGACGGCGGCAGTTACGGTAATCAACAGGCTGCGGGCCGAGGGGAAACCCATCCCGGTGGAGGATGTATGCGCTTCATTCCAGAGGGCTGTTGTCGAATCGCTGCTGGGAAAGCTTGCCCTGGCCGTGAAACAGACAGGGGTGAAAAACGTGACCCTTTCCGGCGGCGTGGCAGCAAACAGCGCCCTGCGGGCGGCACTGAAGGAGCAAAGAGGGTGGAATGTCTTTCTGCCCCCCGTGAACCGCTGCACCGACAATGCCGTGATGATAGCCGCCGCAGGGTACAACGCATATATGAGAGGTGTCAGGTCATCCCTGGATCTTTCTCCCGATCCGTCATGGGAACCCTGGTGAGACTTTTAATGTTAAAAACTCGATAAAACAAAGAAATAAAAAGAAAATCAGATAAAGCATTCGATATTCACCCATATTTACCCCTCACGGCTGTTGAGATTCCATCCCTTCATCCGTAATATCTATTCCGGTCATTTAGCACTCGACAAAGAGGAGTGCTAGCATTTTGTAAAACATTCTTAGGAGGGATCTGTACCATGAATCTGAAACCGCTTGGAGACAGGATCGTAGTCAAGGTCGTCAACCATGAGGAAAAGACCAGGGGCGGCATCGTTCTTCCCGACACCGCCAAGGAAAAGCCCACCGAGGGCGAAGTCATCGCCGTCGGCACAGGCAAGGTTCTCGAGAACGGCCAGAAGCTTCCCCTTGAAGTGAAAGTCGGCGACAGGATCATTTTCAGCAAGTATGCCGGCACCGAAGTGAAGCTTGACGGCGACGAGTATGTCATTTTCAGCGAGCGGGACGTGCTCGCCATCATCGAGAAGTAGTTTCATCTTCCAGAGGAGGTAAAAAAACATGGCTAAGATTCTTATTTTCGGAGAAGAAGCCCGCCGCGCGATGCTCCGCGGTATCGATAAAGTTGCCGACACCGTTGGTGTCACCCTCGGGCCCAAGGGCCGGAACGTGGTTCTGGAGAAGAAGTTCGGTTCTCCCACCATCACCAACGACGGAGTCACCATCGCCAAGGAGATCGAGCTTGAGGATGTGTACGAGAACACCGGCGCCCAGCTGGTGAAGGAAGTCGCTTCCAAGACCAACGACATCGCCGGAGACGGCACCACCACCGCAACTGTTTTCGCCCGGGCCATCATCGCAGAGGGAATGAAGAACGTGGCTGCCGGCGCCAACGGAATGCTTATGCGTTCCGGCATCGAACGGGCCATCGACCTCGTGGTCGACGAGCTCAAGAAGAAGGCCATCTCCGTGAAGAACCGGGACAAGATTGCCCAGGTGGCTTCCATCTCCGCCAATGACAAGGGCGTAGGCCAGCTCATCGCCGAAGCCATGGACAAGGTCGGCGAGGACGGCGTCATTACCGTCGAGGACAGCCAGACCGTGGGAACCACCCTCGAAATGGTGGAAGGACTTCAGTTCGACAAGGGCTACATCAGCCCCTACATGGTCACTGATCCCGAGAGGATGGAAGTCGCCCTTGACGATGCCTATATCCTCATTCACGACGGCAAGATCAGCAACATCAAGGATCTCCTTCCCACCCTCGAGAAGGTTGTCCAGACCGGCAAGCCCCTCCTCATCATCGCCGAGGACGTGGAAGGCGAAGCCCTTGCCACCCTCGTGGTGAACAAACTGCGCGGCGTCATGCAGGTCGCTGCCGTGAAGGCCCCCGGATTCGGCGACCGCCGCAAGGCCATGCTGCAGGACATCGCCATTGTCACCGGCGGACAGGTCATCAGCGAAGAGATCGGCATCAAGCTCGACAGCACCGAACTCTCCATGCTCGGCAAGGCCAAGAAGGTCCGTGTAACCAAGGAAGAGACCACCATCGTTGAAGGCGCCGGCAATCCTGACGAGATCAGGAAGCGTGCTTCCCAGATCAAGAAGGAGATCGAGGATTCCTCCTCCGATTACGACAAGGAAAAGCTCCAGGAACGCCTTGCCAAGCTCGTCGGCGGAGTGGCGGTCATCCAGGTCGGTTCCGCCACCGAGACCGAGCAGAAGGAACTGAAGCACCGCATCGAGGACGCCCTGAACGCAACCCGCGCCGCTGTCGAAGAAGGCATAGTGGCCGGCGGCGGAGTTGCCCCAGTGAGCTGCATCGACGCACTCGAGAAGTTTGTCGCCACCCTTTCAGGCGATGAGCGCACCGGTGCCGTCATCGTCCTGAAGGCTCTTACCTCTCCCCTGCACCTTATCGCGGAGAACGCCGGGTTCCAGGGAGACGTGGTGGTGGAGAAGGTCCGCGGCCTGAAGGCAGGAAACGGTCTGAACGCCGCCACAGGCGAATATGTCGACATGATCGAGGCTGGAATCATCGACCCCGTAAAGGTCACCCGCAGCGCTCTTCAGAATGCGGGCTCCATCGCAGCCATGGTTCTCACCACCGAGGCCATCGTCGCCGACAAGCCCGAGAAGAAAGAACCCGCCATGCCCAGGGGCGGAATGGGCGGCATGGAGGATATGTACTAGGATTCAGCCCCATAGGGGGAAAAAATGGTATAGTGAAGCCTCCCGGAGTACTCCGGGAGGCTTTTTCATTCTTTTGTGGAAAGGAAGTGGGTGAGATGAGAAATCCAGGGGAAGACAGAGGTTTCCGGATGCCGGACTCCAGGAACGGCAATCAGGCCCTCCCCTTTCTTGGAGTCTTCGCCTTTCTGGCCTTCCTCGCTTTGTCAGTGGTTTTCCCGCTGATAAAGCCCCTGGCCTGGTCGGTCCTTCTTTCCTTCTCCGTTTATCCCCTGTTCGGAAAAATGAGGGAAGGCCCTTTCCGCCGACAGTCGGAGGCCTTTTCCGCTGCCCTCTCCACAGTGCTCATTATTCTTTTCGCCCTTATCCCGTGTCTTTTTGCGGCAGTTCTGGCCCTGCGGGAGGGGGCGCGCCTCCACGGTTTCGTCCTCGAGGTGCTGGCCGCCATGGAATCAACCGGTGAAGGGGCCCTGGCCACCCTCCTCCCCGAAGCGCTGGTGGAATCCATCCGGCCGTGGATGGTTCGGTATCCGGCGATACGGGCCTGGATCAGGGAAACGGCTGCCCGGGGTGCGGTGGAGGCGGTGTCCGTTGCAGGTGATGCCGCCATTTTTCTCTACTACATTTCCATAATCACCGTGTCCTGCTTTTTCCTCATTCGGGACGGGCGGTATATGGCCGCCTACCTGCGTGAAATCGTTCCCCTTCCGGCGGAACAGGTTGCACCATTTTTCGAAAAGGGGAAAAGGACGCTGCAAGCCGTGGTTTACGGCGTCCTGCTCACTTCCCTGGCCCAGGGGGCTGCCGGCGGGCTTGGCTGGCTGATCGCGGGCCTGCCCAACCCGGTGCTCTTCGGCGCCCTGATGACGTTTTTTGCCCTGATCCCCTTCCTCGGAACCGCCTTCGTCTGGCTTCCCGGGGCGGCATTTCTCTTCTCGGCCTCGGACTGGAGCGGCGGACTGATTCTGCTCGCCTGGGGCGTCCTTGTGGTAGGGATGATCGGCCGTTTTCTGAAGGCAATTTTCATTTCCGGCGGGGGAAAGATTCATTTTTTCGTCGTTTTTATAGGAATCGTCGGCGGACTCGCCGCGTGGGGTATATTGGGCCTTTTCATGGGACCGCCCGTTATGAGCCTCTTCCTGTTTCTTCTTGAAAATTACAGGGTTATGCGGAAGTCCAGGGAAGGAGCCGTGGACCCTTCTCCCGGTGAATACTGCCCAGAAGGCAATATCGTCTCTTCAGACACCGGGGTGTATGATCAGAAAAACAAACGTGCCCGGAGGCAGGAATGAAAGAACGGACCCGGAAACTGACTGCAGCTTTTTTTGAGGAAAACCCCTGCTTTGAACCGGTGAGGAAACCGGTTCTTGAGGCTGCACTGCTGCTTGTGCGGTGCTTCGGTGAAGGGGGGAAGCTCCTCGTGTGCGGCAATGGAGGAAGCTGCGCCGACAGCGACCATATCGTAGGCGAGCTCATGAAGGGATTCCTTCTGAAGCGTCCCCTTCCTCTTCCCGACAAAGAGCGGTTCATGTCTCTCTTCGGTAAGGAAGGGGAGGAACTCGGCGGCAAACTCCAGGGAGCCCTGCCCGCCATCTCCCTGGGGGGACAGCAGGCCCTCGTGACGGCTGTGGCCAATGACGGAGACTATGGGCTTGTGTTCGCGCAGCAGGTCATGGGATATGCAGAGCCGGGGGACGTTGTGCTGGGCATTTCAACGTCAGGAAATGCCCGGAACGTGAAGTGGGCCCTCATGGCGGCCAGGGCGAAGGAAGCCGTTGCCGTGGCCCTTACCGGTGACGGTGGAGGAGTCCTCAGGGATATTGCTGATCTGTGGATTCCCGTTCCGGACGGCCGGACATTCCGGGTCCAGGAGCTCCATACCGCCGCGTATCATTTCCTGTGTGCCTTCGCGGAATCGGAGCTGTTCCCGGAATGACAGAAAAAACGGCGGCTCCGTTTCTGCTTCTGCCGTTCTACAAGGACTACCTGTGGGGAGGGAAGACGCTTGCCTCGCTCTTCGGGAAGCAAGGCGCTCCGGAGCGCCTCGCTGAGAGCTGGGAACTGTCGGCCCACCCGGACGGGGAGTCGGTAATCGCAGGAGGACTTTTCCATGGCCAGGGGCTGTCGGCCTTTATCAGGAACAATCCCCTGGCGTGCGGAACCGCAGTTCCGCCGGGAAGCGAATTTCCCCTGATAGTGAAGCTCATTGACGCCGCTGACAGACTTTCGGTCCAGGTTCACCCCGATGGGGAATATGCCCGCAGCGCAGAGGGGGGCAGAGGCAAAACGGAGATGTGGTATATCCTCCGGTCCCTTCCCGGGGCGTCTCTGTACTGTGGTTTTTCACGCCCTGTGACGAGAAAGGAAGTGGAGCAGAGAATCCGGGAAGGCTCGCTGACGGAGGTGCTCCGTTCCGTTCCCGCGGAGCCGGGAGATGTTTTCTACATCCCCGCCGGAACGATTCATGCTGTTGGAGCGGGGATCGTCCTGGCGGAGGTGCAGGAGAGTTCGAACATAACCTACCGGGTCTTCGATTACGGCAGGGCGGGAGCGGACGGCCGCCCCAGGCCCCTTCATATCGGCAAGGCCCTGGATGTCCTGCGCCTGGATGAAGGCTGCCCTCCGCCTCCTGGCGTGGAAATAGGGTTCCGTTCCGTTCCCGGAGGGGAGCTTCGTCTCCTGTGCTCCTGCCCATCCTTCACCTGCAGCGTGCTGGAACTGAACGGGCGTTTTTCGCAAAAAATGGGGGACGAGTTCTTCCTTTCCCTGCTCTGTCTCGACGGGAAAGCCCGTCTCTCATCGTCCGGAGGCGGACTCGGGATCGGCACGGGGGACAGCGCCTTCGTCCCCGCCGGACGGGGAGAGGTCTCCCTGGAAGGTTTGGGTGAGTTTCTGCTGACATTCCCCGGCAGACCGGAGTAATGTTACTTGCATTGAGATCGAAAAAATGCTCTAAAACTGCTTTTTTTTCGGCAGAGGGAGTGTCGCCGGGCACAGCGCCCGGGCCGAG
>CAZJAR010000054.1:0-15419 GCA_964543785.1 uncultured Synergistaceae bacterium | reverse complement strand
TGAAGGCGGGGTTCGACGTGGTGGAAATCCACGGCGCCCACGGCTATCTCATCAACCAGTTCCTCTCCCCCCTGAGCAACAAGCGGCACGACGGCTACGGCGTGAACTTCGAGGGCCGTTCCCGGTTCCTCCAGGAGGTGGTCCGGGCCGTCCGGACCGAATGGCCTGAAGAAAAACCCCTCTTCCTCCGGGTCTCCGCCGAGGATTACGCCGAAGGCGGCATGACCCCCACGGAGATGGCCCGCATCATCGACCGGGTGACCCGGGACGTGGATGTGGTCCACGTGAGCTCCGGCGGAGTGACGCCCGTTCCTCCCCCCGTCTTTCCCGGCTACCAGATCCCCTTCGCCGAGATGATCAGGGTGGCCTGCGACGTGCCCACCATCGCCGTAGGGCTGATCACCACCCTGGAGATGGCCGAGGAAGCCCTCTGCAATCACCGGGCCGACCTGGTGGCCCTCGGCCGGGAACTCCTCAGGAACCCCTTCTTCCCCCTTCTCGAGGCCCGGAAGCGGGGGATCGAACTTCCCTGGCCGGAACAGTACAAACGGGCCTTCAGCTGAGGTACGCCGCCGGGCATTCATGAAAAAAAGCCTTGCCGCTGCGCTGCTCTTCGCGGTTTTTTTCCTGCTTCCTGCCGCCGTCCGTGCCGGGGAGGGGCGTACAGCCCCCTCCGGCACGGTGGTGTTCGCCCTCAGGCAGCAGCCCCCCGGAGAAAAAGGAACGCCGGCCGCCCGCTCCCTTCTCGCTGGAGCGGGCATTTTCCCCGCAGAAATCAAACGACTCGAACGGACCGGGGTGTTCCTTGCCGACGGAGGGAGCGACCCTGAAGCCGCCGCCCGGAAGCTCGCAGGGCTCGAAGGCGTGGCCTGGGCGGAGCCTTCCCTTCCCCTCACCTGGTTCGATATCTTGGAGGGAAATTACTATGAGTTACAGTGGAGCCTCTCCAACCTAGCCGCCCCTGACGTTGTCGAAGAACTGGGCTGGCGCAGCGGCGCTCCCTTCCTCCTCACCGCCGGGGCGGACGTGGACGCCCCGCGGGCCTGGACCGTCACCAGGGGAGACCCTTCGGTGGTGGTGGCCGTCATGGACACCGGGATAGGACCCTACATCCACGACCTCGACGGAAATCTCTGGGTGAACGGGGGCGAGATCCCCGGCAACGACATCGACGACGACGGCAACGGCTACATCGACGACGTGAACGGCTGGAACGCCCTTGAGGGCACAGGAGACACCAGCGACGGAAACGAGCACGGCACCCACTGCGCCGGCATCATCGCCGCCCGCCAGGACGACTACGGCATCACCGGCATCGCCCCGAACGTGCGGGTCATGGCGCTGGTGGGTTTCGAGACCGCCCACGTGCTGGCGAACACCGAGTATCTCCTCGCCCAGAAGGCCCGGGGCGTGAACGTACGGGCGGTGAACATGTCCTTCGGCACGGGCATCCCCTACAGCCGGGCCATCGAGGAGGCCCTGGCGAAACTCGAGGAAGGGGGCGTCCTGGTCTTCGCCGCGGCGGGCAATTACGCCACGGACAACGACTTCGCCTCGTTCAGCTATCCTTCCTCCCTCCCCTACGGGAACATTGTCTCCGTGGGGTCCACCGGGGGGACCGACGAACCCTCCAATTTCTCCCAGTGGGGGCGGAGGACCGTGGACATCCATGCCCCGGGGGAGGCCATCCTCTCCACCATTCCGAGCAAGGTCGTTCCCAACGGCTACTCCTTCAGGATCGGGGGAAACTGGAACACATGGGTCTTCAAATCCGGCACTTCCATGGCAACGCCGCTCACCCTGGGGGCCGCCGCCCTGCTCTTCTCCGCTCACCCGGAGGCGGACTGGAGGGCCGTGAAGGCCCAGCTTCTCTCCACCGCCGACAGGCTGCCCTCCCTCGAAGGGCTCAGCCGGACGGAAGGGAGGCTGAACGCGGGCCGGGCCCTGACGGAACCCCTGCGCACCCGGCCGGCCCTCTTCCGGCTCTCGGGGCAGTACCCGCTGCCGGGCGGGCAGGTCAGGCTCTCCGGCCATAACCTCACGGAAGGGGGAGATCTGTCCCTCGTGCAAAGAGACGGCCGGAAGATCATCCTTCCCGAGGCCGGGCGGACCTCCGGCGAAGCGGTCGTCACCCTGCCCCCGGAGGAACTTCCCGACGGCAGGGTAGCCCTGGAAATCCGGGCGGACGGACAGGACAGCCTGACATCCCTCCCCTTCCTGCTCACCCGTCCCGGAAAGGCTTCCCCGGCGGACATGGTGTACTTTTGCGAAGGCGGCAGGGATTTCCATGCCGTTCCCGTGTCAGGACAGACCGCCGTGGCGGGCGAATACGTCTACGGCACTGCCGGATTCGAGGAGCTGAACGAGTACGGCAGCCTGGTGCACAGCTATCGTCCCGCCGTTTTCTCCCTCAGGGAGAAAACCCTGCGGAAAGCTCCCCTGGGAGAAGAAGGAGAAGAATGGGCCCGAACCGACCTCGATTTCCGCTACACGAGCTACTGCTCCCTGGGCACAACGGTTTTCCTGACGGGACAGTCGTCAGAAGGATGGGTCTATGCCTACGACACGGAGGGAAGGGTGCTCCGCCGGCTCACCCGCCTGCCGGAAGAACTCAGGGACAGTCGCCTTGCTTCCCCTGCGACGGCGGCTGAAGGGAAATATCTCTATGTGGCGGGGGGATTTATCCTGGGCCCCTCCCTTGACCTCCGGGACCGGTCCGTCGACGCCGTCTACCGCCTCGACCTCGAGACCCTGGAGTGGCGGCGGTGGGGAACCCTGTCGGAAAGACGTTTCGCCGCTGCGGCCGCCATAGTTGACGGGAAGCTCTTCGTCGCCGGCGGGAAGCACTACGAACAGTTCACCGTGGGAACCTCCTCGTCAACGGTGGAAATCCCCACATCATCGGTGAATGTCTTCTCCCTGGAGATCGGTTCTCGGCAGGACGCCGTCCTCCCCTTCAGCACGTGGAAGGGGGCGCTGGCCTTCGACAGGGAAAGGGAGGCCGTTCTTCACTTCGGCGGTCTTGTGTATTTCGGCGATCTCAGCATGGGCTCCCCCCTGGCCGCCTGGACACGCCCCGACGGAAGGACCGGTGAATGGGGGCTGGCCTCTTTCAGGTTTTCCTTCATCTCCGGGGAGGGAGGCTGGGCCTTTTCTTCGGGGGGGACCCGTCATCTCCTCGCGAGAGGATGGGGCGACCAGTACGACAGGGGATACCAGCTTTTTTCCCTGCCTGCCCCGCTCCCCACACCGGGTCCCGTTCCGCCGGAGGATCCCGTTCCTCCGGACAATTCCTCCGCAGCGGGGTGCTCCGGGGGAGTTTCCCCCTGGGGAGCCCTGCTTCTCGTCCCGCTCGCACTCCTGCCGAAAAAACCATAGAAAAACGGCCCCCGGAACATTCCGGGGGCCGTCGCTGCATCAAACGGGAAAAACTACAGTCCCTTTTTCTCCATGAGCACGAAGGACAGAAGGAAAACCACCGATACCCCCGCGATGACAATCCAGTGGTTTACCCCGAGCAGCTGGGGAAGGGTGATCTTTCCGTAGTCGTGCATCTTCAGCAGGGTGTCCTGCAGGTAGGGGTACATCTCGGCATAGAGGGCGGCTCCCGCGACAGCTCCGAGGATGCCCCAGAGGGCGTCCGTCCGTCCCTCGCCCAGGGCGCCGACAGACGTTCCCGGGCAGTAGCCCAGAAGGGCCCAGCCGACTCCGAAGAGCACGCCTCCCGTGATGGTTCCGCCCAGGATGGTGGGCTTTATGGAGAGCTTCACCAGCCCCTGGTCATACAGGAAGTAGGTGCCGATCATGCCGACGATGATTGCTGACATCATGAACTTCAGGATGGTGAAATCCTTGAAGCGGAGGGCGGCAAGCTGCTTGTCATAGCGAATAACCTGAGCCCTCTGGAGGAGAACACCGAACACCATTCCGGTGACCAGGCCGAAACGGAGCTGAAGATCGACGGCGTTCGCTATGCCCTTGAGGGAGACAAGAATTTCATTCAAATGGATAATGATCTGATCAAGATCCATTCTGCCCACCTCCTCCATAAATCATTCTGGCCACTATGGCACCTGCCACGAAAAAGCAGATGAGAGCCACGAAACCGCTGGCAGCAAGCTGCATGGTTCCGCTCAGCCCGTGCCCGCTGGGGCATCCGTCTGCGAGGCGGGCACCAAACATGGCCACCGCACCGCCGAGAAAAGCCACCAGGCCCCTTGAAACGGCACTTTCCCCAAAATGCCTCTTCCACATGTCCGGCACGGCCTGAAACTTGAAATCGCCGAACAATGTAGCCGAAAGCAGGGCCCCGATGAAAATGCCGATGATGAACATCATCTGCCAGTCCATCTTTGCGGCGTTCTTCACCAGGTATTCAAGTGTCGCCGCCCGTTCCGGAATGACCTTGTCCTCCACGAAGGCCGCAGCCCTCACGAAGGATGTGGACGCACCGAAGAACTTTCCGGTATAGTAGGTCGACCATACGGAAAGCAGTCCGGCCAGTCCGCCGAGAAGATAAGGATTCCAGCCTTCCCGCGTTTTGCTCACACCCATCCCTCCTTTGCTGATAAAAAAAACTAATCGCTTCGTTATGGTATTACTAAAGCGAAGCGCAGTCAATAACGGGAAAGGCAACTTCTTTTTCTGCCGAAGTCATTCCATGTGCGGCAGGGGCCTCACGGAGAAGCCTCCCTTCCGCAGCTCAGCGATGGCCTCCACGGCAGCTTCCGCTGCGGAAGTCGTAGTAGTATATGGAATTTTCCTCCGCACAGCCTCGATGCGCATCTCCCGGCCGCCCGAAAGGCTGTTGGAACCGAAAGGGGTGTTGATGAGCAGCTGGATTTTTCCCGCCCTCATGTGATCCACCACGTTCGGCCGTCCCTCGTGGACCTTGAGGACCACTTCGGGAAACAGTCCATTGTCGAAGAGGTACCTGGCAGTCCCCGTGCTCGCGGCGAGAGCAAACCCCATCTCCGACAGTTTTTTCGCCGCCGGGAGAATTGTCGCCTTGTCAAAATCGTTCACCGAGATGAAGACCGTTCCCTTCACGGGAAGCATGGTGCCCCCGGCAGCCTGGCTCTTGGCAAAGGCCTCGCCCACCGTCGACCCCGTCCCCATGACTTCGCCGGTGGAGCGCATTTCGGGGCCGAGGATCGGGTCCACGGAGGAAAAACGATCGAAGGAGAAGACCGCCTCCTTGACCGCCCATTCCGTGAGGCATCGTCCCTCACCGTACCCGTCCTTCGTGAGCCCCTGGGATTCCAGGCTTTCGCCCTCCCAGAGCCGGACTGCAGCCTTCACCAGGTTGACTCCGCTTGCCTTGGAGAGAAAGGGTACCGTCCGTGACGCCCGGGGATTGACTTCGAGAATATAGAGTTCGCCGTTTTTCGCGGCGAACTGAATATTGAGAAACCCCACCACGCCGGTTTCCCTGGCTATTTTCACCGCCGCGGAGCTCATCTCCCGGTACAGTTCGGGTGTGCATTTGTAGGCAGGGAAGACGCAGGTGCTGTCCCCCGAATGAATTCCCGCCGCCTCGATGTGCTCCAGTATGCCCGCAACGTACACGTTCCGGCCGTCGCTGAGAGCGTCGAGGTCATACTCGAAGGCATCCTCGAGGAATTTGTCGACGAGCAGCCGGTGGTCCCGGTCAAGGGGGAGTCCCCTGGAGAGATAGAGGTCCAGGTCGCCGGGCGTGTGGGCCACGAACATGTTTTTTCCGCCCAGAACGTAGGAAGGCCGCAGGAGCACCGGGAAACCAACCGTTCCGGCCGCATCGGCCACTTCTTCAGGTGATCCCGCCATCCTGCTTTCCGGCTGCCGGAGCCCGAGACGCTTCAGCAGGGATGAAAACTTCCCCCTGTCCTCCGCTTCGTCGATGCCGGCCAACGACGTGCCCACCATGCGGGCTCCCCATTTCTCGAGCTCTTCCGCCAGGTTGAGGGGCGTCTGCCCCCCGAGCTGCACCAGGACATCCCGTATCCCCTCCCTGGCCAGCACCGCCTTCACGTGCTCCGCCGTGAGGGGTTCCAGGTACAGGCGGTCTGACACATTGTAGTCAGTGGAGACGGTTTCGGGGTTCGAGTTGATGATCACCGTCCGCCGTCCCTGCTCCTTCCATGCGAGGGAGGCCAGGGTGCAGCAGGTGTCGAATTCGAGGCCCTGCCCGATCCGGTTGGGTCCTGAAGCCAGAATGGCCACCCCGGTTTCCCCGGTGGGCTCTCCTTCGTCGGTTTCTCCCCAGGTGGAGTAGAAATAGGGTGTGGCCGCCTGAAATTCACCGGCGCAGGTATCCACGAAATGGAAGCACGGTTCGATGCCCAGGTCCTTTCGAAGGGCCTCGATTTCCTCTTCACTCATGGAGGCAAGGGAGGCAATCCGCTTGTCGGAGAGGCCGAAACGCTTCGCCTCCAGAAGGAGGTCCCCGGTCAGCGGTTCATCCCCAATCCGCTCTTCAAGCTCAGCCTGGTCGGCCATCTGGGAGAGAAACCAGGGATCATAGGCCGTTTTTCCCGCCAGCCCCCTCAGTGCCCGCCTCCCTTCGCGCTTCAGCACCGTGTAGGCGGCAAAGATCTTTTTCGGGTGGGTCGTCGCCAGCATGGTGTCGAGGCCGTCATACCCCATTGAGAGTTCGTGGACTCCTTCGAAGCCCTGTTCCGATGCCCGGGCTGCCTTGTTCATGGCCTCCATGAAGGTACGCCCGAGGGCGAGGGATTCACCGACGGACTTCATCTGCGTTCCCAGCTGGTCGTATTCCGCGGGGAACTTGTCCGTCTCGAACCTTGGAAACTTCACGGCGACATAATCCAGCGCAGGCTCGAAGCAGCCGGTGGTCTCGCCGGTAATCTCGTTGGGAATCTCGTCAAGGGTATATCCTATGGCCAGCTTCGCGGCCGCCCTGGCGATGGGAAACCCCGTTGCCTTGGACGCCATGGCCGAAGACCGGCTCACCCGGGGATTCATCTCGATCACGGTCATCCTTCCCGAGGAAGGGTGCACGGCGAACTGGACATTGGATCCCCCGCAGTCCACTCCCACCGCACGGAGAACCTCGATGGCGGCGGTGCGCATTGCCTGGTACTCCCTGTCGCTCAGTGTCTGTATGGGGGCGACGGTGATGCTGTCGCCCGTGTGGACCCCCATGGGATCGATGTTCTCGATGGAGCAGATCACCACGGCATTGTCCTTCCTGTCCCTCATGACCTCCATCTCGAACTCTTTCCACCCCAGGAGGGATTCCTCCACGAGGGCGGATTTCACGGGGCTCTCCAGGAGGGCCCGCTCGACCTGGGTCCTGAGCTGGGTCTTCGTCGTCGCGATGGCCCCTCCCACCCCTCCGAGGGTGAAAGAGGGACGGATGACGAGGGGAAGGCCGGTTTCAGCGGCGAACGCCTCGGCCTCCTGCACGGAACGGGCAAGGATGGACTTCGGGACATCAAGACCAATGTCCTCCATGGCCTTCTTGAACCGTCCCCGGTCTTCCGCCAGCCGGATGGAATCCACCGACGCGCCGATGACCTCCACTCCCCATTTCTCGAGGATGCCCT
This sequence comes from uncultured Synergistaceae bacterium, assembly GCA_964543785.1. Classification (GTDB taxonomy): domain Bacteria; phylum Synergistota; class Synergistia; order Synergistales; family Aminobacteriaceae; genus Aminivibrio. The sequence goes on along the minus strand of CAZJAR010000054.1, from coordinate 7,872 downwards.
CATCAGCCAGGTCCAGCACGAGGTTCAGGGCAGTCTGTCCCCCCATGGTGGGCAGGATCGCGTCGGGCCGCTCAGACCGTATGATTTCCTCCACGTAGGGCACCTTGAGGGGTTCGAGGTAAATCGTGTCCGCTATTCCCGGCGTGGTCATGACCGTGGCGGGATTGGGGTTCACGAGCACCACTTCGTACCCTTCCTCTTTCAGCGCCTTGACAGCCTGGACGCCTGAATAGTCGAACTCGCAGGCCTGGCCGATGACGATGGCCCCAGATCCGAGAAGGAGTATTTTTTTCAGATCCCTGCGGGCTGGCATTCGAGCGCCTCCTTTTTCGCGGCATACGAGGCGGCGGTGTTCACGAACTCATCGAATATCCACAGGGAATCCCGGGGGCCGGGGGCCGCCTCGGGGTGGAACTGACAGGAAAGCACGGGCAGGGTCTCGTGGTACAGCCCCTCCACGGTGCCGTCGTTGGCGTTGCGGAACCAGATCTTCACTCCGGAAGGGAGGGAAGCCCCGTCCACTTCGAAGCCATGGTTCTGGCTCGTAACCTGCACTTTTCCCGTCCGCTCGTCCCGCACGGGGTGATTGCACCCGTGGTGGCCGAACTTCATCTTCCGTGTCGTCCCTCCGAGAGCATGGGCGATCATCTGGTGTCCCAGGCAGATGCCGAAGACGGGGATCCTGCCGAGGAGATCCCTGATACCCCCTGCTATTGACGTCAGGACAGCCGGGTCACCCGGTCCGTTGGAGAAAAGGACTCCGTCCGGGGATGAGCGGAGAATGTCCCCGGACGACGCCGTCCAGGGAAGAACAGTCGCAGAAACGCCCCGCAGGGACAGCTCCCTCAAGATGTTCCCCTTCAGTCCGCAGTCCACCACGGCGAACCGGAGATTTCCCGGTGCGGAATATCTCTTCTCGCTCCTCGTTCCCACGAAGGAGAGAAGATTCTGCCCTGCCATGGACGGCATGTTGTTCAGGCACGAAATGACCAGGTCCATTTCCTCCCCGGAGAGGGAATTTCCGGCAGAGGGGCTCACGAGAACACCGCGGCAGCTCCCTTTGTCCCGCAGCCGGAGGGTCAGCGCCCGCGTATCCACGTCCTGTATCCCCGGGACGCCGTGGCTCCTGAGGAATTCATGGAGTGGAATCCTTCCCTTCGGCACCGGTCCTGTGTACAGGGAGCGCACCACAAGGCCGGAGAGCTTGATCTCCGGCATGGAGAATTCGTCAGGACCCCGCTCCGACCATTCGTCCAGGCAGCCGTAGTTTCCCGCGTGGGGACAGGTGAGCGCCACGATCTGGCCGGTGTAGGACGGATCGGTCAGCATCTCGTGGTAGCCCCCCATGGCCGTGTTGAAGACCACTTCCCCCGTTCCCGCAGCAGCCCCCGCCTCCGGGAAGAGCTCGGAAGCCTTCGGAGCCCTGCGTCCGAAAGAAATCCCCCCAAAACATTCTCCGTCCTCCAGAACAAGATAACAGTCCCTCATTTCAGATCGATCTTCCTTCCTGCTTACATAAATGAATTTATTTACATAATAGATATTAGAATGAACCTAAGTTTCTCTTACGGTACAGGAGGGTGAGGGATTTGTCAATCCGAAAAGAAAACACAAAAAAACGCCCCTCCGGAGAGGGGCGCCTGCGGAAGCCATGGGGCTACATCTTTCCCTGCAGTCCTTTCTTCAGGACGGAGAATACTTCCTCGTTGGCGTAGTCTTCGATATTTCCGCTGTCGGCCATTTCAGCCAGCGAAGGATCGAGAGGAAGGCTGCCCCAGAAGGATGCGCCAAGATCCTCCATGAGGGCAGGCGAATGGCTTTTGCCGAAAAGCTCCACCCGTTTGCCGCAGTCGGGGCAGACAAAGGCGCTCATGTTTTCCACCACCCCCACGAGGGGGATGGAAAGCATCCCGGCCATCTTAGCCGCCTTCCGAACCACCAGCGAAGCGATCTCCTGGGGAGACGTCACCAGGAGGAAGCCGTCGAGGGGGATGGTCTGCATCACCGTGAGCACGGCATCGGCCGTTCCGGGAGGAAGGTCGATAAAGAGAACGTCAAGTTCGTCCCACTTCACTTCGGTGAAGAACTGGGTCACGGCGTTTCCGAGCAGGGGTCCCCGCCAGACCACCGGCTTCGCCGGATCATCCAGCAGAAGGTTCATGGAGATGACCCTGATTCCGAGCCGTGTCGCGGGGGGCTCAATTCCATCGGCATTCCCGAAGGGAAAGGAGTTGAGTCCGAAAAAGGTTGGTATGGAGGGGCCTGTGATGTCCGCGTCCAGAATGCCCACCTTCATGCCTTCCCTGGCGGCCGCTACGGCAAGGAGCGACGTGACGGAGCTCTTGCCGACTCCTCCCTTTCCGCTTCCCACTGCGTAAATCTTTTTGATCTGCTTCTTGTCGCTTTTCGGCGGTAATGTCATGAATAACGTCCGCTCCCTCTATTTGTTTATTTTTTCAAGGGACGAGCTCTTGTACTTGTCCAGAGCCTCCCTTACAGTCATTCCTTCAGCGCAGAATGCATCCATATTCGCCTGTTTGATAAATCCGAGCGCGTTCGGCCCCATTCTGGGAGCGAGAAGCACGGAAACCTGTTTCTGCGACAGGTTCATAAGGGCCTTGGAAGCAGCTCCGTGCTGTTCCAGGCCGGCATCGTTTTCAAAAGCCTCCAGAATTTTTCCTTCCTCGTCCGCAATGATAAAAAAGGGCGCACGGGCAAATCTGTCCGCCACCTGTGATGTTTCCTCTGTGCCTGCTGCGGCCACTCCGATCCGGATCATTGTTCCAGCCTCCCTGCTTTCTGAATTGAACGCCACACATCCTCCAGGTCTCTTCCCATTTCCCCGGCGGGAATGCGTCCGGCTCCTACAGCCTCCGCTATTCTCTCGTCGAAAGGGATGGTGCCGAGAAGAGGCCATCCTTCATCTCTGCACGCTGTCTTTATCGTTTCCGTCAGCTCTTCCGAGAGAGTCCACCGGTTGATCACGATTCCGAAGGGCACCGACAGTATACCGCATAACTCAGCAGCCCGCCGGAGATCCGACAGGGCCGACCGGGATGGTTCGGAAACGATTACCGCAAAATCGGCTCCCGTAACCGACGACGTCACAGGACATCCGATGCCCGGAGGGCCGTCGGTGACGATGAGCGGCGCCCCGACTGCTTTCGCTTCCTTTCGCGCTTCCTTCCGCAGAAGGGCCACCATCAGGCCGGTGTTCTCTCCGCCCGGGTTCAGCCGGGCATGCCACAGGGGGCCCATGGCCGTATCCCCGCGGCGTATGGTTCCCCTCTCAAAGCTTTTGAGCGAAATGCACTGTTCGGGACAGACATGAAGGCACACCCTGCACCCCTCGCAGAATCCCTCGTCCACCACGGCTTTCCCGTCCCGGACATGAATTGAGTCATACCTGCAGGCTGTCTCGCACAGGCCGCACCCGACGCACCTGCCCTTATCCACATTTGCTATGGACATGCCGTAAAAGGAGCGCCGCTCCGTCTCTCCGGGGTGCAGGAGCAGAGCAAGATTCGGAGCGTCCACGTCTGCATCGGCGAGAACTTTCCGCTCCTCCGCGACAGAGGCGATACAGGCGGTCAGGGTGGTCTTGCCAGTGCCTCCCTTTCCGCTGATGATCACAATCTCCCGGATACTCATGAGAATCTCCTTTCGATTTCAGACCAGAGCGACCGGGTTATTTCCGCCCACGCGGCATCTGTGGTGAACGGGGAGATGCCGCGGGCGCCGCTTTCCGCCGCAGAACGGGAAAAGGGATAGCGGGCAAGCACGTCCACACCGAACTTCCTGCACAGATCTTCAATTGATATATCGCCAATGCCCGTCTTGTTGATCACCAGTGCCGCGGGGATGTTCATGTCAGCCGTCAGCTCCAGCATTCCCTCCAGGTCCGACCGGCCGAAAGGAGTGGGTTCCGTCACGAGGAGGGCCAGGTCGGCATGGCGCAGTGAAGCAGCAACGGGGCACGCCGTCCCCGGAGGGCAGTCCATCAGCCAGTCGGGGCGGTTGAACGACTTCGCCTTTTTTACCGTTTCCTCGATAACACGAACCGTGTTCACGCTTCCAACCTGGAGCCGTCCTTCCAGAAAGGAGATCCCGCCGCTGTTTCCGGACCGTATCTCCCCGACGTTCCGCTCTTCTTCATAAATCGCCTGTGTCGGGCACACTCGGGGACACAGGCCGCACCCGCGGCACAACGACTCATTTATAACAGGCACTCCCTTGCCCAGCCAGGCAATTGCTCCGTAAACACATGCTTCTGCACATTTGCCGCAGAAAATGCATTTGCTTTCTTCAATTATGGCGATTGGCATAGTTACATGCATCACATCGCCTTCAACCCCCCCGAGAAGGATATTCAGGTTCGGTTCTTCCACGTCAAGATCGATTGCCAGCGTTTCAGGCCTCGCAAGCAGAAGGGAGGCTGAGATACTTGTCTTTCCCGTGCCTCCCTTTCCGCTGGCCACCGCAATCTTCATTTCAGCAGTCGTGTCCTGAACCGTGCCCGCAGTCGGTTTCCACTGTCTGAACCGCACCTGCGAGAAGTGCCTTCACGCCTTCTTCGACATCCATGGAGGGAACCGTGAGCACCTGTACGCCGAGTGTGTGGAAAAACTCCTTGGCCTTGCCCCCCATGCCTCCCGCCATCACCACATCGGCTCCCATGGACTTCACCCAGTTCGGAAAAACGCCGGGCGCATGATCAGCCGACGGAGCGGGAATTACCTCGCGGGACAGCTCTTTTCCGTCTTCAAAGGTCACGAAGAGAAACTCCCGGACCTTTCCGAAATGTTCAGAGATGACGTTTCCGTCGAGTGCGATGGCCGCCTTCGTCATTCCTTGTTTTCCTTTCCGAGCCGCGCCTGCAGTTCATCCATCCTGGACCTGAGCATGTCCATTTCCTGCCGGAGAGCCCGCTCCTCCATCTCGGGGGACACCGGTGCAGCCCATACGCCGCCAAAACCCCGTCCCATGCCGAATCGACCGTATCCTCCGAAGCCGCCGCCCATACCGGCGCCGCCTGCACACCAGCCCCTGCCCCAGCCTGTCATGGGTCCCATTCCCCTGGGCCCTGTTCCGTTTCGTCCTGGCATTTCAATTCCTCCTTTAATGATACTGATTATCAGTTGCATAATAGACCCCTTTATGCCATTATGTCAAGAGGTAAATTTCGGTTTCCCGCAGGAGGAGATTCTATGGACGAACAACAGCATGAAACAGCCGTGACCGGCTTTCTTGAGAAGCTGAAGGACAGGGGGCTCCGCCTCACCGCCCAGCGGGAGGTGCTTTTTCGGGTGATCGCCGAAAACATCGGAATACCTTCGACAGTGCAGGACGTCTGGGGAAAGACCCGTGACCTTGACCCCTCCATCGGCATCGCCACCGTCTACCGCACCATCAACCTGCTCGCCGAGATGGGCATGGTGAACGTCATCTACCTGAACGAGGGGCAGTTCCGGCTCGAGATGCCCGAACAGAGACTCCACATGTCCGTCTTCTGCCGCCACTGCGGATCTCTCGTTCCTCTCGGGGACGAGGCAAAAAAACAGGAAGCCCTGGAACAATGGCTCGCGGACACCGGGATGGAACTCCTTCCCCAGTCCGTCGCCATCGCCGGGTTGTGCGGAAAATGCCGGGAAGAATTGAAGGACGAAAATGCCTCACCGGCGGACCAGGGGCCTTTCGGACGGCCGGGACACTGCCCCAGGCGCCGGAGGTTCCGCGGAGGACAGGCACAGTAAGTGCCCGAAGGGAGGTGCAGAGGGGCGGAAACATTGTGCATTTCAGCTGGCAATCCCATGACGCAGGAGATGAGAGAATGCTTGATTCACTGAAGATCACGGTACTTGCGGAGGACGGCGTCCCGTACGAAAGCCCCCTTCTCGGACAGCACGGCGTGTCGTTCTGGCTGGAGGCGGAGCGGAAAGGGCAGATTCGGAGAATTCTCGTCGACGTGGGACAGAACCCCGACGCCCTTCTGTATAACATCGATCAGCTCAGGATACCTCTTCCTGAGACCGACGCAGTCGTCATCACACATTGTCATTACGACCACACCCGGGGGCTTGCAAAAATTCTGAAGGCCATCGGGAAAAGGGATCTGCCCGTCATTGCCCATCCCTCCCTCTTCCGTCTCAATTTCATCACCGATCCCTTCTTCCGCCACGTGGGCGTCATGCAGGGGGATACACTGGATGAACTGCGGGAAGCCGGAGCGGAGCCGGTGCTCGTATCGGACCCCCTCCAGCTGATGCCCGGGCTTGTCACCACGGGAGAGGTTCCGAGGGTAACGGATTTCGAAGAAGTGGGAATCAGCCTTTCCACGGTGACGGAAAACGGCGCGGTTGAAAAGGACCTCATGAAGGATGACATCGCCCTCACAGCCCGGATCAGGGGACTGGGGGCTGTGGTGGTAACAGGATGCAGCCATGCGGGAATCATCAACATTCTCAGGCATTCACTGAGGGACGGCGAAAAGCTGGAAGCCGTCATCGGGGGCCTCCACCTGGTGGAGGCTTCGGAAGAGCGGATAACAAAAACAGTGTCCGCCCTTGAAGAGTTCTCTCCGGCCCTTGTGGCTGCAGGGCACTGCACAGGCTTCCGGGCCCAGTGGGCGCTGTACGGCACCTTCAGAAGCAGGTTCGCGGCCATGGGGTCGGGAACCGTATTTTACTTTTGTGCGCAGGAATAGAGAAGAGGAGATGACACGATGACGCGACAGGATCTGTCAACACTGGGGATTGTCACTACAGGACTCGCTTTGTTCAGCGCCCATTTCGGAGTGGGGGACATTATCTTCCCCGGCAAACTTGGCTTTGACACGGGGTCGCTCTGGCTCATCGCCGGATTCGGGTACTTTTTTGTCAACACGATCATCGCTTTTCTCGGATACCTGGCCATTGCGAAGGACCGTGTGGGCATCGCCCACATGGCCGGCGAAATCCTCGGCTCTTTCTGGGGGAAGATGTTCGGTGCCATCCTCATGCTCGTGGTGGGGCCGGTCTTCATTCTTCCCAGGGTCGCTTCGGCCACTCACGAGATGTCGATTCTTCCCTTTTTCCCCGCAGTTCCGATCGCCGCAACCCTTGCCGTTTTCTTTCTTCTGAACGCCTACGTCTGCCTGAACAGGGCCGCCGTGGTCGACAGACTGGGGAAGATCCTTTCCCCGGGGCTTGTCATCTTCATCGCCGCGATAGCGGTCAAGGGAATTCTTTTTCCCATCGCCGATCCGGTAGCCAGCAAGACAACCACCCAGGCAGCCTTCGGCGTCGGGTTCAATTTCGGCTACAACACCATGAACGCCATCGCCGCAGTCCTCATGGGAGGCTGGATACTGAACGTCTTCGAGCTGAAAGGGATCACAGACAAGGAAGCTCAGAAGAAAAACCTCATAAAGGTAGGTCTTCTGACGGTCATTCTGCTCGGCGCTACCCAATTGAGCCTCACATGGCTCGGAGCCAGCGCCGGAGGAGTCTATCCCGAGGCAACCCTCGGCGACCTTCCCCTCAAGGTGACGACCCACCTCTACGGGACGGTCGGAATGGCCATATTCGCTGCACTCATGGCTCTGGCATGTTTTACCACGAGTGCAGGCCTTACGGCGGCCGCCGGTACCTTTTTCGAACAGATCACCGACGGGGCGATCGGCTACAAACCAATGGTCATCGCCTCCAGCATCTGCGGCTTTGCCCTCGGCATGGTCGGGCTCTCAAAGATCGTCGGATACACTGTTCCCTTTTTGTCCCTCCTCTATCCTGCCCTGATCGTGATCATTCTCGGCACGTTCTTCCTTGACGTGCAGAAATACCATTCAATGCTTCTGGGCGGAGTATTCATGGCCCTTCTTTTCGGCCTCTTCGA
>CAZJAR010000053.1:0-15829 GCA_964543785.1 uncultured Synergistaceae bacterium | reverse complement strand
TCCTGTCTCTGGTCACATACCGGAGGGCGAAGTGCCCCGCGATGATGATCCCGATGGCCACGGTGGCCAGGGCCGAAGCCTGCACCGTGTTCCCTTCCGAGTTGATGGCATAGATGGCCACGCCGAGCGTCCTGGTGAAGGGCCCGTAGAGCAGTACCGACGTGGTCAGCTCACGCATGGCGGGCAGGAAGATGAGGAAGAACCCTGCGATCATGCCCGGGCGGATCAGGGGAATGGTGATGTCCCGGAGGGATTGGAGGTGAGTGGCGCCGCAGGACCGGGCAGCCTCCTCCAGGGAGTAGTGTACCTGTTCAAGGGAGGCCGACGCCGATTTCATGGCAAAGGACACGTACCTGGCGATATAGGCGATGAGGATGATCCAGATGGTGTTGTAGAGGTTGATCCCGAAGGTGCCGCTCCATACCAGGATGACGCCGATGGCGAGCACCAGCCCCGGAATCGAGTAGGGCAGCAGGGAGAGCATCTCCAGGAAGCCCTTGCCCCTGGGCCTCACCTTGATGACCACGTAGGCGATCATCACGCCGAGGAACATGGTGATTACGCCCGAAGAGACCGAGAGGAACAGGCTGTTCATGATGGAATCCCGGACCATTTTCGACTGCCCCAGGATGTACTCGTAGTTGCGCAATGTGAGGTTCTGCAGCGTCAGCGGCAGGCCGTAGGCCTTGAGGAACCCCACGATGAAGATCATGAAGAGGGGAACCACCACGATGACGAACAGGGAGAGCAGGCTGATCCCCAGGAGAGGTATCTTCGCTCCCCGGAGCTTGATGAGCATGGGGCGCATGCTCTTTCCCTTGATGATGTCGTAATGGCCCGTCTTGAGCACGATGCGCTGGATGTAGAGGGCCGCCACCACCACGCCCACCAGCAGGATGGACAGGGCCGCCCCCTCACGGATCCCCTCGAAGCTGCCGGCGGACCGGTTGATGAGCTGGTAAATCTTCGTGGGCAGGGTGAAGATGTTGTTGGAGAACCCGAGGATGGCCGGTACGCCGAAATGGGAGAGTGACGAGATGAGGATGAGCATGGCTCCCGCTGCGATGGCCGGCAGAACCAGAGGAAGGGTGATCTTGCGGATCACGTACCACTGTCCCGCTCCCGCGATCCGGGCGGATTCCTCGAGGGTGGGATCCATGCGCTCCAGCGCGCTCACCACCTGGAGGAAAACAAAGGGGAAATAGTAGCATGTCTCCACGAAGACGATGCCGCCGATGCTGTTGATGTCCAGCAGCGGGCCGGTGCTCCCGGTGATCTGCATGAACCACTTGTTCAGATACCCCGACCTTGGGGCGAGCATGAGGCTCCAGGCCATAGCGCCGAAAAAGGGCGGAAACATGTAGGGGATGGTGAAGAGGGCCTTCATGAAGCCCTTCATGGGAATATCGCTCCGCCCGATCAGCCAGGCATAAAACAGCCCGATGACGGTTCCAAAAAGAGTGACGAAAAACCCGATCTTCACGGTGTTGTAGATGGCCGAGAGGTTTTCCGGCGCCAGCACGACCCTGGTGAACAGGGCCCAGTCTGGCTGGCTCCCCTTGAAGAAGGTCCTGACGACGATCATGAGCATGGGCATCAGGACCGTCACGATAAGAATGAACAGGGAAAGGAGGAAGACGATCCGGTCGAGGCCGAAGCGACGCTCCCCCCGGGAGGATTCTCTTCCGAACATGCTTGTCAGAAAGAATTTCATGTCAATGCTCCTGTAGAGGGGAAATCAACGGTCAAACCGGGGATCCATGGGATCCGCCTCGTACACGGCCGGGCTGAGGAATTCCACCGCGCAGGGGGAACCCTCGGCGGGAACTCCCCTTTCGAAAGCCTCGAGGGAATCCTCCTGAACCCGGACAGTATGACCGCTGATGTCCACAAAATAATCGAACTGGTGTCCCAGGTAGGTCACCCGCTCTACCACGCCCTCCACTCCGCCGGAGGATTCCCCGCGGGGAGAAATCCGGATGTTTGTGGGGCGGGACGCAAGAAGCAGCCTGGAGCCGAATTCCCGGGGAATATCTGGCTGCAGATTCTCAAGCTTCCGCTTTCCCGAAGGGGAGACAAGATGAAGAGCTCCCTTTTCATTGATGACAGGAAGGAAGTTTGACACGCCGAGGAAGGCATAGACATCCCGGTCCTTCGGGTGGTTCCATATCTCTTCAGGTGTTCCCAGCTGGCGGATAACACCTTTTTTGTCCATGATCACCATCCGGTCGGAGATGGTCATGGCCGTCTCCTGGTCATGGGTGATGTAGATGACGGTAACCCCTATGGTCTCCTGGAGGTTCCGTATTTCATAGGCCATCTCCTCGCGGAGCTTCGCGTCGAGGTTGGTGATGGGCTCGTCAAGGACGATCAGCTCAGAAGAAGAAACCAGCGCCCGGGCCAGGGCCACCCGCTGCTGCTGGCCTCCGGAGAGCTGGGACGGCAGCCGTTCGGCGAAATCCTGCATCTTCACCTGGGCCATGGCGGCGAAGGTCCGCTCTTTTGCCTCCTCCCTGGGCACTTTCCGTTTTTTCAGAGGATAGATGATATTTTCGAAGACCGTAAAATGAGGCCAGACAGCGTAATCCTGGAACACCACGCCGATGTTCCGCTTCTCGGGCGCTACCATCACCCTCCGGGACGGTGATGACACTACCGTGTCCTTTATCTGTATCTCGCCGGCGGAAATTTTGATGAATCCGCACAACGCCCGCATCAGGGTTGTCTTGCCGCAACTGGAAGGACCGACGATGGCAAGGTTTTCCCCCTGTTCCACTTCAAGGGACAAGCCGCCGATGACGGTGTTTTTTCCATACTGGACGGTGATGTCCCTCATCGAGACTATCGCCATGGGCACACCTCCTGGATATGATTTGCGGTCCGGGATGTCCTCCGGACCGCACGGGCTGATTTTTTCTAACCCGGATTCTACTTGAAAATGGCGTCGAACTTCTGCAGCATGTCCAGCTTGTCCCGGACCAGGGCCGCAGGATCGACGGGGAGCATTTTCGTCTCGGCTTCCTTCACGTCGATGGCGTTCTCCAGCTTCATGTTCGGGTTGATGGGCATGGTAAATTCTTCAAGGAGCACCGACTGACCGTCGCTGATGATGTAGTCGTAGAGCTTCTGCGCAGCCTCAAGGTTCTTTGTGTTCTTGATGATGGCGATGGGGCTCTCGATGATGGGGATATCCGCATCGGGATAAGCAAAGCCTACGGTGGCTCCCTGGGACATGACGGTGCGGGCGATGTAGTCCACCCCGATGGAGACCTTGTACTCGCCTGCGGCAGCCTTGTTCACCACGCCGCTGGATCCGTTTTCAAGCTTGATGCCGTTGGCCTTCAGCTTCTTCAGGTAGTCCCAGCCGTATTTCGGGTTCTGTACAAGTCCTGCCACGGTGAACAGCGTGGTTCCGCTTGTGGTGGGGTCGGTCATTGCAATGTAGTCTTTGAACTCTGGCTTCAAAAGGTCTTCCCACGTTTTGGGGATCTGGTCGCCCTTGACCAGGTTGGTGTTGTACACAAACCCGAGCATGATCAGCCGGGCGGACATGTACAGTCTGTCAGGATCCTTGAATTTGTCAGGAATCTCCGCGGCTGCGGGGGAATCATAGGGCATCAGGAGTCCCTGCTCCTTGAACGACAGGTAATTGGTGGGATCGCCGACCCAGATGATGTCGGCCGCTATGCCGCCGGACTGGTGCTCCGTGGCCAGCTTGGTCATCACGTTTCCCGTGCCGGCGGTGTAGTAGTCCATGGTGACGTTGGGGTGCTTCTTCATGAAGCCTTCCCGGATGGCTGCAAGCTGGGAATCCTTCAGCGAGGAATAGAGCATGACGTACTGCTTCTCTTCAGCCGCAGCCGCCTGGACGAACGGGGCCGTCACCGCGGATGCCAGCAGGGAGAGTACAACCAGTGCCTTAACGAACTTTCCCATAAAAATCATCTCCTCCTTGAACTTTTTTTTAAAACCCGGTGACATTGTAGAAGAAAGGGATTTTCGGGGAAACTGCAAATTTCGTTTCTTTGTCTTTTCCCCGATTATCAAAGGCGGAAACGGGAGCGGTATTCCCCGGGGGTGGTACCGAAACGCTTCCTGAAGAGGGTGTAGAAATAGTTCTCGTTTGTAAAGCCCGCGGCGGCGGCGGCGTCCCGGACGGGGATGTCGGTCTCCGCCAGAAGCGCCGAGGCCTTTTCCATGCGGACCTCCAGGCAGTAGTCGCTGAGGGAGACCCCCTCTGCTTCCTTGAAGATTTTCGAGACGTGTGAGACGGAAAGGCCGACCCTGTCTGCCAGGTACTGCTGGCAGAGGTTTGGATTGGCGTACTCCTCCCGGACCGTCTCCCGGATCTGCTCAACCAGAGCCCGGTTTTTCTCAGCCCTGCACCGCTGCAGGGTCGCTTCGAAGGACTCGAACCACTCCCGAAAAAAACCGTCCAGGGTTGTCCTGTCCTCGAGGATTTCGACTGTCTGCTCAAATTCCCCTATGTTCATCTCCTTCGGGCTGCTGAACCCCTTCCCCATTTCCTTCGCCAGGAGCTGCAGAGAAATGTAGAGCCTCTTCATGGAGAAGCGGAAATGGGTGAAGGATCGGCCGGAGATGGCCTCGAAGAACTGCAGGTATGCCCCGAAGGCTTCCTCCGCCCTGCCCTGGCGGAGAAGCTGCAGCAGTTCCTTCTCCTTCTCCGTGGGGTAGGTCACCGCGGCGCCGCCGCTCCTGGACTCTTTGGGGTGCCTGAGAATGGTGCCTTCCGGATAGAGGAAGGAGAACCGCAGCTCCCGGAGAAGGGAATCGGTCAATCCCGGCAGGAAGGAAAGGCCCTCCGCCGGGGGAGAGCCCACGGCGAACCGTGCCCCCAGGGAGACGGCCCGGGAGCACAGCTCCTCCGCCGTCCAGCCGGAGTCTCCCTGGAACAGGACCACCATCCGCTCCCCGTCGAAGGGCACCCCCATCAGGGATGTCCCCGGAAAACAGGAGATGAGCCGTTCCAGCTGCTCGTCCGAGAAGGGCCTGAGCCCCGCCAGGCCGAAGGCTTTTTCCGGAGAGAAGGGAATCCGGAATTCCCGGAACTCTTCCAGGAGGCTCCCTGGATCGGCGGTCTTTCCCGACAGGGCACCCCGAAGGACGTCGGTCTGGAGAAGCTTACGGTAGGAATCGGCCGTCTCTTCAACCGTCTCGGCCCGGGACAGGATGCTGTCTATCCTGGAGGAGAGAAACCCGAGATCTCCCTGGCCGGACGTTTCTCCCTCCGCATGGGGGTCCACCCTGCGTACGAGCTGCCTGATGGGCCTGTAGAGCTTCCTCGAGACCGCCACCACGAGAAGCATGGCCAGGGGAACGCAGACGAGCACCAGGATCATGGTGGTCCGCCGCCGGGCGAGAATTTCCCCCATGATGGCGCCGTAGGGATAGGTTCGGATAAGGAAGGGTGAATTCTCCCCGCTCCTGGAATAGAAGACGAACACCTCGTCCTCCCCGGACAGGAAGGAAAAGGAGCCGCTCCGGTCTCCCCGGGCCGTCAGCCGCCGGAACAGCCCGTCACCGGCGATGTTCTTCAGGAACATGGACGGGTCGGAATGGTAGGCGATGGTGCCGTCGGCGTCCACGAACATCACCCGCGACGGGGACGAGGGCGTGTCCAGGAACACCTCCCGGAGCCAGTCCAGGGTGATGTTCATGATGAGGGCCCCGCCGATTCTCGGCTCCGTCTTCCGGATGTCGTAAAAAACGAAGGAATAGACGGGAACTTCGCCGGAAGCCTGGAGGGAAAAGCGGGGAATGGGTTCGAGCCTCCTGCGGTCGGCGGCCCCGCCGAGCAGGGAGAGCGCTCCCTGGTCCCGGAAGCGGTCAACCCTGTCGGAATCCACGTTGCTGGTGGCGTAGACGTACTTCCGTGCGCCGTTGTAGACGTAGATGGAATGGATGTGCATCCCCGCGCTCATGACGGCGTCCAGCCGCCGTATCCCCGTCACCTCGTCGAAGTTCTTCAGGTCCCCCCGGTACATGAGGTTCTGGATCGACGGCTCCAGGAACAGCTCCATGCCGCTGATGCGGATCATCTTCTGGAGGTACTCGTTCATACGGCCGTTTTCCGCGAGAAACTCCCGGTTCAGCCTGTTGACCATGGACGCGGAGAACTGCTCGAAGTGGTAGTTGAGAAACCAGGAGAGCACCACGATGGTGATGATGACCGTGGCGGCCAGCAGCAGGAGGATCTCGGAAAAATAGGTTTTCAGAATCCTGAGTTTGACCATGGCTCTCCGGGGCGGCTCCTTTGCATCGTATTGACGGACTCCTTGCGTGAGCCGACACGAAATATGGTACCATAACCCGCCCCGGCCGCCGGTTCACACCGACGCCCGCCCGCCGTAAAAGCTCTTTTACGGAAGAGCCGCAAATGAACGGAATCCTGCCCCTTCTATTCCTCGCCGAGGACGGTCCTGTTGCGCCCTTCAGCCTTGGCCCGATACAGCCCCATATCTGCCCTCCGGACGAGGGTCCCGGGGGTATCACCCGGCACGGCCTCCCCCACCCCGATGCTCACCGTCACATACCGTGCAATGTCAAACTCTCCGCTCTCCACCTCGCTCCTGATTTCCTCGGCCACGGTGAGGGCTTCATCGGCCCCTCTCCCGGGAAGGACCACCAGGAACTCCTCTCCCCCCCACCGTCCCACGGACCCACGCCGCCCCACCGTGTCGGAGAGTATGGCTGCCGTCTTCCGGAGCACCCCGTCCCCTGCCTGATGGCCGAAGGTATCATTCACTTCCTTGAAGCGGTCAAGGTCGAGGATAAGCACCGACAGGGGGGCGCCGCTCTTGACGGTGCTCTGGAGCACCCGCTGGAGGACCCCGTCGAGGTGAAGACGGTTGCTCACCTGTGTGAGAGCGTCCGTTCTCGACGTCCACTCGAGCAGGTCGATCTTCTCCTCAAGCATTTTCAGGATCCGGGCAACCGCCGCCGTCACGGAGGAGACCTCGTTGCGGCTGTTCCCGTCCTCCTCCTCAAGCCTTTCCCTGACCCCCGGCAGGTCTGTTTCCTTGTCCGACAGCCGCAGAAGGTTCTCCATGAGGCGGGTGTAGGGCTTGAGGTGGTGCCTGAGCATCAGCAGCAGTCCCAGGGGAAGGGCAACGAAGAAAAAAACCATGGCAAGCAGCAGGTTGCTGTGAAGATCCGTGAGGGGAACCATCACCCTGTCATCGGGGAAGTAGACGAGAACTCTTTTCATGGGAATTCCCTCGCTGATCAGCTCCGGATCGATGGAAAGGGAAGACCTGGCGCACGTTCCCTCGAAGCTGGCTGCAGGCGGGTACCCCTCAGGTTCCACCAGCAGGTCGAGTCCTGTTCCGGAGACGAAGGACGAAAGCAGGGAAGGGGTCACCGCAGCTGCTACAAGAACCGTTCCCACGGGAATTTCGCCGTAGAGCTTCACGGGAGCCGCGCAGATGATGCTGAAGGCTCCCTCGATTTCGTAGAAAGCCGCAAGCGTCCTTCCTTTGGCTGCGCCCTGAAAGGCCGGATGAGCCCGGATGCTGTCGCCGAACCGGAAGGGATCATGGGGTCTCGAGAGTACCGTGCCATCCAGGTCGGTGAAGAGAATTCTGTCGGCTCCCCCTGCGTTGAGGAAGAGCTTTCCCCAGGTGGTCAGGTAGTCGGAATCAGCCCCCTCCACGGCACGGGCGGCATCCCCCGAGGCACCAAGGATAGCCGTTGTTTTATTCATTTCACCGAAAAAGGAAGAGAGACGGAAGCGGAGAAGGGAAACCTTGAGGCGGTTCTCCACTGCCACGCTCTCCTCGTGGATCCTGACCGAACGGTTCACCTGGAACATGCCCAGGCCGAGGACCAGGATCAGGGGCAGCATGGCAGTGATGAGAACCTTCCAGTACAGCTTCAATCCTGCTCCCCCCTTTCGTCCTCAGTCGACGGTGCTGATCCCGAGAGCCCGGCGGAGGGGATCGTAAAAGGAGTCTTTCAGCGCTGTGAATCCCGCGGCAGGCCACTGCAGATTTTTCCGGATGGCCGCCACGGGGGCCGAATCCGGCGCCAGGCGCCCGAGAACATCCTGCAGGATCTTCACATGCTCTTCCGGAACTCTTTTCCCCGCCGCCACCGCGTCGAGGGGAATGGGGTCCGAGGATGCGAGCACCCTGAAGATTTTTCCGTCCGCTGCCTCGGCTGTCGCCAGGGTTCCGGATGAAACGGCCCCGCCCTCCACCGAGCGGGCTTTGAGAGCCTCGATAACGGCGTCGTGTTTTCCGACGAAGAAGATTTTCCCGAAGAAGGTCTCCGGGTCGATCCCCCTGTCCCGGAGCATCAGCAGAGGGATGATGTAGCCCGACGTGGCATACCGGTCGGTAAAGGCGAAATTTTTGCCCTCCAGGCCTTCAAGGCCGGTGACGCCGCTGTCCGCGAGGCACAGGATCACCGAGCGGTAGAAGGGGGTCTCCTCCCCCCCTTCCTCTTCCATGTAGGTGGCCACGTAGGAGAGTCCGGAAACGGAGGGCCCGAAGCGGACATAGCTCGCCGCGCTGAGCATGGCGATATCCACCGACCCGTCCGAAAGGCGGCGGATGATCTCCTCGTAGTTCCTCGTGACCACCGTGCGGACTGTCCATCCCGTTTCAGCGGAAATATACTCCGCAAGGGGCTTCAGGGCGTCGTAGACTTTTTTCGGGTCATTGGTGGGGTAGGCCGCAAGAGTGTAGGCCGGAGGTTCAGCGAAGATTTTCGGTTCGGAGGGGAAGAGAGGACAGAACAGGAAGATGAGGAATGCAAGAAAAAAAACGCCCCGGATTATACTCCGAGGCTGCGGGAAGATCGCCTTTTCCGGAGCCTGCAAGCAATTATCCTGAGCTGAACAGTTTCTCCGGAAGAAATACGACAAAGTATTCACCTTCTTTAATCCTGTTCTTCTATTTTGCGTTTAAAAATAGCATTTCTTCTCCCTGGAGTCAATGATTCTGCCGCACTATCACCGGAAAAGAGAATAAAGAGGATAAATCAGAAAAAATCCTTTGTTCTGCCTGTTGACAAAAAAAAGACAGTGGAGTATTGTTTTTTTGTCGACAATAAAATTCTCTCGGTCAGGATGGTGGGATCATGGCTGTCTTTTCGGCTCAGGAGTACGGGGAACGGCTCCGGAAAACCAGGGAGCGGATGCACGAGCAGGGCGTGGAAGTTCTTCTGGTGTCCCATCCTGCGAACATGAACTATCTCACCGGTTTCGACGGGTGGTCTTTTTACGTCCACCAGGGGCTCATCGTCGCCCTGGACCACGACGAACCCCTCTGGTTCGGCCGCGAGCAGGACAGCAACGCCGCCCGGATCCTCACCTCCCTCCGGGAGAAGGACATCCTGGGCTACCCGGA
This sequence comes from uncultured Synergistaceae bacterium, assembly GCA_964543785.1. GTDB lineage: Bacteria > Synergistota > Synergistia > Synergistales > Aminobacteriaceae > Aminivibrio. The sequence goes on along the minus strand of CAZJAR010000053.1, from coordinate 6,458 downwards.
CCACTACGTCATGTCGAAGCTCCGCCACCCCATGGACTTCGTTTCGGACATCCTGAAGGAACGGGGCTGGGACAGACGGCACATCGGCGTGGAGATGGAAGGGTACTACTTCACCGCCGAAGGTTTCCGGGTCCTCGGGCGAAACCTCCCCGGCGCCGTGGTGAAAGACGGCACCCTGGTGGTGAACCTGGTGCGGAGGGTCAAGTCGGAGGCGGAGATCGAGTATATCCGCCAGGCGGCCAGGATAGCCGAAAAAGTTATGAACACAGCCCTCGAGACCATTGTCCCGGGTGTGAGGGAGAACGATGCCGCCGGAGAGATTTACAGGGCCCAGATCAGCGGCACCGCCGAATTCGGCGGAGACTATACGTCCCTCTGCCCCATCATGCCTTCCGGCGAACGGACATCTTCGGCCCACCTCACCTGGTGCACCGACCGCAGGTACGAAAAAGGAGACATCGTCCTCCTGGAGCTGGCGGGCGCACGCCATCACTATCACTGCCCCATATCCCGCACCCTGTTCCTCGGGGAACCCACCCCCGAACTGAAAAAAACCGCCGACGCCGTCATCAGCGGGCTCAACGAAACGGTGGCCTTCATCCGGCCCGGCGTCACCGCCGAAGAGGTGGAGGCAAAATGGAGAGAGTCCATCGCCGGCACCGGGGTCAACAAACCCTCACGAGTGGGCTACTCCTTCGGCCTCAACTACCCCCCCGACTGGGGCGAGCAGACCCTGAGCCTCCGCCCGGCAGACACTACCATCCTCCAGCCCGGGATGTGCATCCACTTCATGCCGGGCATCTGGCTGAAGAACTTCGGCTTTGAATGCAGCGAGCCCCTTGTGGTGACGGAGTCGGGGTGCGAGCTTTTCCTGAACTTCGAGAGGAAGCTCTTTTCAAAATAGGAAAACCGTGGTAAGCAGGAAGGAAAAACAGGATCGGAGCGATGGAAATGGACCATGTAGCCTTTGAAAAGGACACCCTGAGCGAACGGGTCGCCGACTATATCCGGCGGCAGATTCTCTACATGGACACCTTCAGGGACGGAGACCACATCCTCGAGACGGAGATCGCCGAAAAGCTCGACGTGAGCAGGGCCACCGTCAGGGAGGCCCTCAAGGACCTGGAGACCCAGGGCATCGTGGAGATCATCCCCCGAAAGGGAACCTATGTGGCCGCCTTCGACCACAAGGACATGATCGAGATTCTCGAACTCCGCTGCATGTGCGAAGCGTACATTTTCGAAACCCTGCTGTCGGAAAACATGCTGGGTGAAGAGGACTTCACCGTTCTGGAGAAGATCATCGACGAGATGGTGGAGGTTTCCTGCGCTCCCGGAGAAAAGGGGCTCTCCCGATCCATGGCCTTTTCCTCCAAGGACCTGGAATTTCACGGCTATCTCTGGAAAAAATCAGGACGGCGCTGGTTCTGCAAGGTTCTCTCGGACAATTACTACCGGCTCCGGCTCGCCATGATACAGGACCTCATGCTCGAGAGCAACATGGAACAGTCCGCGGTAATGCACTACGACATTCTCAGGGCCCTGAAGGCGGGGAACCTTGCAGACGCGAAAGCCTATCTCCGGAAGCATATTCTCACCCTCCACGGCAGCGAAACGGTGCTCTGAACATTCTCTTTTTCCCGGAGAGGAAGAAATTCGCCTGTATGATATGTCGACAAAAAAACGGCGACAAAAAAATACATGAAAAGGAGGATGAAAACATGTTCAAGGCGAAACATTTGAAGGAAATACAGGCTTTCATGGAAAAAACGGGAATCCCCGGCAGGGATGGGTGGGGGCTTCCCTCCTCGAAAAAGAGTTTTCCCGACGGCTGCAACTACCGGATCGAGATCGCCGGAGTTGAGCGATATTCCAACATGGTGGCCATGGTGGACGAGGCGAAGAAGCGCAATCTTCCCGTCCATCGGGCCATCTGCACCGTGAGCGGCTCCACCTACTGCGACTTCGAAGAACTGAAGAACATGGCGAAACTGGCCCGTGACGAGCAGATCGAACTGATCATGGTGGTGGGCCACCGAAAGGCCTGGGACGTGGGTTCCAAGGAAATGGGCTATCCCGAAGGGGGTCCCCAGGGACCGAGGCACCGCGGGTCCGACAGCATGGCCTACTGGGTGGAGGACATGATGCGGAACGTGGAGGCGGGAATCCGTGGCTTTCTCGTCTACGACGAAGGGGCCCTGAAGCTGGTCCACCGGATGAGGGCCGAGGGGTTTCTTCCGAAGGAGACCATTTTCAAATGGTCCGTTTTCGGGGGCCAGTGCAGCCCGGCCGGGGCAAAGCTCCTGGAGGAGCTGGGGGCCGACACCATGAATCCCATCTCCGACGTGTCACTTCCCATTCTCTCCAGCATCCGCACGGCGGTGAACATGCCCCTGGACGTCTACATGATCATCGTGGATTCCTTCGGCGGCATGTTCAGGGCCTACGACGCCCCGGAGATCGTCCGGGTGGCCTCGCCGGTGTATTTCAAGATCGAGCCCGGAACCTCGGAAGGCGACATCTACAAGCCCTGGGTCACCGACGGGTGGCATGACGAATTTATCCGCGCCAAGGTGAAGATAGCCTCCACCCTGCGGGAGATCATGGAGCGCCGCGCTCCCGAGCTGAAGCTTTCCGGCCGGGGTCCCGCAGATCTCAGGCTTCCCGAAGTCGACTGATTTATCCTTTTGAGAGCCCGGGACGAACCGTTCCCGGGCTCTTCCGCCCCGGACCGCCGGGGCCCATCCGTTCACCGGGAGGGAGGATCCGCTATTGAGAAACCTTGAAAAGATCGACAGCGTTCTCACCTGGATCGAGGAAAAGATCCTCGTGTACGGCATCCTGTTCATGGCGGTGATCCTTATCGCCAACGTGATTTCCCGGAACTTTTTCTATTCCAGCATCAACGCCTCCGAGGAGATCAGCCAGTTTCTCGTGGTTATGGTGACGTTCCTGGGAACCAGCTACGCCGCCAGGAAGGGGCTTCACATCCGCATGTCCATTCTGAACGACTTCCTCAGGGGGAAGCCCCAGAAAATGCTGGCCCTTTTTGTCTCGCTGATTACAGCCTGCATCATGCTCTACCTCGCCTGGCTGTCCTTCCGCTACGTCCGCCGGGTGGGGACGCTCCACAGGGTCAGCCCGATCCTCCAGTTTCCCCTTCACTATGTCTGGTCGGTGGTCCCCGTGGGATTCGCCCTCACCGGGGTGCAGTACTTCCTTACTTTTTTCCGCAACCTGAAGAGCGGCGACGTCTGGATTTCCTACTACGTGAAGGACGAAAACCTGGACCCGGAAACAGCCGCCAGGGAGGGGGAGAACTGACATGCTGCTTCTGATGATAGGAATCATGTGCTTCTTCCTCATCCTCGGCTTTCCCATGATCGTCCCCCTGGCTCTCACGCCGGTGATCGTGGCGGCGGTGTACTTCCCCATGCTCGACCCCATGAACCTGGTGCAGCAGATGCTGGTGGGGGTCCGGCCCCTGTCCCTCGTGGCGGTGCCCATGTTCATCTTCGCCGCCGACGTGATCTCCACCGGACAGGTGGCCAGGCGGCTCATCGACTTCGTCATGGCCTTCTTCGGCCACACCCGGGGAGGCCTCGCAGTCACCACAACGGCGGCATGCACCTTTTTCGGCGCCGTCTCGGGGTCAACCCAGGCCACGGTGGTGGCCATCGGAGGCACTATGCGTCCCTACCTTCTGCGGGACCGGTACGACGATTCCTTCTCCATCGCCCTCATCATCAACGCCGCCGGCATCGCCCTGCTCATCCCCCCGAGCATCTCCATGATCATCTACGGCGTGGTCACCGGGAGCTCAGTGGGCGAACTCTTTATCGCGGGGATCGGGCCAGGGCTGCTGGTCTTCCTTCTCTTTTCCCTGTACTGCAGCTTCGCCGCCCGGACAATGGACATCGTCCGCACCCCGAAGGTTCCCCTCGCCGACCGGCTGAAGGCCCTGAAAAAGGCAGTCATTCCCATCGGCTTCCCCCTCATCATCCTCGGAGGCATCTACTCGGGCAAGTTCAGCCCCACCGAGGCGGCGGCGGTAGCCGTCCTCTACGCGGTGGCCGTGGAAATCCTCATCTACCGCCACATCACCTGGAAGGACCTGTACCGCATTTCCCTTTCCACGGGCATCGTCACGGCGGTGGTGTTCATCCTCGTGGCGGCGGGAGCCGCCTTCTCGTGGCTCATCGGCTACGCCAGGATCCCCGAGATGATCCTGCCCCCCCTGCTGGGAGAAAACCCGTCCATGGTGAGGCTCCTTCTGATCATCGCCGCGTCCTACTTCATCGGGTGCATGTTCGTGGACTCCATCGTGGTGATCATGATCCTCGCCCCCATTTTCCACCCCATCGCCATGAAGCTCGGCATCGACCCGATCCTCATCGGCGTCCTGGTAACCATGCAGGCAGCCATCGGAGCGGTCACCCCGCCCTTCGGGTGCAACATCTTCACCGCCATGGCCGTCTTCAGGCGCCCATACGCGGACGTGGTGCGGCGGATCACGCCGTTCCTCGCCCTGTATATTCTTGCGACCCTCATCGTCATCTTTTTTCCGTCCCTTTCGCTTTTCCTGAGGGACCTGGCTTTCAGGTAGCGTTCCGTGCGTGGGGAAGCACAGCCGAAAGGGGGAATCCGCCGGAAAAACCAGGGGAAACAGTCAGTCCGGGCATCGAAATACAGGAAGGTGTTCCCAATCTGAAGGAGGTGCAGAAAGGAATGAACAGGCTTTTGAAAACAGCGGCGGCAGTGCTCGTGTGTTTCTTCGTCTTCGGAGCGTTCTCCCCTGCCATGGCGGCAAAGCAGGAGTGGAAATTCGCCATCGAGGAAATCACGGGGAGCGTACAGGATGAGTTCGCCCAGTTCTTCAAGAAAAAGATCATGGAGCGGATTCCCGATACCGGTATCGAAATTTATCCCGTGGGGGTTCTCGGCGACAGCGAAGACCTGACGGAGCAGACCATGAACGGCGTCCTTCATTTCACCATGGCGTCCCCCGGGCACCTGGGAACCTTCATTCCGGTGGTCCGGGTCTTCTCCCTCCCCTTCATCTGGTCAGACAGGATGGAAGTCAACAAGGAGGTCATGAAGAACAGCGTGGCCATCTACAGTCTCCTGGAGAAGGAGTATGAGAAGCACAACCTGAAGCTGCTGGGCGTCTTCCCGGAGGGGTGGCAGGTGTGGACAGCCAACAAGCCCCTGAGAACGCCCGACGATTTCAGGAATTTCAGGATGCGCATCATGGGCGACCCTCTCCTGGCCGAGATTTACAAGTCCTACGGGGCCAACGCGGTCCAGGTGCCCTATCCCGACCTCTACTCCGCCCTGCAGCTGAAGATGGTGGACGGCAACATCCAGCCCTTCTTCGCCCACGAGGAGATGAAGTTCTACGAGCAGCAGGATTACTTCATCGACATCATGGAAATGCCCTTCGTGGCCACCTTCGTGGTGAGCCTGAAATGGTTCGAGACCCTTCCGGCGGAGCAGAAGAAGATCATCGAGGAGACGGCCCGGGAGACCATCGATTTCGTCTTCGATATGCAGGACAGGATGAATGCCGAACGTCTCCAGAAGATGCTGAAGATCAAGCCCTCCCTCCAGGTGATCGTTCCCACCCCCGAGGAGCGGGAAACCTTCAAGAAGCTCTCCCTCCCCGTGAGGGACACCTATATGAAGATGGCGGAGCCCTACGGGAAGGACGTCCTCGAGACCCTGGTGAAGGAGCTCGACGAGGCGGAGAAGAAAATAGCGAAATAGCAGGTTTTCCGCAGCGGGGAGAAGAAGATCTCCCCGCTGCGGTCTGAAAGAGCTGCGGCCGGCCCGTGGATCAGACCCCCCCGGGAAAACGGGCCTCCATGTTTCTGCCCTGCTGGCGCTGAATCGAGTTCAGGAGGCGACGTTATGTACTTCGAAATCTCAGAATTTCACGAACGGCTGAAAAAAACGAAGGAGAGCATGCTCCGGAACAAAATAGAAGTCCTTGTGGTGAGCGACCCGGCGAACATGAACTACCTCACCGGGTACGACGGCTGGTCCTTCTACGTCCACCAGGGACTTGTCGTGGCCCTGGACCGGGACGAGCCCCTCTGGTGGGGCCGGGGAATGGACGGCAACGGTGCGAAGCTGACCACGTGGCTCAGCCCGGACAGCATACGCCCCTATGCCGATGATTACGTCCAGAACATCTTCAGGCACCCCATGAGCTTCGTTGCGGACATCATCCGTGAGCACGGGTGGGAGAGAAAGAACCTGGGGGTGGAGGCGGACAACTACTGGTTCACCGGCAAGTGCCTCCGGACCCTCTCGGAAGAGCTCCCCTCCATGGAAATCAGCGACGCCACGTCGCTGGTCAACTGGGTCCGGGTCATCAAGTCGCCTGCGGAGATCGGGTACATGAAGCAGGCGGCGAAGGTGTGCGAGCACGTCATGGAGACCGCCGTGAATTCCAT
>CAZJAR010000052.1:0-16418 GCA_964543785.1 uncultured Synergistaceae bacterium | reverse complement strand
GTCTCGTTCATGATGAGGCTCTTTCCGTTGGCCATGAGGGGGAACCGGCCGATCTTCACCCGGAATCCCTTCTCCGCGGCCTCCTTCTCGGAAAGGCCCACTGAAGCGATCTCCGGAGCAGTGTAAACGGCGCTCGGAACGGTCTTGTAATCCATTTCAACCGTGTGCCCCAGAATGTTCTCCGCCGCGACCTCTCCCTCCCTGGAGGCAACATGGGCCAGCATGATGGGCGAGGCGCAGTCTCCGATGGCGTACACGCCCTTCACTGCGGTTTCCATTCTTTTGTCCGTCCTGATCCGTCCCCGCTCCACAGCGACACCGATCGCCTCCAGGCCGAGCCCCTTCGTCACGGGCCGCCGGCCCACGGAAACGAGCACCTTCTCCGCCTCAAGAACCGCAGGTCCTTCAGGGGTTTCCACGGAGACCGCGAGTTTTTTCCCCTTCTTCGCCGCGGAGGTGACCTTCGAGGACGTATGGAAGACAACGCCCTTCCTCAGAAGGACCCCTTTCAGTATCGCAACAATTTCGGAATCGATCATGGGAAGTATCTCGGGGAGCATCTCCACCACGGTGACCTTCACCCCGAAGGTTGAGAAGATGGAAGCGAACTCCATGCCGATGACGCCGCCGCCCACAAGGACAACCGATTTCGGCAGCCCGTCGAGGGAGAGAGCCTCGTTGCTGGTGATGACGCCATCGAGATCAAATCCGGGGATGGGGGGCATCGCTGGCTCCGATCCAGTGGCGACGATCACGGCGTCTGCCCGGACCGTCGTTTTGCCGCCTTCGATGAGAGCCACGTCGATTTCCTTCGGAGAGACGAAGGATGCCGTTCCGCGGAGCACGGTGATTCCGTTGCTCGCCAGAAGGGTGCCCACGCCGCCAACAAGGGTGTCCACCACGGCTTTTTTCCTCGCCATGAGTGCATTCCAGTCAACGGAGACATTCTCCGCCTGAAGACCGATCATTGCGCCTTCCTTCGCCGCGGTATAGGCTTCCGCCGTATGGAGCAGCACCTTGGTCGGGATGCATCCAACGTTGAGGCAGACGCCGCCAAGGGCGCCTTTTTCGATGAGAGTGACTTCCGCCCCAAGCTGAGCCGCCCTGATGGCCGCCACGTACCCTCCCGGACCGCCTCCGATGACCGCAACCTTCTTCGTGCCGGGAGCGGCGGGGGCAGCCTGTACAGGAGCCGTCTTCGGAAGCGTTTTTTCTTCAGCGGGAGCGTGAGGACCGGTCACCGGGATATTTTCAGCCCCTCCCCCGCCGATCCGCGCTATGGGAGCCGACACTGCAGCCGCTTCCCCTTCTTTCACCAGGATTTCGGACAGCACGCCGGACTCTGCGGCCTCAACCTCGAATGTGAGCTTGTCGGTCGCCACCACAAGAAGGATTTCCCCCTTCTCCACCTGGTCCCCAATCTTTTTGTTCCACCGGGAGACCGTCCCCTCGTTCATCGTCAGGCCCAGTTTGGGCATCGTCACAACAGCCATTTCTAAAACCTCCCGTTCTGTTCAATAAAAAACCCGGCGGGACACAAAATCTCCCGCCGGGCAATCCGCATTTCGTCTTCCCGGCCTACAGAAGAAGAAGCCAGGGGTTTTCCGCCAGTTCCCTGACCCTGGCGAGGAACCGGGCCGCTTCGGCCCCGTCGAGAATCCGGTGATCCGCCACCAGGGAGAGCACTGACATGGGGCGGACGGCCACTGCCCCGCCCACCACCACGGGCTTTTCCGTGATCGTGTTCACGCCGAGGATGCACGCCTCCGGCGGGTTGACGATGGGGGTGAAGCTTTGAGTACCGAACATGCCGAGGTTCGTGATGGTAAAGGTTCCGCCCTGCATGTCTTCCAGGGCCAGTCTTCCTGACCTCGCCTGCTCCACGAGCCGTTCAGTCTCCTCCGCTATTTCGACAAGGCTCTTTTCCTGGACGGCCTTCACGTTGGGAACGAGGAGTCCTCCGTCCACAGCGACGGCAAGGCCGATGTTCACGTTCCCGTGGAGGAGAATGGCATCCCCGTCGAAGGATGAGTTCGCCAGGGGGACGTCCTTCACTGCCGCCGCACAGATCTTCATGAGGATGTGGTTGTAGGAAATCTTGACGCCCCGCTTCGCCCCTTCGGCCTTCACCTTCGCCCTGAAGTCGGCAAGCGCAGTGAAGTCCACGTCCATGTCGTAGGCCACGGAGGGAATGGTGGCCCTGCTCAGGGTCATGCGCTCGGCGATGACCTTCCGCATGGGTGTCAGGGGCAGACGGACATCACGGGGAGCGGTTCCGGCGGCGGGAGATGCGGCCTTGAGCACGTCGGCCTTCATGACCCGTCCGTCCGCCGTTATTGAGGAAACGTCCACGCCGAGTTCTGCTGCGGCTTTCGCGGCCGCCGGGCTGGTCTTGACTTTCCTGCTCTCCGGGGCGGAGGCTGCGAAGGCCTCGACGTCCTTCCGGACTATCCTGCCTTCCGGCCCTGATCCTGCCACGGCCGAAAGGTCAATCCCCCCGTCCCGGGCGATCTTCCGTGCCAGGGGAGTTGCCCGCAGTCCTGCGGGCAGGGCCGCGCCGCGGACAGAAGGCTTCTCCGGCGAAGCCGAAGAAACGGCCTGTGCCGGGGCAGACCCGGCGGCTTCCGGAGCCGGAGCTCCGGGAACGGCTTCCCCTGCCTGACCGAGGTAGGCGAGCAGTTCACCCACGGGAACGTCCTTTCCTTCGGGAACGAGAATCCGCAGAAGTGTACCCGCTTCAGGGGACTCCACGTCGAAAGTCAGCTTGTCAGTGGCGACCACCATGAGAATCTCGCCCTTCGCGACGGATTCCCCTTCCTTTTTGTTCCACCGGGAGATCACCCCCGTGTTCATTGTCAGCCCGAGCTTGGGCATGGTTACCGGTGTTGCCATTTGTTGAACCCTCCTTCTGGAGAACGGCGCTGAGCGCTCAGATCGTGACGCTTGGTGCAAAAAAACCGGCTACATCATCCCCATGAGCCTGGGAAGGAAAAGCGTGATTCCCGGGAAAGCGGTGATGATGACGAGTGCGATGACTGATGCTATGAGCAGGGGGATCGCAGGCCTGCTGATCTGTTCCATGGTCAGGCCGCTGATCCGTGCGCCCACGAAGAGGTTGACCGCTACAGGGGGAGTCACCTGCCCGATGGCCATGTTGACGGTCATCATGACGCCGAACCAGATGGGATCCCATCCAAAGGTTATGATGATGGGAGCGAGAATCGGCAGGAAGACGTAAGCGATGGAAATGGCGTCGAGGAGCATCCCGGCAAAGAGAAGAATGATGTTGATCATCAGCAGGATGACCACAGGATTCTCGGAGATGCCGAGCAGAAGGGCGGCAACCTTGTCGATGAGGCCCACAGTGGCACCGAGCCAGGAATACAGGCCCGCGCAGGTGACCACGATCATGACCACCGAGGTGCCCGCCACGGTCTCGGCGAGGATCTCGTAGAGCACCCGGAAGGTGAGCGTCCGGTAGACGAATATGCCCACGAAGAGACCATAAAAGACTGCCACCGCCGCGGCTTCAGTGGGAGTAAAGACGCCGCCGTAGATGCCGCCGAGGATGATGACTGGCGTAAAAAGCCCCCAGAAGGCATCGAACAGGGACTTGAGAACGACGGAGGCACTGCCCCGCGGCTGGCCCCTGTAGCCCCGTTTTTTGCTGACAAGAAAAACCGCAACGCAGAGAAATCCCGCCACCACAATGCCCGGAACGACTCCGGCAGCAAAGAGCGTACCAACAGACTGCTGCATGATGTCGCCATAGACAATGAAGGAGATGCTCGGCGGGATGATGATGGCCAGCCCGGACGCCACTGAAACCGTGGCGGCGGCGAAAGCCTTGTCGTATCCCGCCTCGGCCATGCCGGGGATGAGAATGAGCCCCAGGGCGGCAACCGTTGCGGGGCCCGAACCGCTCACGGCGCCCCAGAATGCGGCCACTATGACTGTTGCCACGGCAAGGCCTCCGGTCATGTCACCCACGAGCTGCTTGATGAGATTGATGATCCGTTCGGCGATGCCGACTTTTTCCATGATGACCCCGGCGAGGATGAAAAAGGGAATCGCCAGGAGAGGGAATTTCGCGATGCCTGCGAAAAAGCTGTAGGACAGCATCTGGTACCCCATATTCCAGTTCCAGACCACGAAAATAGTTCCCATGCCGAGGGCTACCGCGATCGGAACCCTGAGCAGGAGGGGCACGATGAAAAGGACGATCGTCCAGAATGCGGGTTCGTGAAGCAAAGACTCCATCTCTCGTCCCTCCTAGTATTCGTTCCTGCGGATTGTTTCCAGCGCAGCCTGCACGATACGCACAAAAATAAGGACGGAAAAGACCGGCAGGGCTATGGTGTAGTAATAGACCGGTATTTCAAGGGATTCTGTGGTGACGCCCAGGTCGATTTCATCTATGACCTCGAGATACCCGAGATAGGCGAGGAGGCCGAAGAAAATGAGAGACATGGCCGTGCCGATGAGAAAACACAGCTTCTTTCCCTTTTTGGGAAAGAGATCGTAGATGAAGGTCATGCTGAGGTTCGTTCCCTTTTTGAAGGCGATGGCCGTGCCCAGCATGACAAGCCAGACGAAGAGGTTGATGGTGACTTCCTCCGTGAATGCCAGGGCCTGAAAGATGAAATAGCGGGTGATGACATTGGCGAAGGTGATCACCGCCATCACCATGAGGATCATTGATCCGAGAATTTCTTCAAAATGATCGAAAATTTTCTTGGCCATTTCGGACAATCCCTTCTGAGAAAAGACAAGGAGAATTCCCCATTTCTCCTGGAAGGAGAAGAGAAAGCCCCCGCGCGGAACCGGGGGGAGGGATCCCCTCCCCCCGGAAGTCACTCGAACCGTCCGCTATTTCTTCGCCGCTGCGGCCATGTCGGCCTCGGCGGCCTTGACAAGATCCTCGCCCACCTTGGACTTCCATGCTTCAAGCACGGGTGCGGTCTTGTCGGCAAAAGCCTTCGTCTCTTCGGCGGTAAGGATGGCCACATCCATGCCCGCGGTCTTCAGGGTGCCGTACCAGTCGGTGATCTCGGGAACCTTGCCGATGCCCTCGAGATACTTCTGGGCGGTGCCGTCGTCGAGGCCGATGCGGGCGAGAGCGATCTGGTACTTGCCCGCTTCCACGGCGGCTTCCTGGATCATCTTCTGGTCCTCTGCGGAGAAGGAGCCCCAGACACCGGGGTTCACAACGAACAGCGTGGGGTCAACCACGTAGTGCCAGTCGGTCATGAACTTGTGATAGTCGTGCATCTTCACGGGGTAGAAGGTGCTGATGGGGTTTTCCTGGCCGTCCACGACGCCCTGCTGGATAGCAGCCATGGTGTCGCTCCAGTTCATGTTCACGGGGTTGGCGCCCAGTGCCCGGAAGGTATCGAGGAAGAGGGGGCTGCCCACAACCCGGATCTTCATGCCGGCGAGGTCGTCGGGGGTCCTGATTGCTTTCTTGGAATTGGTGAGTTCACGGAATCCGTTCTCTCCGAAGGCAAGGAACGTGACTCCCTTGTCCTCGATGGCCTTGATGACCATTTTCCCGGCTTCCCCTGCCTTGACGGCGTCAAGAGCGACGTACCGGTCGGGCTGGTTCGCGATGAAGAAGGGAAGGGCGAAAAGGTTCAGCTGGACAAGCTGGGGTGAGTAGTTGATGGATGACTGGACGGCGAAGTCGATGGTGCCGTTCCGGACAAGAAGGAAGGCGTTGGTCTGCTTTCCGGTGGTAAGCTGGGATCCGGGATACACCTTGATGTTGATCTTGCCGCCGCTTCTTTCCTTCACGAGCTCGGTGAAGTACTGGGCACCCATTCCCCATGCGGTGGTCAGGCTCGGCACGATGTCGAGCTTGTACTCGTCCTTGTACGCGGCGAACGCCGGCACGGACACGGAACACAGAACAGCAACAGCGATGAGCAATGCAACGATCTTTTTCATTCCCTCAACCTCCTGAGTATGTGGTATGGAACCTTTTTCCTACAGCGCAGTTTCCGGTGCTTGGTCGCCGTTCGGGGCCGATCACCTCCCGCTGCAACAGGATGTTCCCGCGCCCCGGCCCTTTCAGGAACCGGAGGAGCGGACCTTGAAGAGCACGAAACCTGTTTCCTCGTCGTGGGACCGGATGAATTCCGCTCCCGAAAAGCCGTTGATAACTATTTCCGCCGTGGCGAGGACACGATTTTCTCCCTTGTCGGCAAGATGCCCGGCCACGGGTTTCATGTCGCTTCCCGCAAGAACCCCGTGAAGATGGACGGAAAGCTCTCCCTTGTCGTCCACGCCGATAATGCCTGCGACGGTGATGAGTTCTATGCAGCCCTCCAGATGGAGCGGCTCGAGGTAGACAGCCCGCCCGGGGTTTTCGGGGTCGGGGGTCACGCAGACCACGTCCGCCGATCTGAGGCTGCCGATCATGGAGCCGATGTGGCCGGACCGGATGCCGTGGCGTGCGCAGATTTCCCTGACGGCAGAAAAAATATCCTCTCCCGGCGAAACCCTCCCGAGGACCGTCGAGGAAATGCGGCCCTCTGCAGAGGAGACTCTCTCCGCAGCCACGTCTGGCTCCCCGGGGCTTACATCATCCCCCGGACCGCCGCCGCGATCTTGTCGGGGGTGATGCGATAGGCCTGCTCCAGCGGCCGTGCGAAGGGCACAGGGGTGAAGGGCGACCCGATCCTCACGATGGGGGCATCGAGGCAGTCAATGGCCTCTTCGGCAACGATGGCAGAAATCTCGGCGCCTACGCCTCCCTGCTTCACCGCCTCGTGGGCGATGGCGAGCCTGGATGTCTTGGCCACGGAATTCAGGATCGTCTCCCTGTCGATGGGAGAAATGGTCCGCAGGTCGATGAGCTCCACGCTGATACCTTCTTTTTCCAGCATGTCCGCGGCCTTGATCGAAAGGTTCATGGTCATGGAGTACGATACGAGGGTGACATCCCTGCCCTCCCGCACAACCTTCGCCTTGCCGATGGGGGTGAGGTACTCCTCCTCGGGGACCTCTCCCTTCATGGAGAACAGGGCTTTGTGCTCAAAGTAGATGACCGGGTTATCGTCCCGGATGGCGGCTTTCAGGAGTCCCTTGGCATCCGCGGGATTGGAGGGGATGACCACCTTCAGGCCCGGGATGTGGCAGAAAAAGGCCTCCAGGGACTGGGAATGCTGGGCAGCCGCCTGGTTCACGAGTCCGTCCGGGGCCCTGAGCACCATGGAGACGGGCTTCTGCGCGCCGAACATATAGTAGATCTTGGCCATCTGGTTGTAGATCTCATCGAAGCAGACTCCCGCAAAATCGGCAAAATGCATGTCCGCCACGGGACGCATTCCGGCAAGGGCAGCGCCTATACAGGCACCCACAATGGCCGTCTCGCTGATGGGCGTGTCCATGACCCGCTCCTTCCCGAACTGCGCCGGGAGTCCCTTGAACTGGCCGAAGATGCCCCCCTGTCGGGCGATGTCCTCGCCCATGACGAACACACGTTCGTCCCGTGACATCTCCTCCTGCATGGCTTCAAGCGTCGCCTGTGAAAAACTGATTGTCTTCATTCTGTCCACCGCCTTACACATAGAGCCCTTCGAACAGGGCAGACACTTCCGGTTCTGGAGACGTGCGGGCAAATTCCAGCGCCTCGGCCAGTTCTTTCTCGACCCTGGTCCTGATGGCTTCAAGTTCCTTCTTCGTCATGACCTTCGCCTTGAGAACCTTCGCCTCGAACCTCGGAATGGGATCCGTCTCGTCGAGTACCTTCTGGACCTCTTCCTTGGTGCGGTACATCTCCGGATCGCCCACAAAATGGCCCTTGATCCGGTAGGTCTTGCACTCGAGAATCGCCGGTCCCTCTCCCCTGCGGGCCCGTTCGATGAGATCCTTCGCAGCTTCGTACACGGCGAACACGTCGTTGCCGTCCACGATCACGCCTGGCATGCCGTATCCCTGCGCCCGGTCGGATATGTCGTCAACAGCCGTGGTGGTCCGGTAGGGAGTGGTGGAAGCCCACTGGTTGTTTTCACAGAGGAAGATCACCGGCAGTTTCCAGGCTGCAGCCATGTTGGCCGCCTCGTGGAAGGTTCCCCTGTTGGAGGCGCCGTCACCGAAGAATGCCACGGCAACGCCGTCGGTCTTCTGCATTTTCTGGGCCAGCGCGGCGCCGGTAGCGAGAGTGAAGCCGCCGCCGACGATCCCGTTGGCGCCCAGCATGCCCACGCTGAAATCAGCGATGTGCATGGAACCTCCCTTGCCCTTGCAGCATCCCGTGATCTTCCCGAAGATCTCGGCCATCATGTGCTTCAGGTCGGCGCCCTTGGCGATAGTGTGGCCGTGTCCCCTGTGGGTGCTCTGAATATAGTCCGTTTTCCTGAGGTTCGCCATGACGCCCGTGGCGGTTGCTTCCTCGCCTATGTAGAGGTGAACGAACCCGGGGATCTCTCCCTCGAAGAAAAATTTCTCCACGGTAAGCTCGAAATTGCGGATTTTCACCATGGTTTCATAAAAATACTTCAGCGTTTCTTTATCGTACCGTGTCAGAGGAAGAGTCGCCTCTTTCCGTACCGGCAATGCACACATGAAGATCACCTCGTCAAAATTCTGGTCTTGGTTCCTCCTGCCCCGGCGGGTAAAAGCCCACCGTGCACCGCTCCCCGCTGCATTCCGGAGCGGCGAAAAGCCCCCCCCTTTCTGAAGCTGAACCCGGTATTGAATTGCTTTCGATAGAAAATGCGGTGCGACTGTTCAAAAAACGGGACCGTCAGACGACGATCTCGATAGTTCCCGGAATGGAAAGCACGTTATTCTTTCCCGTGATGAGGTGGTCGTGCATGGCCGCCGCGGCCTTCCCGCCGTCGCCGTTTTTTACTGCGTCGGCGATGGCGCAGTGTTCCGCGAAGGAGCGCTGGACGCTCCCCGGTCTCCGGAGCACGTTGGTTCCCATGGAATAGAACCTGTCAAGAACCCGCTGTATGGTGTTGAAGATGAGCGTGTTGGCGTACAGGCGGAAGAAGAGGTCGTGAAAATCCTTGTCGTGCCGGAGGTATTCCAGAACGTCGTTCCGTTCCATGGCTTCCTTCTGGCGGCCGAGGAACATGTCCATCTCACCGATTTGTTCAGGGGACATCTGGGGCGCCATCTCCCGGATGACGAACTCCTCCACTGCCATGCGGAGGGCGAAGGTTTCGTTCACCTCCACCACCGACACCTCGGGAATGACCACCCCGCGGTTCGGGTGAATCTCGATGAATCCCTCGGTCTGGAGACGCTGAAGGGCTTCCCTTATGGGGGTACGGCTCATGCGCATCTCTGATGCCAGTGAATTTTCTGACAGAGTGAAACGGTCGGTGGAGCGTCTCTGGAGAATCAGCTTCCGGATTTCTTCATACGCCAGGTCTTTCTTTTTTTTGCGCACTCGGAACGCTCCTCTCGCGGATGTGGGGGCCGTTCTTTCTTGTATGCAGGGAAAATACAACCCATATACATTTGATAGGATACCCTCATAAGAACATTAATGTCAAGCTTAAAAAGAAAAATGAACAAAAAGTCCCTTTCCGGGAGTTCCCGGAAAGGGACTTTTTTTCTTTTCCGATGTTCGGGAAAAACCTCAGGTTCCCGCTCCTTCTTCCTTTTGGCCGGCCGCCAGATCCTTCATCATGCCGTTCAGCTTCAGACCGGCATCGAGGTGCTTTTTCTGGATGACTCTCAGCTCCGTCATGTCGCTCCTGTAGTCCTCTTTTCCGTAGGCTGCCCCCCTGCTCCGCTCATCAAGCCTGCCGCAGATGAGCCGGAGCTTCTCGACCGCGGACGTCATGAGGGAAACGTACCCTCTGAGAGCGCCGAGAAACCGGGTTTCCTCCGGGGAGGAGTCCGGAACGTCGTGCCGTATGGCCGACTTGACTCCGCCGAGTTCATCCAGGAGTCCCTCGAGGATCTTCCCGTTGTTCCCGTAATCCACGGGTTTGTAAATGCCTGGAATCCTGAGAATCTTCCTGAGGGACGGCCGGAACAGGTCGTCCTGAACCGCCATGTAGGCTTTCACCATTCCGTTCACCCTCTGGGCGAGCCGGACCGTTTCCTCGTTCGTCGTCACGGAGATGCGCTCCCTTCCCTTTGTTGTGGAGGATCGGGGCGGTAATCGGCGATGATTCCGGAGAGCAGCTTTTCAAGGGTGTCGGCGGCCGCGTCGAGGGTTTCTCCCGGTCCTGAATCCGCGAGAAGTTTCCGGACCTGCTCAGCCCCGTTCTCCAGCTCCCGGACAACCCTCTCAACGTCTTTCCGGGCATCCCCGGAGAGGGAGTCCAGCTGCGACCTCGCAACGGACGCGAGCTCCCCGGCGATGGCAGCGGCCCGCACAGCCCGTTCCGTCCCGGGGATCCCGCCGGTCTGCCGGTCTCCGTTCTTTCCGCCCCCAGGTGCCAGGGCAAGGATCACGAGAACCGCCGACGCAGCGAGAAAGAAAACCGCCGCTCTTTTTTTCATCCGTCCCGCTCCTTTCAAATGTCCATTGTATCACCGCGGGAGAAGGGAAAAAACACACTGCCCCCGGCGCACCTGCGGACGGCGCGTTTTTGCCGGCTCCGCCGTCTTCCTGGCGGAATGGGGGCGTCGCTGATCCCGGAATGATCCATGCCGACCGGCGCCCTCAGTTGTATAATATTCTTCGTGAGAAAAACCGGGGACGTGCATGATGCTTAAACGTCCGGGAGAACAACGATCCCCTACGGTGAGGTGGGCCGCTTGGATTTTCAATCCGTTCTCTTCGATATCTATTTTCTTTCGGAAAAAGTGCAGCATTACTCCAACGAGATCACCGGTCTGGAATTCGCCGATGAACGGGGATATCTCGACGATCATGAAACCGGCAGACTCCAGCATTTCAAAGAGAGCCTGGAACAGGCGGAAACAATCGCGGGGGCAAGGCTCCGGGAAGCCCGCGGGAAACACAGCGGAGCTTTTCTCCGGCATCTCGACGATGTCGCGAAGCGAGTCGCGGGGCTCAGGGACCAGCTTTCGGGGAAGAACGGCGACAGTCTGAAAGGCGACATCGGGATGATCGGAGAACTTCTCGAAAATCTCACGGATGTACGCCAGGGAAGGGATCCGAAATATTCGGTCTGGTGGGTGTTCTATTACGCGCAGTCCGTCCTGAGCCGGTACGGCGAATTTCGCTTCTCGGGAAAAAACATCGGGGCTGATGCGGCCCCACTCATCGTACGCTGTCCCGCCTGTTCCCATCCGAACGACATAACGCGGGGCATCGACATCTTCCTGCCGCCCACCGGAACCCCATGCAAAAGCGTCACCATTCCGGATGAATACAAATGCGCCGGCTGCGGCCAACGATTCCAGGCGATGTTTGCGATTCACTTTGAGGAACCGGTTCGGTTTGAGATCATCTCCGTGGATTTTCCACCCGTACGTTTTGAATGGTAGCGGCCTTCGCAGGAACACCGGACACAGATTTCAGCCCATTCCCGGGCAGAAGCGTTCCCTTCCGTCTCGATGAACATGGCCTCCTTGCCGGGGATGAGGTGCTCCCGGCCCGTGCCGCCGCGAAGGCGAAGAGACGGGAGATTTCCGCTGCGGACCGAAATCCGGCGAAGGAGGAGAGGCCCATTTTCCGGTTCTTCAGTTCGATACCGAGGCCCGGAAGCCCAAAATCCCGGGGAGCGTCACCGGAGTCCGCGGATTTTGAGAAAGGGGACTCGATCCTCGGTGCCGGGGAAAGAGGCGCTTCAGCTTTTTTTCGGCCTGCTGCCGGGCTTCACCAGGGGGATTCCCTTCGCGCAGAGGGGGCACTCCTCCGGTTTCCAGAGGGGAAAGTCCACCTTCCACAGGGACTCCGGGGCCGAAGGCAGGGTGGATGTTCCCCCGCTCCGGTCGATGACCGCACCGGTTCCCACCCATTCTGCTCCCCCGGCGGCGAGCACGGCCCCCACCTCACCGCTTGAAACGCCTGTGGTGACAACGTCTTCGATAACCACCACCCGTTTGCCCTCCGGGAAGGGAAACCGCCGGAGCGACATGGCGCCGTCCTGCCGTTCGCAGAAGATAAAGGGAATGTCCAGGGCCCTGGCCGTTTCATGGCCTATTATGAGCCCGCCAAGGGCCGGAGACGCGATTATGTCCGGGGAAAACCCGGCCACTTTCTCCGCCAGTGCTTCTCCGGCGAAGGCGGCGAACTTCGGGAAGCGGAGCAGCAGGGCGCACTGCATATAGTCGCTGCTGTGGTTTCCCGAGGTGAGCAGGAAATGGCCCTCCAGGTGAGCGCCGCTTTCCTTCATCATTTCTTTCAGCCGTCCGAGCATTACCGTTTCCTCCATGCCAACCCCTCCTCAACTGCGGCCGCGATGTTCTTCACCGCGGCGATCCGGTCGGGAGCGTTCACAATGGGACGCCCCACCACGATGTAGTCCGCTCCTTCGCTGACTGTCTTCTGCGGTGTGGCAGTACGGGCCTGGTCGTCATTCAGCGATGCGGGGCGCACGCCCGGAACCACGGTGAACAGGCCTCTGCCGGCGACGGTGACCACAGGGAGGTCCAGAGGAGAGCAGACGATGCCGTCCATTCCCGTTTCCCTGCACAGGGAAGCCCGTTTTTCCAGGGCCAGGGACATGGGGCATCCCGGTGCCACCTCCTCCCAGGAGGTGGCGTCAAAGCTGGTGAGTACCGTCACCCCAAGGAGGTTCATGCCGGAGCCCGCCTTTTCCTTCGCCCTCCCGGCCTCCTCGAGCATCTTTCGTCCGCCGCCGCAGTGGAGAGTGAGTGCCCAGAGCCCTTCCGAGGCAAGGGCATCCACCGCCATGAATACCGTGTTGGGAATATCATGGACCTTGATGTCAAGAAAAACGGAATAGTCCATGGCCATGATCTCCTTCAGGAAGGAAATGCCTCCCCGGGCATAGAGCTGGTGCCCTATCTTCACGTATTTCAGTCCGCCCCTGAGGGCGGAGAGCAGTTCCCTGCCTTCTTCCACCCGCTCCACGTCAAGGGCGAGAATGAGATGGTTCAGTCCGGTCCCCATGTTCTTCCTCCCGTCGTTCTCTCTATTTCCGTCCGAGGCCAACGAGGCCTGCCAGGCTGGCAACCCCTTCGTCCTCCGCATAGCCCGCAAGGCCTTCCGTAATCTTCCGGGGAAGATCGAAGTCGGCGAACATGGCGCTGCCGACCTCCACAGCGGATGCCCCGGCAAGGATCATTGCCGCAGCGTCCTCCCACCGTGCCACGCCGCCGCACCCAACAACCGGAATGGATACCGCTCCCGCTGCCTGCCAGACCGTACGCAGGGCGAGGGGGAAGACCGCAGGACCTGACAGGCCTGCCATGACCCTCTGGAATACAGGACGCTTCCTTTTCAGGTCCATGGCCATGCCGAGCCAGGTATTGCCGCACACCAGTGCGTCAGCACCCTCCGACTCCGCCGCCTGTGCCACTGCGGACAGGTCGGGTGCCTGGGGGGTGAGCTTGACCCACAGGGGGCCCTTCCACTCACTTCTGGCGATAGCCACCGCCTTCGCGGCACTCTCCGGGGAAATGCCCCAGGCCATGCCGTCACCTTCCACATTGGGGCAGGAGATATTCAGCTCCACCGCAGGGATCCCCCCGGGAGCGTCCCGGAGAGCGGCGAGGTTCTCCCTGACGTCCTGTCCCGATTCCATGACGAGGTTCACGAGAAAAGGACGCCCCGAGCTCCGGACGACGGGGAGATGCTCCCGCAGGAACCCGCTGACGCCCGGGTTCTGCAGTCCGATGCTGTTCAGCATCCCGCAGGGGGTCTCCCAGACCCTCACGCCCCTGTTCCCCTCCCGGGGATGGAGGCTCACGGCCTTGGTGCAGAGGGCGCCAACCCCCTCCAGCCGCTCCGAGGACCAGAGGGCGGGATCGTAGGGCCACACCCCGGAGGCGATCACCACCGGTGTTTCAAGGATCAGACCGCCGACGGCGGCTGAAAGGTCAGCACGGGGAGAGTTCATTCCACTTCACCTCATCCGCGGTAAAGACAGGGCCGTCCACGCACACCCTCCGGTTTCCCGACACGGTGGGGATGACGCACCCAAGGCATCCGCCCATACCGCAGGCCATCCTGGACTCGAGGGCCGCCCGGATCCGGGCGCCCTGGCCCGGGTACCTTGCCGCAAGGGCCTTCAGCATTCCCTCCGGGCCGCAGGCCCAGATCTCCGTTCCTTCGGGAATCTCGCCGGGGAGGCCGGACAGGACCGTTCCCTTCTTTCCGAGGGTGCCGTCATCCGAATAGAGGTCCACGCCGGGGAAGGCCTCCTTCAGCCACTCGGCAAACCCCTCCCAGCCTTTTCCGGCCACCCCCATGACCGTCTTTTCGATGCGGGACATCCCCAGCCTGCGGGCGGCGAACAGAAGGGGCGCCGCACCCACGGAGCCGCCGGCGAGAATGACCTTTTTCGGCAGGGGGGCTCCCTCCAGCGAGGAAAAAAAGCCAGTTCCGACAGGACCCCTGACAATCATGGAATCTCCCTGCCGCTTCGCGGCGAGGAAGGCCGTCCCCCTTCCCGCGATCCGGCAGACCATCTTGAAAATGTCTCCCGCCACATCCGCCACAGCGAGGGGGCGCCCCAGGAAGGGATCATTCCCCGGTCCGGGCCGGACCATGACGAACTGCCCCGGCTCGGCGGCCCCGGCAATTTCCGGACAGGACACGGCCAGCAGGACGGTCCCGTCGCCGAGGGGACGGCTCCCTGCCACCACCGCCCCGTAATCCCTCGGCGAGTTTCCTCCGCAGGTCATTCGCCGTCCTTCAGCCTGTTCATGACGACCTTTCCATCCACCAGCGCCATAACAGGCCATCCCTGCAGCATTTCTCCGTCCCAGGGGCAGATCCGGGCCTTGCTCTTCCACTGGTTCACATCCACCCGCTGAATCGCTTCGAGATCAAGCACGGTGACGTCGGCGGGAGATCCTTCCTTCAGCCACCCCAGGGAACGCCACGGACGGGAAAGCAGGGCCGCGGGCCCGGAGGTGAAAAGCGGGAGGAGGCGTTCCAGGGGGACAGGCCTGCCGGTCTTCGCCCAGGTGTCAAGGACCACCGCAACGGCGCATTCCAGGGAGGCGATGCCGCTCAGGGCCTCCTGGAAGGGAACGTCCTTGTCATCCACGTGGTAGGGCGCGTGGTCGGTGACTATGGCGTCCGCCGTGCCGTCGGCGACGGCGTCCCACAGCGCTTTGACATCCTTCCGCGTCCTGAGGGGAGGGCTCACCTTGTAGGCCGAAGAGTACCGGCTGACAAGGACGTAGGTCTCGTCGAGAGAGAGGTGGTGGGGAGTCACGTCACAGGAAACGGGAAGCCCCTCCTTCCTTGCCTGCCGTATGGCGTCTATGCCCAGCTCCGTGCTCACGTGGGTGAAATGGATCGGGCTGTCCGTCTCCCGGCACAGGGCTATTCCCCGCTGGATGTCGATCAGCTCAGCAGACGCAGGCCACCCTTTCATGCCGCTCGCGGCCGAGACCGCACCCTCGTTAACCTGTGACTTCGCGGTCAGGGACGGCTCCTCCGGGTGCTCCATTATTCTCACGTCCAGGTCCCTCGCATAGAGGAGGGCCGTCTTCAGCAGCTTGGCGTCCGACACGGGGGCGCCGTCATCGGTGAAGAAGACCGCCCCGGACTCGGCCATCATGCCAAGCTCAGCGAGCTGTTTCCCCTGGCGCCCCTTGCTGACGCACCCCGACGGAAGCACTCTCGAAGCCCCGGCCCTCTTCCCCCGGGAGACCAGGTATTCAACGGTGACGGGATTGTCCACCGCGGGATCGGTATTCGGCATCGTCACCACCGTGGTGAATCCGCCCTCCGCAGCCGCCCGGGCGCCGCTTTCCGTATCCTCCCGCCATTCGTAGCCGGGATCCCGGAAATGAACGTGAAGATCAATGAACCCGGGACAGGCCAGCTTCCCTCCGAGATCGAACACCTCGGCGCCCTCGGCGGAAAGGCCGCTGCCCCTGCGGGCGACCACGCCGTCCTTCAGGAGAAGGTCCTCGCATGCCGTCCCGAGGTTTTTGCCGTCGAAAATTCGGGCATTCTTCAGCAGTATCATCTATCGCACACCTCCAAGGCAAAGATAGAGCAGGGCCATCCGGACGGCGACACCGCTCCGGACCTGATCGAGGATGACGCTCCTGGAGCCGTCGGCCACGGAGGACGCAATCTCCATTCCGCGGTTCATGGGCCCGGGGTGCATCACCACGGCCCGGGGTGATGCGAGGGACACCAGGCTGTCCGTCCCGCCCCAGCGGCGATGGTACTCGTCAATGGATGGAATGAGGCCGTCCTCCTGCCGCTCCCGCTGCATCCGGAGGAAGTAGAGTATGTCCGCCCCTTCGGCCGCCTCGCGGGCGTCGGAAACGTACCCGACGCCGAGGGACGCCGTGTTCTCCGGCATGAGGGTCGCCGGGCCGCTGAG